>CAZSVT010000022.1:0-20528 GCA_964610365.1 uncultured Isosphaeraceae bacterium
CGGGTTTGCGCCGGCGCCCGCGCGACGCCGCAGCCGGCCGGCGAGCCGCTCCAGCGCCGGGAGCGCCCGCTCCAGCTGGTCGTTCGGAACGAGGGCCACCGAGTCGCGCCCGCTGGCGGCGTCGGCGTCGGCCAGGGCCACGGAGCGCGCGGCGTCGGCGCCGGAGACGAGTTCCAATCGATGCTGCTCCAGCGTCCGTCGACTCGCATCCTCCCAGAGCAGGCGGAAGACCGGCTCGAAGGGGGCGCGGCGCGGCGCGTCGATCGCCCGCACCTCCGCCTCCGATTCCAGCAGTCCCTTCACCATCCCCTCGAAGGCGCTGGCGAGCACATCGCCCTCCACGCGGGCGATGGCCGGCGTCCAGGTGACGGGCTGGAGGGCGGCGCCCGAGGCGCGCGTCCGAGCCGTCGACTCCGCCGATCCCGTCGGTTCGGAGTCCAGTCGACTCACCGCGCCGCTCCTCCCGGGCCCAGCGCCGCGAGCGCCCACTCCACCGCCTCGGCCACACCGTCGCGGTCGAACGGCGCCACCACGCGATCCGCCACCTCGCGGACCTCCGGGAGCGCGTTGCCCAGGGCCACGCCCAGCCCGGCGCCGCGGATCATGCCGACATCGTTGAGCCCGTCGCCGATCGCCACCACGCGCGACGGATCGACGGCCCGCTCGGCGCAGATCCATTCCACGGCGCTCCACTTGTCCACGCCGCGGGCGAAGATCTCCAGCAGGTGCGTGCTGCTGCCGACCACCTCGTGGGCGGTCTGCGCGCCCCATCGCCGCGCGTGCACGCGGTCTCCGTGCCGCTCCACCACCTCGTCGGCGCACCGTGCCAGCGATTCGGCCGGCGCCACGCTGCCCACGCGGATCGTGCCCTCGGTGAGCCGCCGCCGGTGCGCCTCCGCGGCGCCGTCGATCTCCACGCGCACCAGGTCGTGGATCTCGAACCACCAGCGCGTCGCCTCGTCCAGGGCGTGCCGCCCCACGAAGCAGTAGTCGTGATCGCTCTCGTGGTGATCCTTGAGGAGCTGGGCGCGATGGCCGTGGTCCAGCAGCAGGTGCGCCAGGTCGCTCACCACCTGCGGATCCAGCAGCTCGCGACGCAGCGTGCGCCCGCTCACCGCGTCGTTGACGGTGCTGCCGCCGGCGCCGACCAGCAGGCCGCGATGGTCGATCGCCTCGATCGCCCGCCTCGACTCCTTCCAGTTGCGCCCGGTGGCCAGGACCACTTCGAAACCCGCGTCGCGGGCCCGGTCGATCGCGGCGCGGTTGCGCGCCGACACGCTGCCGTCCCGGGCGAGCAGCGTGCCGTCGAGATCCATCACCAGGAGGGCCACCGCCGCAAGGTACCCGTCCGGACGATCGTGAGGAACCGGCGATGCCGCTACACTGGCGGACCGGCCTCGCGGCCGTCAGAACCATGGACAAGCGACTCAACCAGATCCAGACCGGCTCGCTCACCGACAGCCGCCTCAACGACGACTTCGTCTTCTGGCTCAAGACGAAGGGCCTCAACTACCTGCTGATCGTGCTGGTGATCGGCTGCGCCTACATGGGCTGGAACTGGTATCACCGCGTGCGGAGCCAGTCTCGCGCCGACGCGTGGCTGCGGCTGGAGCGCGCCACCACGCCGCAGGAGCTGGCCGTGGTGGCCACGGAGGACGGCTCGGTGGATTCCATCGCCATCCTGGCGAAGGTCCGCTCCGCGAACACCTACCTCGGCTCCATCCTGCGCGGCGTGCGCTACGATCGCGACGCGACCGCCGAGGACGCGAAGATCACGCCCGAGCTCCGGGCCGAGTGGCTGGAGAACGCCGATCAGCTCTTCGCCGACATCGACCGCACCCTGTCGCAGCCGAACACGCCGCCGGCGTTGACGCCGACCGCCTTCCATGCCCTCATGGGCCGGGCCGCCGTGGCCGAGGCGCGCGGAGACGCCGATGCCACGCGCCGCTACCTGGACGCGGCCGCCGCCCGGGCCACGGGACCGTACGCCCCGCTGGCCGAGGTGGCACGACGGAGGGCCGACGGCGTGGCCGCCGCGGCGCTCGGCGCGGAATTGCCGCCGCGCGCGGCGCTTCCGAACGCGGCGCCCCCGCCGACGCTGGCGCCGACCATCACGCCCAGCGGCTCCGGCGCACCGATCACGCTGACGCCGACGGCGCCGCCGCCCGGCATGCCGGCGCTGCCGATGCCGCGACCGCCGGTGAACAGCCCCGCCGCGCCCAGCCGCACGCCTCCGGCGATGCCTCCGCCGTCCTCGGCTCCCGCGGCTCCCTCGGCGCCTCCGTCCGCGCCGCCGGCGCCCTCGGCGCCGCCGTCCGCGCCGCCCACTCCGTGACCGAGTCCTCGCGGGACGCCGACGCCGAGCTCCACGAGCCGGGCGCGGACGAGCTCTTCGATCTCTATTCGAAGCAGGACGCCGACGACGAGTCGCCCGTCACGGTGACCTTCACGCTGCCGCGCGACCTGGACAAGCGGCTCGATCGCTATCTCGTCGATCGCGTGCCGTTCCTGAGCCGGACCTCGCTCCAGCGGCTCATCCGCGAACAGGCGGTCACGGTGAACGGCCGCGTGCCCAAGCCGAGCACGCGGCTCCATCGCGGCGACGTGGTGGTGGCCATGCTGCCTCCGCCGCCGTCCAACGAGATCGGCGCCGACGAGATCCCGCTCCGGGTCCTCCACGAGGACGAGCACCTGATCGTGGTGAACAAGCAGGCGGATCTCGTGGTGCATCCCGCGAGATCGATCAAGCGCGGAACGCTCATCAACGCCCTCGCCTGGCACTTCCTCCACTCCGGGAGCGGCACGCTCTCCACCGTCGGCGGGGAGATCGCGCGGCCGGGCGTGGTGCATCGGCTCGATCGCCACACCACCGGAGTGATCGTCGCGGCCAAGTGCGATGTGGCGCACTGGCGACTGGCGAAGGCCTTCGAGGCGCGGAAGGTTCGAAAGCGATACCTCGCCCTGGTCCACGGATCCGTGGAGCCGGCGAGCGACCTCATCGATCTGCCCTTGGGGAAGCACCCCACCATTCGAGAGCGCTACGCCGTGCGCTGGGACGACACGGGCAAGGCCAGCCGCACCGTCGTGCACGTGATCGAGCGGTACCCGGCACGCCGACCCGGACCCGCCGTGTCGCCGCAGACGGGCGTCGCCCGCGCGGATGGCCCGTGTTCGCTCGTGGAGCTCGATCTCCAGACCGGCCGCACGCATCAGATCCGCGTGCACCTCTCGCACCGCGGCTGGCCCATCGTGGGCGACGAGCTCTACGGCGGCCGCGAACTCCTGGACGAGTCAGGGACGCCGATCATCTCCCGTCAGGCGCTGCACGCCGCACTGCTGGAGTTCACGCATCCCATCCTCGGCCAAGAGGCCTCGTTCACGGCGCCGGTTCCGGACGACTTCCGCGCCGCGGTGCTCGATCGGCGCGCCGCCGGCTTCGAGGCCGTGGACTCGCCCGGCGCTCGACTCGACCTCGCGGCGCTGGGGCTGGCCCGGACCGGCGTGAACGAACGCCGCGGCGCCGAATGACGGAACGCGCTCAACGCCCCCAGTCGCCCAGCAGCGTGCCGAGATCGTCGCCGTCCACCAGGCCGTCGTGATTGAAGTCGGCGGCGCAGTCGGGGCACGGGCCCCAGAGGCCCAGGAGCGCGCCGAGGTCGTCGCTGTCCACCATGCCGTCGCAGTCCAGGTCCGCCGGCGACCCGGCCGGACTCCATCGCCCCCAGCCCCCCGACGAGACGCCGTCGACGCGACTCATCGATCCGTGGATGCAGAGACCTCCGTCCGGCAGCACGATGGCGCCGTTCGGGAAGGCGCTCGAGACATCGCCGAATCCGCCCGTCCACTCCGCGCCGTTCCATCGCGCCATGCGCGGCATCGGCTGACCGCCGGCGATCGAGAACTGACCAAGTGCGAGGAGATCGCCGTCCGGGAGAGGGACGAATCGGCTCACCTGCACATCGAAGGGTCCTCCGGCCGCGACCCATTCGCTGCCGGTCCAGCGGCTCACCACGGTCGCGTCCGGATCCTCGGCGTTCGCGAAGAAGCCGCTCGCCAGAATCGAGCCGTCGGCGGCGACGCCGAGCGCGGAGACGGTGCCTCCGGGACCATCGCCGTACGGGAACCACGAGGTGCCGTCCCAGCGGGCGATTCTCTTCATCGCGACCCCATTGACGAAGTCGAACCCTCCCCCCACGACGACGCTGCCGTCGGGAAGAAGGGCGAATGCCTTCACCGGCTTGCCGGCGAAGGAGGCGATGGGACTCCACGACGATCCGCTCCATCGCGCCGCGCCGGTGTTTCCCCCGGCCAGCAGCGATCCATCGTTCATCACGATCAGCGCCTCGATCGGGCCGATTCCGGCACCGCCCATTCCGATCCACGATGCACCGATCCAGCGTGCGATCCCGCCGGCCGGAGTGGAGCCGGAGAACGTGAAGGCGCCGGCCACCACCGGCTGTCCGCTGCCGAGCAGCGCGACATGATTCACCTTGCCGTTGAAGCCGGGGCCCATCGGCAGCCATCGCTCTCCGTCGAACCTCGCCACGAAGTTGGCGAGTGCACCCCCGGCCACGAGGAACTCTCCGCCGGCCACCAGGTCCCCGTTCGGAAGGCGCACCAGGCCGTTCATCCGGGCGCTGACCCCCTCGCCGAGTGCTCGCCACTCGCCGCCCTTCCACCACGCGAACCGCTGGCAGGTGATTCCGCCCGCGGAGGTGAGCACCCCGCCGACGCCGAGGCTCCCATCCGCCGCGATGGCGACGGCGTTCACCGAGTTGTTCACGCCGGCGCCAAGCGCGGACCACGCCGCACCGTCCCAGCGCGCGATGTTGGATGCCGGCGCGCCACCCGCCGTCTGGAAGGTCCCGGCCGCGATGACCGCGCCCTGCTCATCAAGCGCCAGCGAGCTCACGGCGCCGGGTCCGATGCCGTCGCCGAGGGGCCACCAGGTCGTGCCGTCCCATCGAGCGATTCGATTCGCCGGAACCCCGTCGACGAGCGTGAACTCACCGGCGGCCAGGAGCGATCCATCGTCGAGCAGTCGCAAGGCGACGACCGTCCCGTCGCATCCGCTTCCGAACGGCGTCCAGGAGGATCCGTCCCAGAGCGCGATCCGGTTGACCGCGACGGCGCCCGACGCGGTGAACCAGCCGCACGCGACGATGCGCCCATCCGGAAGTAGCGCCAGGTCGCCCACGCTGCCGTTGAAGCCATCTCCCATCGGGCTCCAGGCGCTCCCGTCCCATCGCGCGATTCGGTTCGCCGGCGATCCTCCCGCCGTCGTGAAGCTTCCCGCGGCGATGAGTTCCCCGTCGGGCAGCGGCAGCAGTGCGTTCACCGAACCTCCGACGCCGTCGCCGAGCGGCGACCAGGAGGTTCCGTCCCAGCGGGCGACCCTGTTCACCACGATGTCGCCGGCCTCGGTGAAGACTCCGCCACAGTAGATCTCACCACCCGGAGCCTCGCGGATCGTGAGGACCCTGTTGTTCACGCCGCCTCCCACCGACCACCAGCGGCGACCATCCCAGCGGGCGATGTTCGAGACGAACTCCCCTCCAACGGCGCTGAGACTGCCGCCCATCCAGAAATCGCCGTTGCCGGCTGCCATCAGGCTGAAGATGTTGCCGGGATCACCGCTCGCGATCGAGGGGGAGCAGAGCCCCACCTGCCATGTCCCCGGACAATCCGCCTGGCAGAGCGAACGGCCGGCGCTCAGGCACGCCACCAGCAGCATGGCACGCGCCGCGCGACGTCTCCCGCCGCCGGCGGACTCATGGCTGCCGCGATTCCGTTTCACCGAGCCTCGGTGCATGTCCGCTCCCATCGACTTCCGCATGCTTCCGCCGCCCCGACTCCGAGAGCGTAACCATGTGCGCGGCCATCGCTCCATGCCTGCGGTCCCGAATCCGGCCTGTCCGGAGAACCCCGCGTGCATGGTCCGCGCGCTCCGTCGCCGCCGGCTGCCGTTCCCGGTCCACCTCGTTGTTAGCATGGGCCCATGCCGAGTCGCACCGGTGCTCGCTCGATCCGTCGCACGGGCATCCTCCTGGTCGCGGCGGGCTGGCTCGCCGCGTGCCACTCGGCGCCGACGACTGCGACCGACGGCGCAGGCAGCGGCGGCTCGGCGTCGGGCGGCGCCGCCGACGGAGGCGCGACGGAGGCATCGGGCGATGAGGGCCTCCTGAGCTGGCTGGGCGATCTCAACCCGTTCCGCGGCGAGACCCGAGCCGCGGTCGAGAGCGGCCGGGTCACCGAGCGCGTCGGCGACGACGGCTGGCGCCAGGTGACGGTCGATCTCGATCTCTCGCGCGGTGACGGACCCAAGAGCCTCCTCTGCGCCGTCACGCGGCGCGTGCCGCCGACGGTCGGCGCGGCGGCGCCGGTCGACCTCGTCACGATCGTGGTGCGCGACGACCCGCGCCGCATGATGCTCATCGACGACGGCCCCGCGTTCCTCGTGGTCGCCCGGGAGCGCCACCCCCTCGACCCCCTGCCTCCCTCGGGGGACTCCGTGAAGCGCGCCGCCGACGAACTCCAGTGCCGTCGCAGCTACCGCGTTCCCGAAGGGCTCCTCGACCGCCTGGTGGAAGGCGCGCCGGTGCAGCTGGTGGTGCCGGTCGGTGGCCAGGAGGTGACGCGCACGCTCCCGGGCGGCGTCTGCCGCCAGATCGAGGAGGCCGGTCACCAGCGGTCGGGCATGGCCAGCGCCGCGGCGAGCTCGCGCTGATAGCGCGACGCGGGGATCTCCACGGCGCCGAGGCGCTCGGTGTGCGGGTTCAGGTACTGGCAGTCGAAGAGCGTGAAGCCGCGCTCGCGCAGGTGCGCCACCAGCACCGAGAGCGCCGCGCTGCTCGCGTCGCTTCCCCCGTCGTCGATCCGGCTGAACATGCTCTCGCCGAAGAAGGCGGCGCCGATCGAGACTCCGTAGATCCCGCCCACCAGTCGATCGCCGCGCCATGTCTCGACGGAATGGGCGTGGCCCAATTGGTGCAGGCGCGCGTACGCCTCGATCATCGCCTCGCCGATCCAGGTCCCTCCGTCGTCCTCGCGGCGCTCCCGGCAGCCGCGCATCACCTGTTCGAAGGCGCGATCGATGGTGACGGTGAAGTCGCCGCGTCGGATCTTCCGCCGGGCGTCGCGCGGCGTTCGGAAGGCGTCGATGGGCAGCACGGCTCGCGGATCCGCGGTGAAGAAGTCGATCCTGCCGCTGCGCGGATCGGCCATCGGGAAGGCCCCCATGCGGTAGGCCGCCAGGAGCGCCCGCGGCTCGAGCCGCGGATCAATCGCGTGCCGCTCCGCCGAAGCGCGGCGCTCCTCACGTGGGCCCGACTCCGGACTCAAGCGCCGCTCCCGGCCCGAGACACCGAGGCGTGACCGCATTCCGGGCAGAGGGCGGCCGCGCCCAGGGAGTGACCGCAGCGCCGACAGAGGCCGCGGCGATCGCGGCGGATGCGGCGCGCCGCGCCGAATGCGATCAGGGCCCCGCGGATGAGCGCCGCGGCGATGACCGCGTTCACCGCGAAACCCGGCCACAGGGGCGACAGCGGCAATTCGAGAGCGGCGATCCGGCCGGGCACCCGCAGCGGAAGGAGTGGCGCGCGCGCGGGGAGCGTGGCACGCATCGAGTCCCCGAAGGAGGCGGTGGGAGGATGTTCGCCCCACATCGCCAGGCACGGCCAGCCCACGGCGAATCCCGAGGTCTCGACGACGCACGAGGCGCCGTCGCCGACCAGCGGATGGGCCCGCCGCCACGGCAGGCGCGAGGGCTCGACGGCATTTCCAGGCGGCATCCCCTGCAGCCGGATGGTCAGCACCGTGAAGTCCACCCGGGCGGGCGCCGTGCTCTCGTTGCCCAGGACCGTGGTTCCATCACCGTCGCGCTCCAGCAGCGCCTGCACCGGCGCGCTGCGCGGCTCGCCGATGACCATGGCGAACCACGACACCACGATCGTCACCGCGACGCCGAACGCCAGGTCGCGCGCCGCGCCCAGGAGCAGCCGCACGGCGGTCACGGCGCCTTCGGCATGCTCACGGTGCGCACCTGCGTGAACTGCCGGTGGCCGAGCGGGCCGGAATGGAATCCGTAGCCCGACTGCTTGGCGCCGACCCAGGGCGAGCCCTTCGCGCCGCCGCACCCCTGGTTGATGCCGATCATGCCCGAGGTGAGCCGCCGGGCGAACGCCGCGGCGCGCTCGCGATCCCTGCTGAAGACCGCGGCGCCGAGTCCGTAGGGCGTGTCGTTCGCCAGGGACGCGGCGTCGTTCTCCGAGTCGAACTCCATGATGCACGCCACGGGCCCGAAGGTCTCCTCGCGCATGATCTCCTTGGTGTGGTCGAGGCGATCGAGCACTGTGGGCGGATAGAAGTTGTCCTCCTTCCGCGGATTGCCGCCGAGCAGCACGCGCGCCCCCTGCGCCACCGCGCGCCGCACCGCCTCGTCCACCTTCTCCTTCTGCTCGCGGCAGACCATCGGGCCGATGTTCACGCCTTCCTTCGAGCCCGGCCCCTGGACGAGGGCCTTCGCCTTCTCCACCACCAGCCTCTTGAATTCCTCGGCGATCGATCGATCCACATAGATGCGCTCCGTGCTCACGCAGACCTGGCCGGCGTTGCGGAAGCTGTTGCGCACCGCGAAGGCGGCGGCGGCCTCGAGGTCCGCGTCGCGCAGGACCACGAGCGGATCCTTGCCGCCGAGCTCGAGCACGAGCCGTTTCAATCCCCCCGCCGCGTTCTGCATGATGTTCCGGCCCGCGGCGCGACTGCCGGTGAACGCGATGAGGTCCACCTCCGCGGACACGAGGGCCCGCCCCTGCGCCTCGTCGCCGAAGACGAGTTGCAGCACATCCGGCGGCAGACACGGCGTGACGCACTCGGCCCATGCTCGGGCCACGAGCGGCGTGAGTTCGCTCGGCTTGAGGATCACCGTGTTTCCGGCCACGAGCGCCGGCACGACATTCTCCTGCGGCATCAGCACCGGGAAGTTCCACGGCGTGATCGCGGCGCACACTCCAAGCGGGTCGAAGTAGAGCGTCGTCTCCGTCTTCTCGTCGACGAGGCGTTCGGGCGTGATCGCCTTGACGATCTCGTCGAGCTCGGCGGCGAAGGCGTCGGCCGCGTAGTTCACCTCGCCGACGGCTTCCTTGATCGGCTTGCCCATCTCGCGGCAGAGGAGCGTCCCGATCTCGTCGGCCCTGGAGCGGAGCGTGGCCGCCGCCGGGCGCAGCATGTCGGCTCGCGTCGACGCCGGGATCTCGGCCCAGGCGCGCTGCGCCGCCCGCGCCCGGGCGACGATTCCGGGAATCGAATCAACCGGGGTGAGTGGAACGGAACCGACACGCTCGCCGGTGGCGGGGTCGAAACTCTCCAGAACCTGCGGTGGCACGGCCGTGGCGCTCGGTGTCATGGTGGCAGCGTACGCACGAGGGCGGATTCGATTCCAGATCACGCTCCGAGACCATCGGACGCCGACGCCTTCCGCGAAGGCGAGCGCCGCCTCCGTATGCTCGCGGCGTGGACGAGGTCGACATGACGCCGGAGCGCTGGCGGCACACGAGCCGGTACATCCGCGATCTCTTCGCCCGGGAGGACGAGGTGCTCGCGGGACTCATGCGGCGAGCCGACGCCGCCGGCATTCCATCGATCGATGCGGGGCCGGAGAGCGGCCGAGTGCTCCAGATGCTCGCCCTGCTCGTCGGGGCGCGGCACGCGGTGGAAGTCGGCACGCTCGCGGGCGTGTCCGCGATCTGGATCGCCCGCGGACTCGTGCCCGGCGGTCGAATCCTTTCGATCGACATCGAGCCCAGGCACCAGGACATCGCCGCCCGGGAGGTGCGCGCCGCCGGCGTCGCGGACCGGGTCGAATTCCGACTCGGACGAGCGGTCGAAGTGATTCCGGCGCTCGTGAAGGAACTCGGCGCGGGCTCGGTCGATCTCGTCTTTCTCGACGCGGAGCGCCGCGAATACCTGCCGATGATGCCGGCGGTCAAGGCGTTGCTTCGCCCGCGCGGCGTGCTGGTGATCGACA
The DNA here is from genome assembly GCA_964610365.1 of uncultured Isosphaeraceae bacterium. Lineage (GTDB taxonomy): Bacteria > Planctomycetota > Phycisphaerae > Phycisphaerales > SM1A02 > VGXK01. Next base: position 10,025 of record CAZSVT010000022.1, read on the forward strand.
ACGCCTTGAGCGCCGGCCGCTGGGTCCCGGATCCGCCCGCGCCCGGCGAGGCGCCCGACACGATGGACCTCGTCAACCGCGCGGTCGCCGCCGATCCCGACTTCGCGGCATCGACGATTCTTCCCGTCGGCAACGGCCTGCTGCTCGCGGTCCGCTGAGGCGCACCATGCCCGCGCACTCCTTCGACCTCCGCATCGGCACCATCGACGACGCTCGCGCGATCGCGCCGCTCATGGCACAGTTCAATCGCGAGGAAGGAATCGAGTGGCGGCCGGCGACCATGGTGCCCGCATTGGAACGGCTCCTGCGCGAGCCGTCGCTGGGCGTGGTCGTCGTGGCGGTCGACGGCGCGGGCTCCGGCGAATCCCTCGCCGGGTACGCCATCGCCACCTTCGGATTCGACATCGAGTTCGCCGGGCAGGATGCGTTCGTCACCGAGCTCTTCGTCCAAGCCGCGTATCGCGGCGCGGGAATCGGGCGGGCCCTGCTCGACTCGATCGTCGAGGACCTTCGTGCCCGGGAGGTCAAGGCCGTCCACCTCTTCGTTCGGCCGGAGAACGAGCGAGCGAAATCGCTGTACGACGGGCTCGGCTTTCTCGAAGTGCCGCGATCCATCATGACTCGAAGACTCGATGCGGCCGGGTCCTAGCGCACGCGGCGCGCCGTCGCCCCGCGCGGTACCCTGCGGCGTCGAGGTCTTGAAGGACTTCGGCACCGGGCGGTGCCGAGCCATTCGAGCCATCCAAGGAGAAAGACCATGTCAACCCGTTCCATCGCCATGCTCATCGCCGCCGGTGCGATGTCCGCGCCCGCCGCGGCCGCGCTCGTGCAGGTCACCATGCACGGCACCGTCGAGTACAACCAGGTCAATGTGCCGCCCCTCGACGGCAACGACGCCGGCAGTCCCGTGACGGTGACCTTCACCGTGGACTCCACCAACTTCGTGAACAGCCAGTCCTTCAACGTGCGCGGCTACGTCGTCGATCAGGCGTCCTTCTCGATGAAGGTGGGGAACGCCACGGTCGGCCTGCAGAACCCGCTCCCCGTCGGCGAGACGCCGTACTTCGTGGTGCGCGACAATGACTTCGTCGTCGACGGCTTCTACATGTCGGCGGGCGGCGTGGACTTCCCCAACGGCGTGCCGCTCTCGGCGGTCGGCGCCTTCGGCAACTTCCGCGATGACTTCAGCGTGAGCTACGACGGCGACATGCTCTCGTCGCTGGACATCCTGGGCGCGCTGGGGAACTACGACTTCAACGGGCTCAAGAGCTACTTCTGGGCCGTCACCGATGGAGGCTTCGAGCCGATCGGCATCGGCTACGAGTCGATGACCATCGAGCTCGTTCCGGCGCCCGCCGCGTTCGTTCCGCTGGCGCTCATGGGCCTGGGCCTCGGCCGGCGCCGGCGCTGACTCCAGGACGGGATTCGGGTCGGCCCTGCCGCCGCTCAGGAGCCGGGGGGCGGCGGCAGGTAGATCTTCTGCACATCGCGCGGATCGCCCCAGATGAGGCGAATGGTGTCGTAGTCGAACGGCATCTCGTGCGCGGTGCCGGTGGGATCCAGGAAGACCGGCGCCGGGCGCGGCGTGACGCCATCGCTCAGGAGTCCGCCCGGCCAGTCCGAGCCGAAGCGCACCGCGCGGCCGCCTTCCACATCGAAGCGGTAGAACGGGCCGGCGGGCTCCGGCCCCACGATGACGATGTAGCGGCGAGCGGGATCGAAGGCCTTGAGCCCGACGAGCGGCTCGAGCCCCGGCTCGCCGGTGGTGGTGGGAACGTAGGTGCGTCCGCGAGCGAGCAGGAACTCGGGCGTGGCCTTGGTCACCGGCACCGGCACGCCGTCGCTCAGCCGGAAGGTGGTCCGCGACGCCATGGGGCTGTCGAGTCGCTCGATCGCCACCACGGTGAAGAGGTTCGGAGCGCGGAACATGGGTCCGCCGACGGAGCCACCGTCGAACTTGGCGATGGCGATGTTCGGCGGATTGCAGCCGCCCGCCGCGGCGCCCACGACGAGACCCGCGAGGAGCACGCGCCGCGGGGCGCGGAGATGACGGCGCGCCACGCCATGCACCGCCGAACGGAGTCGATCGATCAGGCTCATGGGCGTCAAGATAGGTGCTTCCCCCCTTCCGCGGGTAGGCTCGCCGCCCATCATGAATCACCGCGCACTTCCGGTCGTCCTCGGATCGCTCCTCCTCCTTGCCGCGTGCACCTCGTCACCGTCGTCGACGGCATCCACGGGCGTCATGACCCGGGAGGAGCAGCAGGCGATGACGCCCGCGCAGGCGGTGGCCCGCCTCAAGGAAGGGAACGCCCGGTTCGTGGCCGGCCGCAGCGTGCATCGGGATCTCGTGGCCGAGGCGCACGCCACCGCGCAGGGACAGTTCCCCTTCGCGGTGGTGCTGAGCTGCATCGACTCCCGCACGCCGCCGGAGCTCATCTTCGACCAGGGGCTGGGCGACATCTTCGTGCCGCGCGTCGCCGGCAACTACGCCCCGGTGCCGATCCTCGGCAGCATGGAGTTCGCCACCAGGATCTCCGGCGCGAAGGTGATCCTGGTCCTGGGCCACTCCAATTGCGGCGCCATCAAGGGCGCCTGCGACGACGTGACGATGGGCAATCTCACCGCCGTCATCCAGGGGCTGCGTCCCTCGGTGATGGCGACGCCGGGATTCGACGGCCGGCGCACTTCGAAGGACGCGGCGTTCGTGCAGGCGGTGGCGGAGCAGAACGTCCGGACGACGATCGATCGGATCCGCGCCGACAGCGAGATCATCCGCACGCTCGAGGCCCAGGACGGCGTGGACCTGGTGGGCGCGATGTACGACCTCGAGACGGGGACCGTGGTCTTCCTGAACTGAACGGGCCGCCGCGCGCCGACCGGTCAGCCGGCCTTCTTCGGCTTGAAGATCCGGAAGAGCTTCGTCAGCGGGTCGTAGAACTCGTCGACCACGCGCTCCTTGAGCGGGATGATCGCGTTGTCGGTGATCGTGATGTGCTCGGGGCAGACCTTCGTGCAGCACTTGGTGATGTTGCAGTAGCCGAGGCCGTCCCGCTCCTTCGTGTCCGCGAGACGGTTGGCCGTGTCGAGCGGGTGCATCTCGAGCGACGCGATGTAGACGAAGTGCCGCGGCCCGGCGAACTCCTCGTGCTTGTGGTGATCCCGCAGCACATGGCAGACATCCTGGCAGAGGAAGCACTCGATGCACTTCCTGAACTCCTGCCCGCGGTCGACATCCATCTGCATCATGCGCCAGGTGCCGTCCGGCGCATCGGGCGTGCGCGGCGTGAAGGGCTTGATGCGCTTCTTGACGCGGTAGTTCCACGAGACATCGGTCACCAGGTCCCGCAGGTGCGGGAACGACTGGAGGGGCTCGATGATGACGGGCTTCGTGAGGTCCAGATCCGAGAGCCGCGTCATGCACATGAGTCGCGGCTTGCCGTTGATCTCCGCCGAGCAGCTCCCGCACTTGCCGGCCTTGCAGTTCCAGCGGCACGCGAGATCGGGGGCGCTCTCCGCCTGCACCTGGTGGACGGCGTCGAGCACCACCATGCCCTCGCCGACCTCCGTGGAGTAGTCCTTGAACGCCGCCGCCTTTTGATCACCTCGCCAGATTCGGAAGGTCGCTCGTGGCATGGGGGGGTTCCTCGGTGGCGGCGGCGCCGCGCCGCTCAGCCCATCTCCTTGACGACGGCGGCCAGTTCCTCGCGCATCGGCGGACGCGTGACGCGCTCCAGCTGCATCGAGCCGTCGGCCGCCTTGCGCACCACCGTGTTCCAGGCCTGCGCCTTGGGATCCTTCTCGGGGAAATCGTCGCGGAAGTGGCCGCCGCGGCTCTCCCGGCGGTCGATGGCGCACCGCGCCAGCGCCTCGGAGACGCACAGCAGGTTCGGCAGGTCGAGCGCCGTGTGCCACCCCGGGTTGTACTCGCGGTTGCCGTCGATCCCGGCCTTCGAGGCGCGGGCCCTCAGCGACGCGATGCCCTCGAGCGCCTTCTGCATCTCCGCCTCGGTGCGCACGATGCCCACGCACTCCTGCATGAGATCCTGGAGCGCCTTCTGCACCGCGTAGGGGTTCTCGCCGTTCGGGCGTTCGAACGGCGACAGCGCCGACTTCGCGGCGCCGTCCACCTGCGCCGCGTCCACCTTCGGCGCCCCCTGCTGCTTCGCGTACTTCGCCGCGTACTCGCCGGCGCGCTTGCCGAAGACGAGCAGATCCGAGAGCGAATTGCCACCGAGCCGATTCGCGCCGTGCAGACCCGCGGCCACCTCGCCGGCGGCGAAGAGACCGGGCACCGTGCTCATCTGGCTCTCGCCGTCCACGCGCACGCCGCCCATGACGTAGTGCACGGTCGGTCCCACCTCCATGGGTTCGGCCGTGATGTCCACTCCCGCCAGCTCCTTGAACTGGTGGTACATGCTGGGCAGCTTCTTCCGGATGTGTTCCTGCGCGTTGGAGAGCTTCTCCTTGATCCACGCGATGTCGAGGAAGACGCCGCCGTGCGGCGAGCCGCGCCCGGCCTTGATCTCCCGCACGATGCAGCGGGCCACGTGGTCGCGCGTGAGGAGCTCCGGCGGGCGCATGGCGTTCTTGTCGCCGGTGACGTAGCGCCATCCCTCCTCCGCGTCCTTGGCCGTCTGGTTGCGGTAGTTCTCGGGGATGTCGTTGAACATGAAGCGCTCGCCCTTGCTGTTCACCAGCCGTCCGCCCTCGCCGCGCACGCCCTCGGTGACGAGGATGCCGCGCACGGAGGGCGGCCAGACCATCCCGGTGGGATGGAACTGCACGAACTCCATGTCCATGAGATCGGCGCCGGCGTCGTAGGCCAGCGCATGGCCGTCGCCGGTGTACTCCCACGAGTTGCTGGAGATCTTGAACGCCCGGCCGATGCCGCCGGTGGCGAGCACCACGGCCTTGGCCCGGAAGACGCGGAAGCGGCCGCGCTCGCGGTCGTAGCCGAAGGCGCCGGCGATGCGGTTGCCGTCCTTGAGGAGCGCCGTGACGGTGTGCTCCATGTAGATCTGCATCCCCTGGTGGATGCCGTGATCCTGGAGCGTGCGGATCATCTCGAGCCCCGTGCGGTCGCCGACATGGGCGAGCCGCGGATAGCGATGACCGCCGAAGTTCCGCTGGAGGATGCGCCCGTCCTTCGTGCGATCGAAGAGCGCGCCCCAGGCCTCCAGCTCGCGGACCCGCGCCGGCGCTTCCTTGGCGTGGATCTCCGCCATCACCGGGTTGTTGAGGTACTGCCCGCCGCGCATCGTGTCGGCGAAGTGCACCTTCCAGTTGTCGCGGTCATCCACATTGGCCAGCGCCGCGGCCATGCCGCCCTCGGCCATCACGGTGTGGGCCTTGCCGAGCAGCGACTTGCAGACGAGACCCACGGAGACGCCTCCCGCCGCCGCCTCGATCGCCGCGCGCAGGCCGGCACCGCCCGCGCCGATGACGAGGACGTCGTGCTCGTGGGTCTGGAAGTCGTGGGCAGCCATCAGAAGATCACCCTGAAGTCGGTGAAGACGCCGGCGCTGAGCAGGCGAACGTACACATCGGACCAGCCCACCCAGACGAGGCTGATCCACGCCCAGAGCATGTGCCGCTGGTTGAGGGCGCTCACGCAGGTCCAGCACGCGTGGCGCACGGGGGCCTTCGACGGTTCGTCGACATGCCCGCCCGCGATGTGCCGCGCACAGTGGCAGCCGAAGGTGTACATGCCGAGGAAGCAGGCGTTGAGCAGCAGCACCACCGACCCGACGCCGATGCCGAAGCGCGTGCCCTGGTCCGTATGGAAGAAGAAGGCGCGGAGGCCGTCCCAGAGCAGGATGCCGATGAACACCACCGCGAGATAGAAGAAGTAGCGGTGGGCGTTCTGGAGGACCAGCGGCAGCCAGCGCTCGCCCCGGTAGCGCGTGCCGCGGAAGGCCGGCTCGCCCACGCCGCAGTTGGGCGGATCACCCCAGAAGGCCTTGTAGTAGGCGCCGCGGTAGTAGTAGCAGGTCATCCGGAAGCCCACCGGTGCGCCCAGGATCAGGAGCGCCGGCGAGAACGGAAGCCACGCGGGCCACCACGAAGGACTGACGGCGTCGAAGATCCGCGGCTCGTTCGGCTGGCCGAAGAGGAGCGGCGAGTAGAACGGCGAGAGGTAGTGGGCGCCGCCGCCGTCGTAGAAGTAGTTCTTCCCCTGGAACGCGGCCCAGGTGGCGTAGACCACGAACGCCCCCAGCACCAGCAGGACCACCATCGGCTGGAGCCACCACGAATCCTGGCGCGTCGTCTCACCGAATCCGCGCAGTCGGGGAAGTTCCAGTTGCGGGAGTGGAAGATCGGAGCGGGCCATCCTGCCTCCTCGTCGTCGCCGCGAAACCGCTCGGCGAACTTGAAGGGGGAGGATCATACACTTCGTCCGAGCGTCGGTGGGCCCGGAGGTGCGATCGGCGCGTGGAGGAACCGCCGTGGCCAATGACATCGACGTCCGCGGAACGCTGAAGCGCGCACGGGCGCTCTCGCGCCCCTTCCGGGTGGATGACGGAGAAACATTCCGGCTGGCGGACGTCTCCCCCTCCGACACCGGGGAGCTCACCGCCGAGGACAAGCCCACCGCCCGGCAGGCGCTCGCCAACGGCATCGAGATGCTCGCCGAGATGCAGGAGAAACTCTACGCCCAGAACTCCTGGGCCCTCCTCCTCATCTTCCAGGCGATGGATGCGGCCGGGAAGGACGGCGTCATCAAGCACGTGATGAGCGGCGTCAACCCGCAGGGCTGCCAGGTGGCGTCGTTCAAGGCTCCGTCGCACGAGGAGCTCGACCACGATTTCCTCTGGCGCTGCCAGAAGCACCTGCCGGAGCGCGGCCGCATCGGGATCTTCAATCGATCCTGGTACGAGGAGGTGCTGGTGGTCCGCGTGCACCCGCACCTGCTGGAAGCGCAGCGTCTGCCTCCGGTGTTCGTTCGCAAGCGCCTCTGGCGCGACCGCTGCCGCGACATCCGCAACTTCGAGCGCTACCTGGCGCGCAACGGCGTCATGATCCGCAAGTTCTTCCTCCATGTCTCGCGGGACGAGCAGCGCCGCCGCTTCCTGGAGCGCCTGGACGATCCCGAGAAGCACTGGAAGTTCTCCGCGAGCGACGTGCGCGAGCGCGGCCACTGGGACGAGTACATGGAGGCGTACGAGGACGCGATCCGGCGCACGGCCACCGAGTGGGCGCCGTGGTACGTGGTCCCCGCCGACAACAAGTGGTTCACGCGCATCGTCGTCGGCGCGGCCATTCTCGACGCCCTCGACTCGATGGAGCTGCGATATCCCGCGGTGGACGCGAAGCAGCGGGCGGCGCTCGGCGAGGCGCGGGCCGCCCTCGAGGCCGAGGGCCGCTGAGCGACGCGCCGATCACGCCGGGAGCAGATCGACCCCCGCCATCCGGCCCACGATCACCACGACGGCGCCGCCGACGACGCCGGCGACATTGAACGCGAAGTGCGCGAGCAGCGGTCCCGCCAGGCTGCCGCACCGCTCACGCGACCATGCGCAGGTGAGCCCGAGCAGCGTCGTCGCGACGACGATGGTGGCGGCCGTGCGAACATCGTTGCCGCCCACCACGAAGAGGCTCAGGTGCATCGCACCGAAGAGCCATCCACTGGCCAGGATGCGCGCCCCGGCGCCGCCTTCGACGGGTCGCTCCGGAACGCCCCCGGCCTCGCCCGCATCCCGGGGCTGCATCCATCCCTGGATGAGGCCGCGCGTGAAGAGTTCCTCCGCGAAGGTCGAGCCGATCCAGATCACCCCGACCATGTTCAGCAGGCCCATCTCGCGGATCCCGGCCATCGGGGCGAAACGGCAGAGGAGGATGACGGCGGTGGTGGCGCCGCCGAGCAGGGTGCCGACGACGGTGGGCAGGATCACGCCGGAGACCCAGGTGCGCGGCGCGCCTGCGCCCCACACTCGCCGCGGACGGGCGATCAGGAGGATCAGCGCCGCGGAGACCGCCACCATGGCGCCCTTCAGGATGATCTGCCGGGCCACCGGCCCTTGCGCGTCCAGCCACGACGCCAGGAGCGGCGTCCCCGCGGAGAGCGCGGCGAAGAGCGCCGCACCGACGACGAACGCAGCGACCGGAGGAAGCCGTTTGGGCAGCGTCATCGCTCGTGCACTCCGAACGCCACGGGGAACCGTGCCGAGGAGGCTACCTCGCGGTTGCTCCATCCCCCGGGCTTCGACTACCATCACCGTCCCTCCCCGGAATGGGGCCGTCGGTGACGGATCGATCGAGTGACGGATGGCGGGCCTCCCGAATCCCTCGCACGAACGTCCGGCGCCGCATGGGGCACCGGATCGCGGCTGATCGGTGCTCTCGCCTCGGGAGGCTTCGCCGCGGCAGGGACGGTCCCTGTTCCGCGCAGAACAGGGCTCGCGTCCCGCCACGCTCCTCTCATAGGATCGCGCCGGGCGCCATCGAGGGACCTCGTCCGCTCCCAGGTCGTCCGCACGCTCATTGCGCCCCCGTCGCTCGGTCGCCAGCGCTGGCCCGTGGTGTAACGGTAGCACACGAGATTTTGGTTCTCAGAGTCCTGGTTCGAATCCAGGCGGGCCAATCGGCGGCCGCTCGCCCCATCACGCATGACCTCTCCACCGAACCAACGCGGCGCTCCCGCTCCCTCGGCCGTGATCATGGCCGCGGGGAAGGGCACGCGCATGAACAGCGATCTCCCCAAGGTCATGCACCCGGTGATGGGTCGCCCCATGCTGCACTGGGTGATCGACGCGGCCACCGAGGCCGGCGCGGCGCCGATCGTGCTCGTGGTGGGCCACGGCGCGGAGATCGTGGAGCACAGCGTCCGCACCGCGATGCGCGACGGCAGCGCCGCCGCCGCGGGCTCGCGCCCCTGGCACGACATCGAGTTCGTGCTCCAGTCGCCGCAGCTCGGAACGGGCCATGCCGTCGACCAGGCGCGCCGGCTCTTCGAGCAGGGCCGCCTCGGTCGCGAGACCTTCGTGCTCGCCGGCGACGGTCCCCTCATCCGCGCCGAGACGCTGCGGACGCTGCTCGCCTCGCACCGCGATCGACGCGCGGCGGCCACGCTGGCCACCAGCGTCATCCCCGATCCGTCGGGCTACGGCCGCGTGCTTCGCGCCGCGGACGGCGGCCTGGAGCGCATCGTGGAGGAGCGCGACGCCACGCCCGAGATCCGCGCCGTCCGCGAAGTGAACCCCAGCTACTACCTCTTCGACACCGTCCTGCTCTTCGACTGCCTGGCGCAGGTGGAGAACACGAACGCCGCGCGCGAGTACTACCTCACGGATGTCTTCTCGCTCCTGCGCCGTCGCGGACTGGTGGTGTCGGTGGTAGACGCCGTGCCACCGGAGGATGTGCTGAGCATCAACACGCCGGCGCAACTCGCCGAGGTGGACGGCCTGCTCCGCGCGCGGCTCGCCCGCGCAGGCCGGTCCGCCGCCCACGGAGGCGCGCCGGCCGCGTCGTCCCCCGCCGCTCGAACGGAGACCCGCCGATGAGCGCCGCCGACCGCAACACGCTCAAGATCTTCGCCGGCACGCAGGGCCAGGCGCTGGGCAAGGCGATGTGCGATCACCTGGAGCTCCCGCTCGGCGCCGCCGAGACGAAGCGCTTCCCGGACGGCGAACTGCTCGTCAAGCTCGACGAGGACGTCCGGGGTCGCGATTGCTTCGTGGTCCAGTCCACCTGCGAGCCGGTGAACGACAGCCTGATGGAGCTCCTCATCTTCATCGACTGCCTGCGCCGCGCCAGCGCCAAGCGCATCACGGTGGTCATCCCCTACTTCGGCTACGCGCGGCAGGACCGCAAGGACGAGGGGCGCGTGCCGATCACCGCGAAGCTGGTGGCCAACCTCATCACCGCCGCCGGCGCCCATCGGGTGCTCTGCATGGACCTGCACGCCGCCCAGATCCAGGGCTTCTTCGACCTCCCCGTGGACCACATGGCGGCGGCGCCCGTGCTCTCCGACTACTTCATCAACCACCGCGACCGCTTCGGCAAGTGCGTGGTGGTGTCGCCCGACGTGGGCAACGCGAAGGTGGCCAACATGTACGCGGACACCCTCGGCGTCGACCTGGCCATCATCGACAAGCGGCGCAAGAGCGGATCGCAGGTGGTGATCAAGGGACTCATCGGCGAGGTCGAGGGCTGCACGGTCCTCATGTTCGACGACATGATCTCCACCGCCGGAACGGTCTGCGAGGCGGCGCGGGTGGTCATGGATCACGGCGCCGTCTCGGTGCACGTGGCCTGCACCCACGCCCTCATGGTGGGCATGGCCCTGGAGCGCCTGCGCAGCGGACCCATCGGTTCGGTGGTCGTCACCGACACCATTCCCATCGGCGATCGCCTCGCCTCGCTCGGCCCCAAGCTCGTCACGCTCACCGTGGCGCCGCTCCTGGGCGAGGCGGTGCATCGCATCCATCACGACATGTCGATCTCGGCCCTCTTCCGCAACGGTGTCGGAGTGAAGCGATGAGCGGGCCGTCGAACGCACGCA
>CAZSVT010000023.1:0-14893 GCA_964610365.1 uncultured Isosphaeraceae bacterium
ACATCAGCGAGTTCGTCGCAGGCGACCTCGCCCCCGGCCAGAAGAAGGCCTTCCAGGTGGTCGCCAAGCCGCAGAAGACCGGCCAGCACATCCACAAGACGACGGCGTCGGGCGAAGGCGCCCTCGCCGCCGAGACCACCACGGTCACCACGATCGTCAAGAAGCCCGAGCTCAAGATCACCCGCATCTCGCCCGAGCTGCGGTACCTCGGCCGCGATGTCGAAGTCGACATCACGGTCGAGAATGTCGGTGACGGCATCGCCAAGAACACCGTCATCGAGGACGTGATCGGCCCCAACGGCCGCTTCGTCTCCGCCAGCGACGGCGGCGTGGCCACCGGCAACCGCGTGGTCTGGAACCTCGGCGATCTCGCGCCGAAGCAGAAGAAGCAGGTCAAGGTCACCTACGCCACCACCGGCATCGCCGATCACGAGGGCACCACCAGCGCCGTGGCCGTCTGCGCGGATCCGGTGAAGAACCTCTCCAAGACCGTGGTGAAGGGCATCCCGGGCATGCTGCTCAACGGCTATGACAACCCGGATCCGATCGAGATCGGGAAGACCACCACCTACACCATGAAGGTCACCAACCAGGGCTCGGCTCCGCTGACCAACATCGAGTTCTGGTGCAACATGGACGCGGACGACAGCATGGAGATGGTCTCGGCCACCGGTCCCACCGGCGCCGGCACCGCCAGCGGCCGCAAGATCTCCTTCCCGAATGTCCCGACGATTGCGCCGGGCGGTGAGGTGACCTACACGATCGTGATCAAGGCCGTGAAGGCCGACCAGGCGCAGTTCCAGGTCGAGACCCGCAGCGCCGAGATCACGCGGACCCTTCAGAAGCTCGAGACGACCAACTTCTACAAGTGATCGTCTGACGACCATCGACCGACGGTCCTTCGGGGCCGTCCGGTCACGAACGCCTGCACCGCGTCCCTGCGGTGCACCGAATGTGAAGGGCCCCGGCTTCGGCCGGGGCCCTTTTCATTTCCCAGGCATCGCGGCGGCTCCGACCGCCCTCCCCGCCCCGGACAGCCACTCCGGCGGCTCGGCGCCCGGCACCGCGTCAGCTCCGTGAACTCGGCGGAGAGGGCAGCCGGAGCCGCCGGGGTCCCCGAGGGTTCGAAGCGAGGGCGGCGCGGATCAGGTGGGGCAGGGACCCCACTGGCCCAGCAGCGTGCCGAGGTCGTCGCCGTCCACCAGGCCGTCGCCGTTGAGGTCGGCGGGACTTCCGCTGGTGGTGCCCCAGAAGCCCAGCAGCGTGCCGAGATCGTCGCCGTCCACCGTTCCGCTGTGATCGAAGTCGGCGGTGCAGGGGGGCTCCTCGAAGCCGCTGACGCGAATGACGCGGTCGGCGCCGGAGCCGAAGTTGGAGAAGAGGAAGTCGCCGGTCACCGGGTCGATGGCCGCCCCTTCGGCGCCGCTGAGACCGGTGACGAACAGCCGCACGGTCTCGGGCATCGGGTCGCCCTGGGCGTCGACCTCGAAGGCGAGGACCTGGGCGAGGCCGTACATGGAGATGAGCACGCTCGGGTTGGGGAACTCCGCGCTGCCCGGCGGCACGTACGCGATGCCCTCGGGTCCGCCGGCGACGACGACGAACTCGGGGTCCACGCTCAGGGTCCAAAAGCCGCCGCCGGCGGAGATGAGCTCGGCGTCGTACCAGCGGCTCACCGAATACGAGACGATCTTCAGGCGTCCGGCTCCGGGGGATCCTGCGGGCACGACCCGGAGCGAGCCGGTGGACGGCCACACCCCGAAGTCCGCGAGCGGGAGGATGAGTCCGGGCGAGCTGCTCCCCGGGAGGACCTGACCCATCGTGTTGTTGCTGTAGGTCGTGTAGATCAGCGTGCCGTTGGGGGCGAAGTCGAGGCCACCGTCGATGTACGGCGTCGAGGCGAGGACCTCCGGTGCCTCGCAGCTCAGGCCGATGATGTGACCGCTGCCGTCGCGCTCGAGGCAGACGGAGTAGACGGCGCCGGTCGAGTTGTTGGCCGAACCGGCCAGGAGGAGACGCGACGGGTCGTTCGGATCGATGATGAGCCCGCCGTAGGCGCTTGGAACCGAGGGGAGGTTGCCGAGATCGTGGATCTCGTAGCTGCGGGCGAACTCAGGGCCCATGACCTGGCCGGCGGCGGAGCCGGTGAGGGCGGCGATCGCGGTGGTTCCCAGGATGACGAGCGGCGCGCCGCGGCGCGACGACGGTGACACGACCATGGACATGATGCTTCTCTCCGTGATTGCGAACGGCTCGCCGCACGGCGACCCGGCGGCCCCATTCTGAGGGTCGTGCGCCCCGTCACCGCGCAGAATCCGCTCGTTTTGGCGGGCCCGGAGGGGCTCAACGACTGGGGGTGATGGCCGCCGTCTTCGGACGCACGACATCGCCCAGGAGGTCATCGGCGTAGTTCGTGAGGGCGCGGCGCTCGGTGATCGGACCCTTCGCGTCGCCGCGCAGGAACTGGCGGATGAGCCGATCGCGCTCGGAGAGTTTCGAAGCCGCATCGTCGGAGAGCTTCCGCAGGGCGTCGAACTCCTCGCGCGTGCCGACCTTGAGCATCACGCCCTTGTCGAGCATCGCCATGCGGTCGGCGATGGTGAAGGCCGAGTCCATCTCGTGGGTCACCACCACGCTCGTGACGCCGAGCTTCCGGGTGAGGCCGAGGATGAGCTGATCGATCTCGGCGCTGGTGACCGGGTCGAGGCCGGCGCTCGGCTCGTCGTAGAAGAGGATCTGCGGATCCATGGCCAGCGCGCGGGCGAGGCCGGCGCGCTTCTTCATGCCCCCGGAGATCTGCGCCGGGTACTTGTTGCCGTGTTCGCGCAGCCCCACCAGCTCCAGCTTGATCTTGGTCATGATCTCGATGGTGGTGTCGTCCAGCTCCGTGTGCTCGCGGAGCGGAAGGGCCACGTTCTCGAAGACGCTCATCGAGTTGAAGAGCGCCCCGGACTGGAAGAGGATGCCGAACTTCAGCCGGATCCGGTCCAGCGCCTGCTCGTCCAGCTCCGCCAGGTCCTGGCCGAGGAGCCTGATGGAACCCGAGGTGGGACGCAGCGAGCCGATGAGGTGGCGCAGCAGCGTGCTCTTGCCGCAGCCCGACCCGCCCATGATCACCACCGTCTCGCCGGGCGCAATCGCGAGGTTGACGCCGTCGAGCACCGTCTGGCTCCCGAACTTCCGGACCAGGTTGACGACCTCGATGGCGGGACCCGCGGTCATGGCGGCGACAGCGTAGGGGATCCTCGCGGCAGTCGCAGGTGCAGATCGTCACCCAGGGGGACGCGGATGGAGGAGATCCGGAGCGTCGATCGGCCGGTGCGCGGATCACGGACCGTGATGTCCACCTCGGCGACCACGGCCTCGCGCTCGAACTCGAGCCGGTACGGCACGGTCCAGGTCTCGCCGCGCTGCACGATGGGCTGGTCCAGATCGGCTCGTCGCGATCGGATGAACGGCCCGAACCGATGGGTGAGCGTGGCGGCGAAGTCGGCGATCTCGTCGTCTCCGGACTCGGCGCCGGCGCCGGCGAAGGCGCTTCGAACGCCGTCATGGTCCCCGGCGATGGCGGCGGCGATGGCGTCCTGCGGTCCCACGACCATCAGCCGCGCCGCCGGCCACCAGATGGCGCAGCCCACGATGGTGAGCGCGGTCCCGATCACCACCGCGGCGGCGGCGATCGGCGCGCCTCGGAGCTGACGGGGCCGCCGGGCGATGTGGATCCATGCCGCGGCGCCCAGCAGGGCCGAGAGGAGCGTGAAGGGCGGCAGGAAGCAGGGGATGTTGAGCCCCAGCGCCACTAGCGCCAGCCGGCTCAGCGGAGGGGGCAGCGCCGGCGGCGACGCCGCCTCGGGACCTTCGTGCGGCGTCGCGGTGCTCATGGGCCTGCGTCCTCCGGCACGGCCGCCGGCGCCTCCACGGGCCGGGACTCGCCGTCCATGTCACCCACGGTGAGGTCGCCTCGCGTGCGGTCCAGCACCTGCACGCCGAGGAGCGCGAGCTCGTGCATCGATCCGGGGACCACCTGCAGACGGATGGTGGCGAGCGCCTCCTCGTTCCCGAAGCGAAGAGTGGCCGCGGCGATCATCTCCATGTTCGACGATCGCGAGCTGATGCTGACGATGCCGACGCTCTTCGCCCTCCCGAATCGCTCGGTGAGCGCCGCCGCGAAGCGATCCAGTTCCGCCGCGCTGGGCCTTCCCGCCGCATCGACGATGAACAGTCCCCGCCGATCCGTCTCCGGCGCCTCGTCCAGGAGCGTCAGCACCAGCGACTCCACGCGATCCGAGAGCGACCGGGACGCCCATGCGGAGGTCCACTCCAGGAGCTGGGCGGTGAGGAGCAACCCCAGGCCGACCACGACGAGGCCGATCATGAGCCAACGACGGCGAACCGCGGCGCCCTTGGAGGGCGCCGCGGGTTCACCCGTCGGTCGTCGTGCGGAAGGATCGGTCAGGGACACGGGCCCCACGCGCCGAGCATCGTGCCGAGGTCGGCGCCGTCCACGTTGCCGTCGTCGTTGAGGTCGGCCGTGCAGCCCGGGCAGGCACCCCATTGTCCCAGCAGCGTGCCGAGGTCGGCGCCGTTGACCTGTCCGTCGTCGTTGAAGTCCGCGGGGCAGAGCACGCCCACCGCCACCGAGATGTCATCGAGGTACCAGTCATCGGTGCCGCTGTCGCCGTCGGTGGTGAAGCGGATCCGGAACTGGTCGTGCATCGCATTGGCGGGAAGCTGGTGGTCCCAGTGGGTGAAGGTGGTCTGGTCCACGCCGTCGGAGGTGATGATGTTGAGGTTGGTCCACTTCATGGAGGAGTTGAAGTAGTCCACCTTCAGCGTCTTCCCCGCCTCCACGCCCTTGTGCTGCGTGTTGTAGGAGAAGACCACGCCGTTCTGTCCGGCGAGCAGCATCCTGTTGCTGCGGATCTGGTCGTCCTGGTACTCGTTCGAGCCGCCGGAGTCGAGGGCCAGCGAGTTCGGCGCGCTGGGCTCGTTCGTGCCGGCGGTGGTGATGGAACCGCCCTTGTTCCAGATCCAGTGCGTGGAGTTGAGCGTGGTGATCGGGAAGGTCTCCAGGAACGGAAGCGAGAGGGGGCTCGCCACGGCGGGCTCGCAGGCCACCGAGTTCTTGAAGCTCGTCATCTGGTCGATCGCGAGCTGGTCGAACTTGAGGTTGGAGCCGCCCACGCCGCCGCAGCCGTTGTTCGAGGAGCACATGATGTGGCAGTTGGCGTTCCCCTGCGCATCGCAGTGCGTGGCTTCCCAGTTGTGGCCGAGCTCATGGCTGCTCAGGCTGATGCGGAGGTACAGGAAGCCGCTGTACTTGCTCTCCACGATGCCGTAGGCCATGTTGCCGCTGCCGGTGCCGCAATCGTTTCCCGTCTGGTTGCAGACGACGCCGAGCCAGGCGATGCCGATGGTGCCCCCGCCGTAGTTGTAGCCGGAGAACATGTGGGCCACATCGCGCTGGATGGAGCTCTCCGGAGAGGAGTTCCAGGTGTTTCGGAACTCGCAGAGGCGATCACCGATCGTGGTCTCCGTGTAGGGGTCGCTCGAGGAGGTGCGCACGACGATGGTCGTGAACTCGTAGGAGATGTTCGCGTCGCGGTCGTAGATCTCGTCGACGTTGTTCATCACCAGTTCGATGTCGTTGATCGTGGTGGTGAGGTTCGAGCCGTTCTTCTGATAGAACTCGTAGTCGGCCTCGAAGGCGATCTCCGCGTAGTTGGGATTGCCGCCGGCGAGCCCGCCCTCCATCTCCCCCGGACCATGGTTGCCGTGGCCGATCTCCTGCGTCACGCCGCAGGTGTGGTCGGTGGGAATGACCTGGAGGCTGGAGTAGACGGCGTAGCGCGGATCGTCGCCCGCGACGGGCGAGAGCCGGACCACCGGCTCGATGCACCAGGTGGTGCCGTCCGGAAGACGCACCATGCCGGAGAAACCGTCCTCCAGGAGGGAGCCGGCGACGAGCGCATCGGGAACGCCGGTCACGGCGCCGCGATAGGTGCGAGGCTCGGGCGCCTCCGCCTCGGTGAGGGCACCCTGGCCCTCGTCGATGAGGACCATGAAGTCATCCGAGCGGCAGGTGTGGCGATGGATCGTGACTTCGTACGGCTGGCCGCCGAGGTCGACCGTGAACTGGATGGTGGGCTCGAGCGATGCGGGGATCGAGAGCGTCTGGATCGACCACCCGGTGAGGCCCGCCGGAACCGGCGGGTCCCCGGAGGGTGCGGCGAGCAGGGCCAGGGCGAGCATCGTCGGCGAACAGAGGAGTGTCATCTGGGGCGATTCCTGTCAGGAGGGCGGGGGACCGGGTGCGGCGCCGGATCGGGCACCCATTCGTCGGTCGTCGAGCACCCCCTGACGACGCGACACGGTTGAGGAGCGTGAACTCGAATCGGGCTCGAAGGATCGACGGCCGAACGAATCCTTCGCGTTTCCTTCTTATCGGTCGGTCGCCCCACGCTGGGGCGGTCGACTCCATCGGGCGGGCCGCCCGCCGTCTGGTTCTCTCTCCATGAACATCCGCTTGGTCGACTCGCGAAACCGTGCGGTCTTCGACGATGGCGCCGAGGGATCCGATTGGCCTTCCGTCGGACCGGCCGGTGAAGGGCCGAATCCGACGACGCGGAGATCCTAGCCGCGGAGGTGGGTCGAAGCGAGGGCCTCCGCCTCGGGACGGGTCAGTCGCGGACCCGCGCCAGTTCGACGAGCCGTTCGGCGACCAGCTTGGCGGCGTCGGGGCGGCGACGATGCTGCATCGCGGAACAGGCGGTGGAGATGAACTCGCGATCCGCGAGCGTCGACGGCAGCACCTCGGCGAGCGGCGGATCGACGCCGTCGGGCAGGCTCGGATCGCGGGCGAGTCGCGCGGCGCCGCACTCCACCAGGTGACGGGCGTTGAGTCGCTGATGCTGATCGCGGTGATGCGGAAAGGGGACGATGATGGTGGGGACCGCGTTCGCCTCCGCCTCCGCCACCGAGTTGGCGCCGCCCCGAGTGACGGCGAGCGTGGCGGCGCCCCACGCCAGGCCCATCCCGTGCACGAACCCGTCGACGCGGGCCCGGATGCCCGCATCTCGGTAGCGCGCCCGGATGGGATCCAGCCGGGCAGTGTCGCCTCCGCCCGCGAGGTGAAGGACCTGCCACGACTCGCCGATTCGCGGCGAAGCGGCGAGGATCGCCGGGACCGCGTCGTTGAGGGCATTGGATCCCTGCGAGGCACCGGTCACCAGCAGCGTGTCGCGCGATGGATCGAGCCCGAGCGCGCCGCGGCACTCGGCCGCCGGACCCGGCGCGAGCGCGGCCCGGCGAAGGGGAAGGCCGACGATGCGGTCGGCGGGAATGGAGATCGACTCCGTCGGGACCGCCGAGAGAAGCAGCGTGGCGAAGCGGGCGATGAAGCGATTGGCGCCGCCGATGACTGCGTCGAGGTTCAGCACCACCACCGGAATGCCCAGCGATCGGGCGGCCGCGGCCACCGGCAGGGCGACGAAGCCGCCCAGCGAAAGCACCACCGCCGCGCGTCGTTCGCGGAGCAGGCGCCGGCTCTCGCGCCGGGCGCGGATGGCGGCCAGCAGGGCGCGGATCGATTTCCCGGCTCGCGCTGGGACGGGCGCGTAGCGGACGCCGGCCTCGCGCAGCATCTCCGCGTCGACGGATCGATCGGAGCAGAGGAAGAGGCTGGTGCACTCGCCGTCCATCGCGGAGAGCGCCTCCGCCACGGCGAGACCCGGCGATAGGTGACCACCGGAGCCCCCTCCCGCGAAGACGATGGTGCGGCCGGCCGACGCGTCGGCGTCCACCGGGTGCTCCTAGACGCCCGCGACGGCGCCGTCGGCGCCCGCGGCGCGGGAATGGTCGAGCGCCGCATCGCCGTCCGTGCCGTCCACGGTCGACGCGCGCTCCTCGGCGGCGGCGCTGGCCCGATCGATCGAGACCAGCAGGCCCAGCGAGAACGCCGTGAGGAGCCATCCGGTGCCGCCGTGGGAGACGAGCGGCAGGGCGATGCCCTTCGTCGGCGCGAGCCCGGTCACCACGGAGAGGTTGATGGCCGCCTGGAGGGCCGTGGTCATGAGGATGCCGAAGGCGAGCAGTCGCGAGAAGACGGCGCCGGGAATCGCGAGCGCCGAGCGGCGGATGACCGCGAGCCCGGCCAGGATCAGGCCGAGGTACAGGAGGATCACCACCGCAGCGCCCACCACGCCCAGCTCCTCGCAGATGATGGCGAAGATGAAGTCGGTGTTGGACTCGGGCAGGTACCCGAACTTCTGCACGCTGTTGCCGAGGCCGCGACCGGCGAGTTCGCCGCCGTTGATCGCGGCCATCGACTGGATGATGTGGTAGCCGATGCCCGCCTGGTCCTGGAAGGGATCCAGGTAGGCCAGGATTCGGTTGCGTCGATACGGGCTCACCGCCACCATCAGCGCGGCCGCGGCGCCGAGGAGGGGCGCGACGACCAGCGGATACGCCAGCCGCGCGCCGGCGGCCAGGAGCATCGCGACGGCGACGAGCATGATGAGGACCGCGGTCCCCAGGTCGCTCACGGCGATCGTGGCGCAGAAGAGAGCCACCAGCGAGAGCGGTGCCGCGAATCCGCGCAGGAACTCGCGCATGCGGGGAGCGTGGGCCACCGCGTACGCGGCGATCACGATCGGCAGACCCCATTTGACGATCTCGCTCGGCTGGAAGCCGATCGGCCCGAGCTGGATCCAGCGTCGCGCTCCGTTGGCTTCGCGGCCGATGCCCGGCAGGTGGACCGCGGCCAGGAGGATCACCGACGCCACCAGGATCCAGAACGAGGCGCTCCGCCAGCCGCGGCCATCCGCCAGCCGCTCCACCGGGACGCACGCCCCGATCAGCATGCAGAGGAAGGCGCCCACCGCCAGCGCCGCGGGTCGACTGAGCAGCACGCCCCGCAAGGTGGTGGCGCCGCTCAGGTCCATCGACGCGGAATGGACCATGACCACCCCCAGGACCAGGAGGCAGGCGGCGATGAGCATGATGAGGTGGCCGGGGCGAAGCACGGGTGGATCATCGACCGGCGGGGATCCCCCGGCGCAGAATTGCGATCGGGGGCATCGCCCTCCCTACACTGCCCGTTCCCGTCGCGGTCGCCGGCCGCGGATGCCATGGCCACCGTCTTCCTCGAG
The DNA here is from genome assembly GCA_964610365.1 of uncultured Isosphaeraceae bacterium. Taxonomy (GTDB): domain Bacteria; phylum Planctomycetota; class Phycisphaerae; order Phycisphaerales; family SM1A02; genus VGXK01. The sequence continues at coordinate 9,150 of CAZSVT010000023.1, forward strand.
ACCTTCGGATGCCAGATGAACGAGCTCGACAGCGAGCTCGTCCGGTCGCAGCTCCGCGCCCTGGGCCACCGGTTCGTGGGCGACTGGCGCGAGGCCGAGGTGGTCCTCTTCAACACCTGCTCGGTCCGCGAGCACGCCGAGAGCAAGGCGTACAGCCGGCTGGGACTCATCGGACAGCGGAAGCGACGGGGGGAGCGGGTGGTCCTGGGCGTCCTGGGGTGCATGGCGGAGCGGGACGGTCCGGATCTCCTGCGCCGCTATCCGCAGGTGGACCTGATGTGCGGCCCGGGGGAGCTCGATCGTCTGCCGCTCCTCATCGACAACGCGTTCCGGAGCGGGCGCGCGGCCCCCGAGGATCGCGTGGCGCTGGCCGGCGATCGAAGCCGACGCAGCACCGTCCTGGCGGCGGCGGCCGACGACCTGGAGCTCCTGGACCTGGGTCGGGCCTTCGATCCCGATGCACGGGAGGGCGCCGCGTGGTCGGCCTATGTGCGGATCACGCGCGGCTGCAACAAGTTCTGCACCTACTGCGTCGTCCCGAACACGCGCGGCGCGGAGGTCCATCGACCGCCGGATCACATCGTGGAGGAGTGCCGGCGACTGGTGGACGCGGGCGTGGTGGAGATCACGCTCCTGGGACAGACGGTCAATCACTACCGCTACACGCACGGGGCCACGCTCGACGCCGACGGGCGCGAGCAGCCGCAGGTGGGACCGGGCCTGGCCGCGTTCCGGAGCGGCGCGGCGCCGGGTCCGGAGACCACCACCTTCGCGCGGCTGCTGGCGCGGATCCACGACGAGGTGCCCGGCCTGCGCCGGCTCCGCTTCGTCACCAGCTACCCGCGCGACTTCGGCGACGACGTCCTGGAGATGCTCGCGTCGCGCCCGCGGCTCTGCCCCTACGTGCACGCGCCGGTGCAGTCGGGGTCGGATCGCATCCTGAAGCTGATGAACCGCGGCTACACCGTGGCGGAGTACCGCGCCTTCGTGGAGCGGCTCATGGCGCGCGTTCCCAACGCCACGCTCGCGGGCGACTTCATCGTGGGCTTCCCCACGGAGACGCGCGCGGACTTCGAGGCGTCGCTGGAGCTGGTCCGCACGCTCCCGTTCAAGAACAACTTCATCTTCAAGTACTCGCCGCGACCGGGCACGGTGGCCATCGACCGCTTCGCCGACGATGTGCCGCTGGAGGAGAAGAAGCTCCGCAACAACGAGATGCTGGCGCTGCAGGCGCTCACCAGCCGGCGCGTCCACGACTGGTGGGTGGGACGCACGGTGGAAGTCCTGGTGGAGCGACTCGACGCCGACCCGGCGAGCCGCGGCGCGGACGCGGTCGGCGCCATCGAGGGCGGCGACGACGAGGCGCCGCAGATGGTGGCGGCGGGGGCCTCGGCCGACGGCGCCGGCGGGGAGCGCCGCGTCTCGCTGTCGATGTTCGGCGCCGCGGTGGCGCCGCGCGGCGGCGCCCCGAGCGCCGGGAGCAGGACCGCGGCGCGCTGCACCGGTCGCACCATGGGCGATCTCATCGTGTCGATCTCCATTCCGCCCGGCGCCGCTCCCGCGCCGGCCCCCGGGACGATCGTTCGCGTGCGGCTGGAGCAGGCGGAGCCGCTCCTCCTGCGCGGCACGATGGTCGCGGGCCCCGCGGCCGGATCGAAATCATGAACCGGCGATGAGCGCCCCCGACGGACATCTCGGCGCAGCGTGCGGGCGCCGCTACCGCGTGCGCGGCGGCGCCTCGTCGTGGGAGTCCGACGACGCGCGGGTGGTCTTCGCCATGGTCCTGGAGGCGGAGCGTCGCCGGCGGGGAGGCGGCTCCGCGCCCGGCCTCGTGATCGAGTGTCGCGGCGAAGCCGATCCGGCGCTCCTCCGCGCCCTGCACCGCTTCGCACCCTGGGTGGAGGTCCGGCGCGCCGTCGAGGACCTCCCCGCCTCCGCCACCATCACGCCGTCGGAGCTCTCGATGCTCTTCGGGAATCCCGCGCCGGGTCCGGAGCCGGCATGAGCGAACGGCGGAGCACGCTGATCCTCTCCGATCTGCACCTGGGCAAGGGTCCGTGCCATGCGCTGGCGCTCCTGCCGCTGCTCGAGGGCACGGCGCGCCTGGTGCTCAACGGCGACTCGGCCGAGATCCATCTCCCGGGCGCGAAGGAGACGGCGCGGCGCGAACTCGATCGACTTCGCGGCGAGTGCCTGCGGCGGTCCATCGAGCTCGAGCTCATCGAGGGGAACCATGATCTGGGCATCGCGGAGCGCAAGCATCTGCTGCTGGCGTCGGGCCGCGTGCTGGTGACGCACGGCGATGTCTTCGAGCCCTGCGTCGCGCCGTGGGCGCCGTGGGCCCGGTCGGCGCACGAAGCCGTGGCGAAGGTGCTGCGGGAGATGCCGCCGACGGAGCGGGATTCGCTGGAGGCCTGCGTCGCCGCGGCCCGGGCCGCCGCCGCGTGCGAGTGGGCGGATCCGGAACTCGCCCGGCGCCATGCGAGCGCGCTGGCGCTCTGCATGCGGCCCGTGGCGGTGGCGCAGGTGATCCGCTACTGGCGTCGATTCCCGCGACTGGCCGCCGCCTTCTCCCGGCGCCACTTCCCGCAGGCGCAGGCGGTGGTCTGCGGTCACTCGCATCGCCCGGGCGCGTGGCGCGTCGACGGGCGCGTGGTCCTCAACACCGGCCACTTCGAGTTCCCCGCCAGGCCTTGCGCCGTGCGGCTGGACGGCGAGGCCGTGGAGCTGCGCGGATTGCGGCGGCGCGGCGGCGTCTACGAGCCGCTGCCGGCGCCGATCGTGCGCTTCACGCTGGCCGCCGCCTCGGCGAGCGCCGAGCCGTCGACGCCGCTGTCGATGCCGCAGCCCGAGAGCATGTAGCAGAGCTCCTCGGTGGCCAGGTTGCCCCGCGCCCCCGGCGCGAAGGGACAGCCGCCGAGTCCGCCGGCGCTCGAATCGAACCGCGTCACGCCCAGCTGCAGCGCCCGAAGCGCGCACGCCAGGGCGGTGCGGCGCGTGTCGTGCAGGTGGAGCACCGCGTCGGCGGGGGCGAGCTCGCCCTCCAGGGCCGCGAAGAGTCGATCGATGTCGTCGGGGACGGCCACGCCGATGGTGTCGCCGAGATCGATCTCCCCGACCCCCATGGCGCGCAGCGCGGATGCGACGCGGCGCACCGACGCGCCGGGGACGGGACCCTCGTAGGGGCAGCGCACCACGCAGCTCACGTACCCGCGCACCGGCAGCCCGGCCGCGCGGGCGCCGTCCACCACCGCGCGGATCCGCTCGAGCGACTCGGCGATGGTGGCGTTCGTGTTGCGCTTCGAGAAGGTCTCGCTGGCGGCGGTGAAGACGGCCACCTTGTCCACCCTGGCGGCGAGCGCCCGCTCCAGCCCCTCGCGATTGGGCACCAGCGCCGAGTAGACGCAGCCGGGCCGCCGACGGATGCCGGCGAAGACCTCGGCGGCGTCGCCGAGCTGCGGCACCCACCGGGGACTCACGAAGCTCGACACCTCGATCTCCGCGCAACCCGCGGCGGAGAGCGCGTCCACGAAGCGGATCTTCTCCGCGGTGGGCACGGGACGCGGCTCGTTCTGGAGACCGTCCCGCGGACCGACCTCGGTGATGCGCACGGTGCGCGGATGGGGCCAGCCCTGGCTCACGGCTCGGACGCCTCCTCGGAGAGCTCGTCCCCGGTGGAAGGCGCCGGCCCGTCCTCCGCGCGCTGCCGGCGCGCCTCCGCTTCGCGGCGCAGCTCCTCCGCATGCTCGCGCCGGGCGGTGACGATCAGGTACCCCACGAAGGACGCCATGGCCAGCGTGGCCACGCCGCCTCCGATCAGCAGGAGGATCTCCGGGGTCATGGCCGCTCCGGCGCCGGGACGAGGAAGGCGCGCGGCGGGCCCGCGACCTCGAGTTCGATCTCCGCGCCGTCCGCGTGGGCGACGAGGCGCCGGCCGGCATCGGCGACGGCGCTGCGCACCGTGGCGAAGCCGATGCCCGCGCCACCCAGCATCGGCGACGCGGTGCTGCTGGTGACGGCGCCCACGGGCGTGGAGAGCGCCTCGCCCGGCCGCCCGATGGCGGCGCCGGCCACGGGCAGCGAGGGGCCGCGGCAGCGGAAGCCGACCACCACCTGCTTGGGCGCGCCGAGCGACTCCATGCGCGCCACGATCTCCTGCCCCAGGTAGCAGCCCTTGCGGAAGCTCACGCGCGCGGCCACCACGCCGGTCTCGTGGGGAAGGCTCTCAGGGCCGAAGTCGACGCGGAAGAGCGGCGTGCCGCCCTCGATCCGGGCGATGTTGTAGGCGTCCCACCCAATGGGACGGGCGGCGGCCGCAAGGGCGCGCCAGGCGTCCTGCGCGGCGGCGACGGGCACGAAGAGCTCGTAGCCCGGCGCCCCGCACTGGTCGCGCCTCGCCGCGACCACGCCGTCCACCGCGCCGGCGCCGCCTTCGGGCAGCGCCGAGAGAGCGCCGAGTCCGGCGCGCTCCAGCGCCGCGCCGGCGCCGGGCCCGTGCAGGGAGATGCGCGCGACGTCGCCGGTCGCATCGTCGATCGCGGCGTCCTCGGCGAAGAGGAAGCGCCCGAGCGATTCGCGGGCGGGATCCGCCGCGTGCACGTCGAGGTCGAGGATGACCTGGTCGCCCGTCTCGACCACCAGGAGATCGGCGTCGATGCGCCCCTTGCGATTGAGCCAGAACGACTCGCGGCAACCGGGGCGCGCCAGCGGAGCGAGATCCTGCGTCAGCATGCGCTGGAGGAAGTCCAGGCGGTCGCGGCCGCGCACGCGCAGCGTGGAGCGCTCGGCCGCGTCGCGCATGGCTGCGCCGCGCCGGATCGCCGCGTACTCCGCCTCCACCGCGCCGAAACCGGCCACGATGCGGCACGACGCGTCGGCGCCGGCCGCGGCGCCGGCGGGAAGATCGGGCCCGAAGGGAATCCATTCCACCTCGGCGCGGCGGGCCGCCGTGGCCGCGGCGGCGCTCCCCGGCTCCGTCGCCGCCGGTCGGGACGCGCCCGCCACGGCGCCGGCGCGGCGTGCGTTCTCCGCGCTCACGAACGCCTCGTGGAGTTCCTCGAAGGGCGAGCGACGCGGCATCGACGCATGGTAGACGACCTCCGAGTACCATCGGACGGATGCGCTACGAGCTGCTTCGGAGACTCTGCGAGACGCCAGGAATCGCCGGTCGGGAGGAGCGGGTCCGCTCGCTCGTCCTGGCGGAGATCAAGGGTCTCTTCGACACGGTGGAGGAGGATCGACTCGGTTCGCTCATCTGCACGCGCCGCGCCGGGCCGCGCGGACGCACGGGCGCCGCGCGCACCCGGAAGGGACGCGGCGGCGACGCGCCCACGCGCGTGCTCCTGGCGGCCCACATGGACGAGATCGGCTTCTATGTCCGCCACGTGGACGACCAGGGCATGCTCTGGCTCAATCCCGCCGGCGGATTCGATCCGCGCAACCTCTTCAGCCGCCGCGTCACCGTGGTCACCACCGGCGGCGACCTCCCGGGGGTGCTGAATCCCGGCGGCAAGCCGATCCACATCTCCACGGAGGCGGAGCGATCGAAGGTCCCGGGCGTGGAGGAATTCTTCGTCGACCTGGGCCTGGACGCCGCCGAGGTGAAGCGGATGGTGCGCATCGGCGACTTCGTCGTTCCGCACGAGCCGTGCTTCGAGACGGAGCGCAAGTTCGTCTCCAAGGCCATCGACAACCGCGTCGCCTGCTTCGTGGCCATCGAGGCGATGCGCCTCCTGGCGAAGCGA
>CAZSVT010000023.1:14903-20476 GCA_964610365.1 uncultured Isosphaeraceae bacterium
GCGGGCGTGGCGGCCAACACCGTCGGCGCCGACATCGGCGTGGGGCTGGACGTGAACCTCGCCTGCGACACGCCGGGCGTTCCCGAGACGCAGCGCGTGACGCAGCAGGGGGCCGGCGCCGCCGTCATGATCCAGGACTCGTCGATGATCTCCGACCACCGGCTGGTGGAGGAGGTCTGCGCCGTGGCCCGTCGCCACCGGATCCCGCACCAGCGGGCGGTCCTGCCGCGCGGCGGACAGGATGCCGGCGCGGTCCAGCGGGCCGGCCGCGGCGCGCGGTGCATCGCCATCGGGCCGGGGACGCGGTACATCCACACCGTGACCGAGATGGTGGACAAGCGGGATGTCGAAGCGGTGGTGGAGCTCCTTGCCGCATGGCTCCCCACCGTGGCGTGAGGTCGGGCCTTCGCTATACTGGCCGCCCCATCGCCCCCGAATCGGTCGGGGGCCCCGGCCCTGCCGGTGACCGCGATGGGAGCGCCCCAGGGCGCTTCGACGGACGCTTCCGCCGGATCCAACCATGAGCCAGTTCCAGGCACCTCCTCCGCAGCTCGAGAAGCGCATCGGCGCCGACGGTCGACTCTGGGTCGACTACAAGTCGGTGGACGAGCTGCGCCGCATGATGACCCCCAACGGCAAGATCTACTCGCGCAAGCGGCTCGACCTGACCGCCCGCGAGCAGAAGGCCGTGGCCCAGGCCATCAAGCGGGCGCGCTTCATGGCCCTGCTGCCGTACACGAACGCCTCCCTCTGATCGGCGATCGAACCGGGGTCGGCCGGCGCGCGCGGCGCGTCGACTACGATTCGCGTCGATGAAGACCGCGGCCTGGGAGTTGCGGGATCGAAGGGGTCCCGTGCCGGTCGACGCGACCGTCGAGTCGCTGGAGCGATCGGGCACGCCGGTCTGGATCGATGTCTCCAACGCGACGCCGGAGGAGCTGGAGCGCCTGCTCGACCGCTGCGACATCGATCCGCGCCAGCGCGAGATCGTCCTCGACGACCGTCGCTCCAATCGCGTCAGCATCGTGGGGGGCGTCCTGCTCGCGGAGTTCCCCGTGGTGGTGGACGTGGATCTCGATCCGCACCCCTACGTGAGCTTCGTGAGCCGCGCCGACCTGCTGCTCACCCTTCCGCGGCACTGCGATCTCGACTGGACCGACGCCATCGACCGCGTCGGCTCGCTGGCCACGCGCAGCAGCGTGGACCTGGCCAAGGTGGCGGCCCACGTGGTGGACGAGGTCGTGCTCCAGTCGGTGACGCTCATGGAACGGCTGCGCCGCGAGACGGAGACGCTCACCACGCGCGTCCACCTGGATCCCCTCGCCGTCGGCACGCGGGCGATCGAGGCCCTGATGCGGCGCGTGCTGCACGCGTCGTTCCAGCTCAACGACCAGCAGTTCATGCTCGACACGATCGTGGCGGCGCTGGGGGGCGAGGGTCCGTTCGCCGCCATCGCCGCCGACCTGCGGCAGATCGAGCGGCACGTCAGTCATGTGCTGCGACTGTCGGAGCGCCTGGTCGACCAGCTGCGGGCGAGCCATGCCGCGGCGGTGGCCGCCCGCGATGCGATCGACTCCAGCCGACTGCGCGTGCTCACCGTGGTCTCGGCCATCTTCCTGCCGCTCAATCTCGTGGCCGGGATCTACGGGATGAACTTCGTCCACGACGACACCCACCCCTGGAACATGCCGGAGCTCGACTGGCGCTACGGCTACTTCTTCGCCCTGGGGGTGATGGCGAGCGTGGCGCTCGTGCTGGTGGCGATCTTCTGGAAGCGCGGCTGGCTCCACGGCGCGCTGCACGAACCCCCCGAGCCGCAGGAGCCGCCCGCGGACGAGTGATCGCCGCCGGCGCCGTCGCGGGCGCGCGGTCAGTGGAAGAGTCGGGTGACGGAGCGGCGCGCCCGTCGCGCCGCGACGCGGAGTCGCGTGGCGACGGCCCCGAGACGCCGGGCCGCCGCGGTCAGCCACGCGCGCGTGCGCAGGTGACGGAAGCCGGAGTCGTGCGGCCAGCGTCGCAGGCCGCGCTGCACCCACTCCATCGCCTCGGCCACCGCTCCGGCCTCCAGCGCCGCGAGCGCCAGGTTGTGGACCGCCTCGGGACTGTCGGGCTCCAGCTCGACGAGGCGCTTCGACGCCTCCGAGCCGCCGGCGAGATCGCCGGCGCGGAAGCGGGCGAAGGCGAGCTGGCGCCAGAGGATCGACTGATCCGCATGCCGTGCGGTGGCGTCGCGCAGCACCATCGCCGCCTCGGCGAAGAGCCCCGCGTCCACGAGGAGTCCGCCGAGCCGGACCGCGGCCTCCGGCGTCTCGATCGGGGCATCGTCCACGGCGAGGTGCGCTCGGAGGCGACTCCGCGCCGAGTTGATGTCGCCCAGCCTCAGGTGGCCTTCCGCGAGCTCCAGATTGATCGAGGGGAACTCCGGGTCCAGGCGCTGCACCAGTTCGAACTCGACCACCGCCTGGTCGGGACGGCCGGTGCGCAGGGCGAGATCGCCGAGCGACCAGTGGGCCATGGGATTCGCGGGCTCCAGTTCGACGGCGCGCGAGAACTTCTCCGCGGCCTCGGGCAGCCGGTTGAGTTCCACCAGGATCGCGCCGAAGTCGAGGATGGTCTCCACGTTGCCGGGATCCTCGCGCAGTTCCTGGAGGAGGAGCTGCACGGCCTTCTGCGGCTGCCCCGCCGCGGCCACCACCGCGGCCAGGCGCGCCCGGGCCCGCGGCAGGCTGGGGTCCTGGCGGATCGCCTCGCGCAGGCACCAGGCGGCGCGTTCGTGCAGTCCGCGGGCGAAGAGGGATTCGCCCATCGCCGCCAGGCAGCGCGGCATCTCGTCGAAGCGCTGCTGGGCGATGAAGTAGACGGTCTCGGCGTCGTCATGGCGGCCGAGGCTGGTGAGGGCGTCGATCCGCTGCGAGTAGGCCAGCTCGTTGTCGGGATCGATGCGGACCGCCGACTCCAGCAGCGCGATCGCCTCGTCGTGGCGGCCGAGTCGATTGGCGCAGGCGCCGGCGGCGAGGTAGGGCTCGGGCGTCCCCGGCTCCAGCTCGATGGCCCGCCGGAAGCTCGACAGCGCCTCCTCGTCGCGACCCGCCGCCTCCAGCGTCAGACCCAGGTTGAACTGCCATTCACCGCGGTCGGGATCCACCGCGAGCGCCTTGCGGAGCTCCGCCTCGGCCTCGGGGAACCGACCCCGCTCGAAGAGTTCGTGCGCGCGGTCGGCGTGCTCCTCCGCCTCGTGCCACTCGCCTTGCCACTCCTTGCCGGACATCGCGAGGAGATGCTAGCCGCTACCATCGCGAAGGCGAATGCAGGAAGTCCCGATCACGCGAAGGCCCGGCACCCGGTCGGCCCGCGCTCGCGGCGCGGCCCCGGCCATCCTGCTGGCCCTGGCGGGCACGGGCGCACTCTTCGCCGGTCAGAACGGCGCTCCACCGCCCGCCGAAGCCCCCGAGGATCTGCCCGCCGTGGTGGGTCCGCCGAGGCCGGGCGCGGAGATCGATCCCGACCTCCAGTGGCTGCGGTCGATCCTCCAGAACCCATCCAACGCGCCGGAGGTGCGCCTGGGTGCGGCGCAGCGGATCGTCGCGCGCGGCTCGTCGGATTCGCGCCGCATCGTGGACGAGGCGCTGCGATCGGGGGACCCGGGACAGATCGAAGCGATCACTTCCGCCCTCGACGAGGAGGCGAAGCAACGACCGCCCATGCTCGACGCGCTGCTGGCGGCGCTCGCCTCGTCGCCGCGCGAACTCCATCCGCGCCTGGCGCGGCTCCTGGCGCGGGAGGGAGATCCTGCCGCGGAACAGGTGGCCCGGATGGCGCTCGATCCGGCGCGTCCGGCGGCGGAGCGGCTCGGCGCGATCTACGCCCTGGGTCAGTTCCGCGGCCGCGACTCGGTGCCCGACCTGATGGTGCTGCTGGACGAGCGGCGCCGCGAGCCGCCCGAGGTGATCCGCGAGGGATGCGATGCGCTGGAGCGCGCCACCGGTCAGCGGCTCGGCGCGAGTCCCGAAGCGTGGCGCCAGTGGTGGGCGGCGCGCCGGGCGGCGCCGACGCAGGAGCTCACCATCGCGGCGCTCAAGGAGCAGCTGGCGCAGCAGCAGAAGCAGTTCGACGCCGAAGTGGAACGGAGCGCGAAGCTGGCGGCGAGGCTGCGGCAGTCCTTCCTGGACCTGCTGCCCACGCTGGCGCCCGCGGAGCGCGCCGATCGCATCCTGCTGCTCCTGGACGATGAGCTCCCCGAAGTCCGCATCATGGGGATCGGCCAGGTGGAGCGGCTCCTTCGAAACGGCGAGCGCCCCTCCGACGCGATCACCGCCCGCGTGATGGACCGTCTCACGGACAAGGTCCCGGCGATCCGCACGCGCGCCGTGCGGCTGCTGGACGATCTCGCCGCCCCGCGGCTTCCCGAGCGCCTGGCGGAGATCCTCCCCGCGGAGAGCGACCCGGGCGCCGCGGAGGCGATGCTGCGGGTGCTGGCCCTGCGTCCGATCGCGGCCGCGTACGGGCCGGCGTCGGCGCGCCTCTCGGATCCGGCGCTGGCGGATGTGGCGGCGATGGCGGTGAATCGCATCAGCGACGCCGGCCTCGCGCCCGGCGGCTGGGAGGGCGACCTGGTCCAGCGCGTGCGCGACGGCGTGGTGCAGAAGGCGACCCCCGAACTGGTCCGGCTCCTGGCGGTGGCGGGCACGGAATCCGACCGCGACGCGGTGACGAAACTCCTCGCCGATCGCGACGAGGCGATCCGCGTGGGCGCCGCTGAAGGACTGCGGCGCGCCGGCCGGCGGCGCGCGGTCACGGAGCGGGCGGCGGCGGATCCGGCGGTCTACGGCGTGGCGGTCCAGGCCATCGCCGATCAACCCGCCTCGCAGGCGGTGGCCGCGGCGCTCATGGACCTGCCGCCCCGGGCCGATCAGGCCGGACAATGGAACGCGGCGATGGAGCGCGTGGTGACGGCGCTTCCGCCGAAGGATCTCCTCGCGGTCGACGAGCGGCTCAAGGCGCTCGCGTTCGTCGACCCGCGCGTGCGGGAGGCGGGGCTTCGGGCCGCGCTGGCGCCGAGCGCGAACGGCCTGGATGCGACGATGCGCATCGAGATCGTCGGCCGACTCGCGGATCTCCTCCTCGACGAGGGCGACGGCCGCGGCGCCCTGCTCCTCTTCTCCTCCGGCGGCATCGACACCTCGGGCGTCCTGCGGCCGCGGCACTTCCGCGCCGCGATCCTCGAAGGCGAGTACGACCTCGCCGCCACCATCGAGGCCCGCGCGACCACCTGGATCTCCCTGCTGGAATCGATGGTGCCCATCTCGCCGCGCGAGGCGCGTCCGCTGGCCGACGAGATCACGCTGCGGTTCGGACCATCCCTGACCGACGCAGAGAAGGCTCGGCTGGCCGCCGTGGAGCGGGCGCTCGGCGCCTCCGCGGCGAAGGGCTGACTCGACCGGCGATCTCATCGATGGAGCGGCGGGTCGGCTCCGGCAGCCCGAGCCGCGGCCGCGAGTGCGCAGCCGGCGCGTCGGCTCCGGCAGCCCTCTTCGGCTCAAACACTCGGGCGCGCTTCGCCGCTCTCCGGTCGG
>CAZSVT010000024.1:0-6114 GCA_964610365.1 uncultured Isosphaeraceae bacterium
ATCGGTGCGCCGGGCGAGCGCGGTGATGCGGCGGTCGCTCGCCCGTCATGCCGAGGCGATCGATCGACTCGTCCTGTGCGCCTTCGAAGGCGCCTCGGAGGAGGAGCGCGCCCGGACCGACGCGGTGCGGCAGGAGCTTCGGGCCCGATGGATGACCGATGTCTGCGGCAACTTCGCCATCACCTTCCATGCCAGCGTGCCCGATGCCGGCCGGCTGATCGACGACCTGCCGCCGGAGCTTCGCGAGCTCCCCGCGGTTCGGGACACCCTTTTCGCGAGTGCGCCGCGGCGCGAGCGCACGGCTCGGGAGCTGCTCGACGGCACCGTCGAGCATCGGCGGCGCATGGCGGAGTTCGGTGAGCGCGTGGGCATCGCCGGAGCGAGCTTCGAGGAGGCGATGCCGACCCTGCAGGCCTACTGGAATCGGCAGACGCGCCTTCAGCAGGAGGCGCTGCGGGACGATCCCTCGTTCCGCGTCACCGATCCGCTGAGCGAATTCTGGAACCTGCGGCAGGCGCCGCCCGAGGCCTGCGCGGCGGCGATCCTGGCGCAGCGCGAACCGGTGGAGGCGGCGGCGCGCGCCATTCCCGTCGAGCAGGCGAAGCGGCTGCGTCGCCTCTTCTGGGAGCGATGCTTCCACTTCGGAGGATTCCTCGAGCCGTCGGCGTGGGGCGCCGAGCCTCCGTCCATGCCGCTCGCGCTCTGGACGGCGCGTCGCGTGCTGTCGCAGTCGGGCGTGACGGGGGCGCGGCGCGCCGAGGCGCATCGCATCCTGCGCGAATGGATCGAGGCCGAGGATGCGTTCAAGGAGCAGGTGGCGCTCGCGGCCCTCGAATCGCTCGCGAAGCCGGGATCGGTGCCGGTCGAGGAGCGCCTGCGCCCGTTCAGTCCGTACGCCGAGAGCCATCCGGAGCTCGAGGAGCTCTCGAGGCCGTTCCGGGCGCGGCTCGCCCGGGCGCTCGAGATGCCGTGGATCGCCGACTCGAAGGCCGAGCCGATCCCGCATCCGGCGGCGGACGAGATGGCCGAGCTGAGCGCGGAGGAGCAGCTCATCACCGGTCGCCCCGATCCGATCGAGAGCGCGGGCGCCGCGGATCGTCCCGACGGGATCCGCGTGGACTGGCACGGGCGCCGCACCCTGGATCACGGCGATGTCGAGGAGTGGATCCGGCGGCTCGGCGCGGATGCGGCGATGGCGCGCGAGATCGAACGCCTGGTGGAGGAGCACCGCCGCGCCTGGGATGAACGCGTGCGGCCATGGGCCACGATCGCGGGCGAGCCGCGGCCGGGCGAGACGAACGGGCCGCGCACCTTCTCGTCGGTGAGGCTCGACGAGCCGGAACCGGAGGGGCTCGTGGCCTGGCGCGAGCGCGTCAAGGGAGCGATCGAGCCGCTCGAGGCGGCCGCGAACGAGGTCGACGCCCGGCTCTTCCAGTCGATGCGTTCGCTCCTGCCGGAGCGCGAGCGCTGGCGCGTCGACGCCCTCGAGTTCCAGCGGCGCGCGGAGACGGCGCGGACGATCTCGTACTGGGACATCAGCCGGCGGATCGCCGTGGGAGTGGAGGAGCCCTTCGGCGGTGCGCGCGTCGACCCGGTGGAGGCCGTCGTCCGTGCGCGACTCGGTTCGGCGCGGGAGGCCGAGGTGATCCGCGCGCTCGCACCCACGCTCGCCGAGTTCACGCCGATCATCGACCGGGAGCGGGCCCTGATGGCCTCCTTCGTGCGGCTCTCCGCCGATGAACGGACCTTCGCGCTGCCGCGCGAGTGTCCCCTCAAGGAGCTGGCCACGCAGGCGCCGCTCCTGGAGCTCTTCGCCCGCTGGCGCCGGGCGGAGCGGGCGTCGCTGGCGGCGCTGGACGACCTGCTGACGCCCGAGGAGACGTCGCGCCTTGCGCGGGCGCTGGGGACCCTTCGATTCCCGACGCTCCACGAACCGTCGGTGCTCGGCTCGCGCCTGGCGGACGAGCTGCGGCGCGCCGCGGCGGAGGACGCGGATCTCGAGCGCGGCATGAACGCGGTGGCGAGGATCGACGCGGCGGAGTCGGCGCTGGCGGCGGCGATCGATCGCGGCGCTCGCCCCGCCGTGGAGCGATGGAGCGAGCCCGTCCCGAAGGTCGAGTCTCTCGCCGCGTTCAGGCAACGGGTGGCGGACCGGGGCACGGACGCGCGGGCGAGCTTCACGCAGCGCCAGCGTGAGACGGAGCGATTCGCCTGGTATCTCGCCCGGACGCTGCCGCCGGAGACGCAGCGCCGGAGCGAAGAGTTCCGCCGCCTGACCTTCCGGATGGGTGTTGCGCCGCCGACGCCGGAACCGGCGGCTACCATCGCTCCGCCGTGATGCGGAGCCTCCGAGACATCGCCGTGGATGGGCGCCGGCCCGTGCGCCGTGCCGCATGCCGGCCCGCGCGCCGGCCCGCGCGCCGGCCCGCGCGCCGGCCCGCTCCGGGAGTCCGGCCATGAGCCGGCCCAAGGTGGTCGTCGCCATGAGCGGGGGCGTGGACAGCTCGGTGGCGGCGGCGCTCCTCCAGCGGGAGGGATACGAGGTGGTGGGCTGCTTCATGCGCCTCGGCTCCGTGGAGGATCGCGATGACGCCCCGTGCGCCACGCCGCTGGCGCAGGTGCCGCCGACCCGCAAGCAGGGCTGCTGCAGCGTGAACGACGCCGCGGATGCGCGCCTGGTGGCCGCGCACCTGGGGATTCCGTTCTACGCGGTCAACTTCGAGCGCGACTTCGGCCGCGTGATCGACTACTTCGTGGACGAGTACAACGCGGGGCGCACGCCCAATCCGTGCGTGCGCTGCAACGACTGGCTCAAGTTCGGGCGCCTGCATGCGCTGGCGAAGGATCTCGGCGCCGCCTTCGTGGCGAGCGGCCACTACGCGCGCCTGGAGCGCGGGCCCGATGGACGGACGCGCCTCCTGCGCGGCGTGGATCACGGCAAGGACCAGAGCTACGTCCTCTTCGGGACGCCGCGCGATCGCCTGGACGAGATGCTGCTGCCCATCGGCGAGCACGCGAAGAGCCGCGTGCGCCAGCTCGCCCGCGACTTCGGCCTGCCCGTCTCGGAGAAGCCCGATTCCCAGGAGATCTGCTTCGTGCCCGACCAGGACTATGCGGCCCTCGTGGCGCGACGGTCGCCGGAGCGCGTCCGGGCCGGAACGATCCTCGACGAAGGGGGCCGCGAGATCGGCACCCACGGCGGTCACCAGCACTTCACCATCGGCCAGCGGCGCGGCGTGCCCGTGGCCCTGGGTCGCCCCGTGCACGTGATCGACAAGGACCCGCGGACGAACACCATCACCGTGGGCCCGAGGGAGCGCCTCCTGCGGAGCCGATGCAGCGCCCGGGACGCGAACTGGCTGATCGAGCCGCCGGCCGACTGGATCCCGTGCACGGCGAAGGTGCGCTCGAACGCACCGCCGGCGCCGGCGCGCGTGCGGTCCACGGGCGAGGGAACCCTGGAAGTGATCTTCGACGAGCCCGTCGAGGCGATCGCGCCGGGACAGGCCGTGGTCTGCTACGACGGCGAGGCGCTGCTCGGCGGCGGCTGGATCGACGCCGCGACCTGAGGGCGCCGAGCGAAGCGGCCTCGAGGCGCGGGGCGACGGCGCACGCGGCCTCGACGAGGCGCGGCGCCGACCGCGTCGTGTACGATTCGCAGCCCCACAGGAGACTTCGAATGCCCGCCACCGCCGCCAGCAAGACCGCGGAGATCCTCGGAGCCGACGCCGAGAAGCTGCTCGCCCACAAGGCGAAGGTCGACCGCAAGCTGCTCCAGCTCCCCGGGCCCGATTTCATCGATCGGGTCTGGATGCAGACCGATCGCTCGCCGCAGGTGCTGCGGAACCTCCAGACGATGTTCGATCACGGCCGGCTCGGCGGCACCGGCTACCTGAGCATCCTGCCGGTGGACCAGGGCATTGAGCACAGCGCTGGCGCCAGCTTTGCCAAGAACCCGCTCTACTTCGATGGCGAGAACATCGTGAAGCTCGCGGTGGAGGGCGGCTGCAATGCCGTGGCCACCACCTTCGGCGTCCTGGGCAGCGTGAGCCGCAAGTACGCGCACCGCATCCCCTTCATCTGCAAGATCAACCACAACGAACTGCTGACGATGCCGAACAAGTTCGACCAGATCCTCTTCGGCACCGTGGAGGAGGCGTGGAACCTCGGCGCCGCGGCGGTGGGCGCCACCATCTACTTCGGCTCCGACAACGCGGATCGGCAGATCGTGGAGATCGCCAACGCGTTCCATTACGCGCACGAGCTCGGCATGGCCACCATCCTCTGGTGCTACCTCCGCAACAACGCCTTCAAGAAGGACGGCAAGGATTTCCATGTCTCCGCCGACCTCACGGGGCAGGCGAACCACCTCGGGGTGACGATCGAGGCCGACATCATCAAGCAGAAGCAGCCGGAGCTGAACGGCGGCTACGAAGCCCTCAACATGGGCGGCTCCAGCTACGGCAAGTTCGACAAGCGGATCTACACGGATCTCAGCACCGATCACCCCATCGACCTGACGCGCTACCAGGTGCTCAACTGCTACTGCGGCCGCGCGGGCCTCATCAACTCCGGCGGCGCCAGCGCCGGCGCCAATGATCTCGCCGACGCGGTGAAGACCGCGGTGATCAACAAGCGCGCCGGCGGCATGGGGCTGATCTCGGGCCGCAAGGCCTTCCAGCGCCCCATGGCCGAGGGCGTCAAGCTGCTCAACGCCATCCAGGACGTCTACCTCGATTCCGAGGTCACCATCGCCTGATGCGCGCGGCTCCGCACCGCTCGGCGCTCGCGGCGGCCGCGGGCCTGGCGCTGGCCGCGGCGGCGCCGCAGGGTTGCCGATCCTCGCCGCGGCTGGAGGGTCCGCCGCCGGTGGTGGAGGTGCGGCTCGCCGAGTACGAACCGACCGACGGCTACCTGGAGGCCCGCGCCCGTGACGGCTCGTCGGTATGGATCGCGCCGCAGCCCATCGTCGATCTCGGAGACTTCTCCAGCGCCTTCATCCGGCGGCAGGGGAGGGACGACTTCCTGCTGCTCAATCTCCGGGCGGGCTCGCGCATCAGGCTGGACGCCGCCACGCTGGGTCACCTGGAGCGTCCCATCGCCTTCATGATCGACGGGCGCGTGGTCTATGTGCCGGAACTGCGCACGAGCATCGCCCGGCAGATGCCGGTGCGCATCGGGTCGCGCGGGATCTCGCCGGAGGAGGCGCAGCGCCTGATCGACGCCGTGGACGATGCACGCGACTTCCCGTCGCGGCGACCGGCTGGCGCGACGACGGCCGCGGCGCCGGCTGCGCCAGCGGCACCGCCCGCCGCGGCGCCGGTCACGGCGCCGGAGGCGCCGTCGGCTGCGCCGGTCCAGGCGCCGGAAGCGGCGCCGGCGGCCCGTCCCGGAGGATGAAGAACGCGGCCGCCACCAGGCAGAGGCTCGCCCACAGATAGTTGAGGGAGAGCTGCTGCTTCATGTACCCCACGGCGAACGCCGCGAAGACGGTCATGGTGATCACCTCCTGGATCACCTTGAGCTGACCGAGCGTGAAGGGTCCGTGCCCGTTGGCCCATCCGAGGCGATTCGCCGGCACTTGGAAGCAGTACTCCACCAGGGCCACCCCCCAGCTCACCAGGATGGCCACGAGGAGCGGCCGGTCCTTGAGATCACGCAGGTGGCCGTACCACGCGTAGGTCATGAAGGTGTTGGCGACGAAGAGCAGGACGATGGTGGACAGGGGGCGCATCGCCCCATTGTCCGCTCACCGGCGCTCGGCGAGGTGCAGCTCCACGCGGTAGTGCAGCGAGATCATGCCGTCGCGGCTCTCCGCGGCGAAGAGATCGCGCAGCCTGGCGTCGGCCGCGGCTCGCTCCGGCCCGCCCTTCGGGTAGTAGCTCGCGCTGCCGGCGCGATCGAGAAGCCCCGGCAGGTCGAGGCGCTGCTCGTTCGCGAATTCCAGGCGCCGGTACGCGCAGAAGCGCGGACTCGTGGCCAGCGGTGCGCCGGTGTCCCGCCGCGCGGCGAGGGTGGTGGCGTCCAGGTGTCGCGTCGCTTCCGGCACCGTGATCGCGGAGTAGGCGCGGGTGGCGGCGTGGCGGTCGTCCCGAAGATTCCAGAGCAGCGCCG
>CAZSVT010000024.1:6124-20091 GCA_964610365.1 uncultured Isosphaeraceae bacterium
CCCCCGGGCGCCAGCAGCCGGTGGAACTCCTCCAGCGCCCGCGAGGGATCGAACCAGTGGAAGGCCTGCGCCGCCAGGACCAGCCCGAAGGCGCCGTCGGCGAGCCCGGTCCGCTCGGCGGGCGCGCAGACCCACTGGATCGGCCGCCCGTCGCGCGGCGGATTCGTCTCCGTCCGGGCGACCTCGGCGCCGTTCGTGCGCCCGGCGGACGCCGCGGCGCCCGCCGACGCGCGGCGCGCCGCCTCGAGCATCTCGCGATTGGGATCGAGCCCGGTCACCTGGTCGACGAACGGCTGGAGCCCCCGCGTGGAGATCCCCGTGCCGCAGCCGACATCGAGGGCTCGCAGCGGCCGCGCCAGCCCCTCCACCATCGACTCGAACACGGCGCGCGGGTAGTCGGGACGGCCGCGGACATAGGCCGCGGCCAACCCGGTGAATCGGGCCTCGTTGGCCATCGCCGCGCCTCAGGCGGTGGCGGCCACGGCGCCGCCGTCGGAACCCGGAGCGCCGCCGCGCGGCCGAAGCTGCCGCGCCGGCTTGCTCGCCGCCAGCGCCTCCGCGGCGCGGCGCGCCTCCTCGGTGCCGATGAAGTCCTCGCCGAAGCGCACCAGCCGGAGGCTGTTGGCGATGACGAAGACATAGCTCACCGCGTAGAAGAACGGCGTCGCCCAGATGTTGATGTTGCCGGTGGCGGCGAGGGCCAGGCCGACGATCGCCAGCAGCAGGCTGGCTCCGATGTTCTGCCCGATGATCAGGCGGGTGCGCC
Source organism: uncultured Isosphaeraceae bacterium (assembly GCA_964610365.1). GTDB lineage: Bacteria > Planctomycetota > Phycisphaerae > Phycisphaerales > SM1A02 > VGXK01. The sequence goes on from CAZSVT010000024.1 coordinate 6,891, forward strand.
GCGCCAGCTCCAGCAGGAACGGCACATGGCGCAGGTCGTCGTTCATCAGGGCCACGCCCGCCGAGTTGGTGGCGATGTCGGAGCCCGAGAGGCCCATGGCCACGCCGACATCGGCGCTGGCCAGGATCGGACCGTCGTTGATGCCGTCGCCCACCACCAGCGTCCGGTGTCCGCGGCGGATGAGGTACTTGAGCTCCTCGTGCTTCTCCTCGGGAAGGCACTCGGCCTCGATGGCGTCCACGCCCACGGCCTGTCCCACGCGCTTGGCCACGCTCAGCCGATCGCCCGTGAAGATGGCCACGCGGCGCACGCCGAGATCGCGCAGCTTGGTCACCACCTCCACGGCGTGACGGCGCAGCTTGTCCTCCAGGCCCACCGCGCCCAGGTAGCGACCGTCGCGCATCACGTGGACGCCCGACATCCCCTCGATCTGCGGCTCCACGGCCGGCAGCGCGGACTCGATGGACGCATTCACCTGGAGGAGCCACTCCAGGCGCCCGGCATGGATGGTGCTGCCGCCGTCGGTCCTGGCCACGACGCCGCGACCGTGGAGTTCCTCCACGCTGCGCAGCGATTCGGGACGGAGCCGCGCCTTGGAGGCGGTGTCCATGATGCTCCGCGCCAGGGGATGGTTCGAGCTCTGCTCCGCGTCGGCCGCCGACTGGAGGAGCGACGCGGGATCCACGCCTTCCGCCGGCGCGAGGCGGCTCACGCTGAATCGACCGGTGGTGAGCGTGCCCGTCTTGTCCATCACCACGGTGTCGACGTTCGCGGCGGACTCCAGCACGCGCGTGGTCTTGATCATGATGCCCAGCCGCGCCGCGGCCGCGAACGCGGCCACCATGGCGGTGGGGTAGGCGATGAGGAGCGCCCCGGGGCAGGTGACCACCAGCACGGTGATGGCGCGCTCGGCGGCGGCCGACTTCACCGCCGCGTTGTCGCTGCGGCTGGCGAAGAACCAGACGAGCCCCGCCACCATCAGCACCACCGGGACGTAGTAGCTCGCCAGGCGCTCGATGAGTTCCTGCCGCTTGCCGCGCGTGCTCTCCGCCTCGCGGATGAGCTGCTCCACCTTGCCGATCGTGGTCTCGCCGGCCACGGCGGTGACGCGGATGTCGATCTGCCCGGTGAGGTTGCTGGTGCCGGCGTACACATCGGAGCCGGGCTCCACCTCGATGGGAACGGCCTCGCCGGTGAGCGACGCCTGATTGATGTCCGAGCTTCCCGCCGCCACCTTGCCGTCGACGGGGAGGTTCTCGCCGGGCCGCACGCGGACGATCTGGCCGACGCGGATCTCCGCCAGGCTCACCTCGCGCTCGCGCCCGTCGGCGTCCACCAGGCGCGCCGTGTCCGGCGTCAATTCGACGAGCTCGCGGATGGCCCGCTGTGCGCCCCAGGCCGTGCGGCTGAGCACGAGCTCCGCCAGCCAGAGGAAGAAGGCGAGGAACCCGGCGGCGAGGAAGAGGTTGCTCATCAGCGCCGCGAAGACCGCGAGCGACGCGAGCGTGTCGCTGGAGGGCCGCCCCGCCATGAACTCGCGGATGGCGCCCCAGGCGAGCGGGACGAAGAGGATGATCGCGCCGATGGCGGCGGGAATGTCCGCCACCTGCCGATCGATGCCGATGAGCGTGGCCGCCCACGCCGAGAGGAGCAGCATCCCGCCCACGAGCGCCAGGAAGAGCTGTCGCTCCAGCTTGCGGCCGCCGTCGGCGCCTGGATCCAGGGCGCGGCGACGCGCGGCGGAGGAGGGGCCGGAGGGGGTGCCGGAGGAGGCGCTGGCGTTGCTCATGGGACGCGTCTCGGGAGGCGCGATGCGAAATGAACGCCGCGAAGCGTAGCAGCCGGGCGGCGGACGGTCGAAGGGCCTACGACCCGGCGTCAGCGAGGGTTCGGCGGCGCCGCGTCGAGATCGTCCAGCCTCGCGGCGCCGGTGGGGCCGTCCCAGGACTCCGCGACGCGTCGGCTGAGGGCGCCGAGCACGTTCACGCGGTTGAACTCCGGCCACGGGATGGGGGGGCGGTCGCCCACGGGAACCAGCGATCGCAGCGCCACGCCCAGGAACCGGAGCGTGGCCGCGAAACTGGCGGCGCGACTGGCGCGGGACGCGAGCCCGTTGTGGCGCAGGAGCAGGACGGTGAGGTCGTCGTCGGGAGGCCTGTCTCCACAGCGGTCCTGCAGCGCCCTGACCAGCGCGGAGATGAAGCGCTCCGGCTTCGACGCGTCGATCGACTCGACGAGCCGCAGCAATCCCTCCTCGCCCAGCATCGTCCCGTCGGTCCCGCGCGATTCCAGGAGCGCGTCGGTGTAGGCCAGCACCAGGTCGCCCACCTCCAGGCGCAGCCCGAACTGCGCGTACTCCGTCGGCTCCAGGACGCCGAGCGGGAGGTTCCGGGGCGCGCGGGAGGAGGGGCCGTCGGTCGCGGTGCCGGCGTCGCGCGCCGCCGCGTGCCGGGGCGCCGGGCGCGCGGCCGCGGCGGGCGCCAGCACCGACCAGCGCCCCGTGCGGGCCCGGCGCAGGAGCGGTCGCGGATGGCCGGCGTTGCACACATCGAGGCGCCGGCTCGGCGCGAAGAAGGTCATGGCGATCGAGGTGGCGAAGCGGCCCGAGGCGTCGTCGACGAGGGCGTTGTTGAGGGCGCTCACGAAGCGCGTCTGATCGACGAAGTTCACGAATCGGCGCATGAGGGTCCGCAGGCTCCGCGCCAGGTCGCCCGCCGTCTCGCCGTGACCGCTCACGTCCGCGAGCACCATGCGCGAGATGCGCCCGGTGCCGCAGGAGGAGACCGAGTGCACGTCGCCGCCCTGGGCATGGCCTTCCACCGGCTCGCTCCGCACCCAGAGATCCAGGCCGGGCATGATCACCCCCTGGTCGACGGCGTGGTTGCCGCCCCAGACCTCCATGCAGCTCATCACATGGGCGTCGGTGCTCACGAGTGCGGCGGACTCAGCCGATCCGCTCTTCCTTCAGTTCCCGCGACATCAGACCGCGGATGGCGTCGGCCACCGGCAGGCCGTCGAAGAGGATGCGGCTCACGGCGTCCATGATGGGGAGGTCGATGCCGCGTTCCCGGCCGAACTGGGCCACGCTCCGCGCCGTCTCCACGCCCTCCACCACGGAACGCGTCGACGCCAGGTGCTGCTCGAGCGTGGCCCCGCGCCCGAGCGCCTCGCCGCAGGATCGATTGCGACCCTCGGGGCTGAAGCAGGTCGTCGCCAGGTCGCCCACGCCGGCGATGCCGAAGAAGGTCTCCGCGCGCCCCCCGAGCGCCACGCCGAGGCGCACCATCTCCACCAGCCCGCGCGCCAGCAGCGCGCTCTTGGCGTTGAACCCCAGGTCGAGGCCGTCGATGATCCCGGCGGCGATGGCGATCACGTTCTTGAGCGCCCCGGCCACCTCCGCGCCCACCGGATCGTCGTGCGTGTAGATGCGCAGCCACGGGGCCGCGAAGGTGGACTGCACGCGCCGCGCCGAGGCGCCGTCGGCGCTGGCGGCGAGCATGGTGGCGGGAAGGCGCCGCGCCAGTTCCGCGGCGATGGTGGGCCCGGTGAGCACCACGATCGAGGGCTCGCCGCCGCCGCGACCCACGGCGTCGCGCAGGATGGCCGACGGCAGCCGATGGGTGCCGCGTTCGAATCCCTTGGCCACGCTGACAAGCAGGGCGTTCGCGGGCAGGCGGCCGGAGAGCCGGCTCCACGCGGGGGCGATGAACTGCGTGGGAATGGCGTTCACCGCGATCGTGCAGCCGTCGAGGGCGTGCGCGGCGTCGCCCGTCACCTCCACCGCCGGCGGCAGCGTCACCTCGGGCAGCCGCGGGGAGCGGCGATCCCGCCGCAGGGCCTCCGCGTCGCGCTCGAAGGGACTCCAGAGCACGCTCGGCACGCCGCGCTCCGCCAGCATCCACGCCATGACGAGCCCCATCTGCCCGTCGCCGACGATGGAGATCCGTTCGGGGGCGGAGGCCATGGTTCACTCCTCGTCGAAGCGGCGCTGGACGAGGGCCACGAGCCCCGCGAGCGCCTCCGTCTCGTCGGCGCCGTCGGCGGAGATCTCCAGCTCCGTGCCGCAGGTGCCCGCGAGCAGCAGCATCTGCATGATGCTCTTGCCGTCCACGCGCTCCTCGGAGTCCGCGCGCCGCACCGTGATGGCGGAGCCGAAGCGCGAGGCCGTCTCCACGAAGGTCATCGCCGGCCGCGCATGCAGACCGAGCGTGTTCGAGATGACCACTCGCGCCGTGAGCACGCCGTCACGCGCTCAGGAGGCCGATCGTTCCGCGTCGGCCTCTTCCAGGAGCGCCACCACCTCCTCGACGCCCTTCGCCTGACGCAGGAAGCGACGGAACTGGTCCTTGCCCAGACTTCCCACGATGGTCTCCATGGCGGCGATGTGCTCCTCCGGCCGTTCCTCGGGGGAGACGAGGAGGAAGATGGCGTGCACCGGCTGACGGTCGAGGGCGTTGAACTCCACGCCGCGATCGCTCAGTCCGACGGCGACGATCACGGAGGGCATCCCCGCGGCCTTCACATGCGGCACCGCCACGCCGTGGCCGATGCCCGTGGAGCCGCGCTTCTCGCGCTTCACGACCGCCTTGTGGAACTCCTCGCGCTTCGTCCCCTCGATGGCGCCGGCCTGCGCCAGGGCGTCGAGCAGCTCGCCGATGGCGTCGTCGCGACGATGGGACTTGAGCCGGGGGACGATGGCGTTGCGGACCACGATGGAGGTGAGCTTCATCGCGTCACGCCTCCGGGTGGTGATGGTTGCGGATCCGCTCCTTGTGGTCGGTGAGCTGGCGGACCCCCCGGTCCACCACCAGATCCACGGCGGCGTAGAGATCCTCGTGCCGGCAGTTGGCGATGAAGTCGTCGTGCCCCTCGATGTCCGAGATGAGCTCGACGTGGAATCCGTGCCGAGGCTCCTTCTCCACGACCACGGTGACCTGCTGCACCCGGTCGAAGTGGCGCGTGATGCGCTCCACCTTCTTGCGGATGTAGGTTTCGATGGGAGCGGTCAGCTCCATGTGCTTGGCGGTGATGTTGACTTGCATCGATCGGACCTTCTCGCCGCCGCGGGGACGCCGGGCGGTCCCGCCGTGCCGGTCCTCCGGCGGGCGGGTCGGGCATGGTACACGCCGCCGCCGCTACGGCGAGAGCGCTGGCCGCGCGGTGCTCTCCGTGAGGGTGGCGGTGCGGTACTCCCCCTTGCGCCGATAGCCGAGTTCGATGGGACGGCCGCGCGGCTGTCGGCCGAGGACGATCACCAGCTCCTCGAGGGATCGCACCTCCTCGCCGCCGATGCGCACGATCACGTCGCCGATGCGCAGCCCTGCGTTGGCGGCGGGGGTCCGGCGCAGCACGCGCGTGATCTTCACGCCGTCGTTGGAGTTCTCCGCCTGGACGCCCATGATGGGATCCTCCGGCGACACGGAATCCTTGATCGTGCCGCGCGACGCCACCCAGCGCCGCCACTCCTTGTCGATCTCCGCGATCGGCCGGCCGAAGACCTCCTCCATCGCCTTCGCGCCGGTGGGGTCGCGCTCGAAGCCCTCGGTGTAGGCGCGGTACCACGCGGCGAGCTTCCCGCGATCGGCGAGGAACTCGAAGATGGAGCGGGCCACCGCGTAGTTCAGCTCCGCCTTGTCCATGAAGACGGCGTAGCTGGTGGCGAAGAAGCGGGGCATCGGCGGCGCGTTGCCGTGCATCGCGGCGCCCCGCGCCAGGTTGTGGCGGATGTTGGAGCGGAAGATCGGCTGCCCCGCGTCGCCCCACTCGTAGTCCTCGAAGAGCGAAGCGAGACCCTCCTGCACCCAGACCGGGTGGACCTGCCGCAGGCGGTCCATGTGTCCCCAGTGCAGCAGGTGGATGAACTCGTGGCGGAGGCTGGCGCCCGTGTCGCGGCTGACGAGGCGCCGCTCGCCGTGCTGGTAGACGCCGGCGGTGTTGGGCCCGTCGAAGAAGTCCTTGAAGTCCAGGGGATGCGGGATGGCGATGAGCACCGCGTCGTTCTGCACCTGGCCGAAGAGTTCGCGCACGCACCAGTCGCACTGGCGATCGAGCATCTGGAGCATCTGCTCGCGGCTGGTGGGATCCAGGGCCAGCGCCAGCTTCAGCTTGCGCGGCTCGTCCTCCAGGTAGGCGTAGCGGCGGTCGCCGTACTTCTTCTTCCACGCCTCGAAGGCCTCGTCGCCCAGGCGGCTCCGGCGGGAGGCGGGTGATTCGCGGGCGGCGAGGCGGGCGCGGAGCGCCGGCCAGCGCGGATCGTCGCGCATCGGAGCGAGATCGGGATCGCCCGCCGCCGAGCCGAGGTCTCCGAAGCCGCGATCGATCGATCGGCCCAGGTACGCGAACGCCGCGTCCAGGTCGCCCTGCTGCGACTTCACGCACGCGGCGTTGTAGAGCATGAGCGCGTCGTCGGGATGGGCGTCGAGGAAGCGCTGGACGATCGACCAGGCCTTCGCCCAGTCGCCGGCGGCGACCGCGGGGGTCAGTTCTCGTTCGGCCGCTTCGCGCTCCGCCTTGATCGGATCGGCGTTGCGCGGCGGGCGAGCCCGCCGCTCGCCGTCGCGCCCGCCGGGCGCGCCCGGCGGAGCCGACGACCCGCCTCCCGGCGGCGAGGGCGGTCCGATCGGCGGATCATGGGCGGCGCCGAGCGAGACGAGTGCCGCCAGCACGAGGGCCATCGAAGGTGCACCGACTCGCCTCTGCACGCCCTCAGGATAGGCGGGGCCGGGGGCGGTCCGCGCCCGGGCCCGCGCGCGTCGGCGGGAGGCCGGCGCCGAGGCGCATCAGCGGGACGCCGGCGCCCCGCGCAGCGGAAGCGGCCACTCGCCGGCGGCGATGCGCCCGATCACCTCCGGCAGGAGCTCGCGCTCGGCCGCGCGGACGCGGCCCTCGAGCGACTCGGGTGTCTCCCCCGGCTCCACGCGCACGCGGCGCTCGGCGAGCACGGGACCGTGGTCGTACTGATCGTCCACGAGGTGGACGCAGCAGGCGGACTCCGGCACGCCGGCCTCGAGCACGGCGCGGTGCACGCGCGAGCCGTACATGCCCGTCCCGCCGAAGCGCGGGAGCGGCCCCGGATGGATGTTGATCACGCGACCGGCCCACGGGCCGACGCGAAAGAGCCGCAGGTAGCCGCAGAGGCAGATGAGATCGGGCGCCGCGGCGCGGAGCGCCTCGTCGAGGGCGTCGTCGACGGAGCCCGCGCTCGAGGCGGTGATCACCGCCGTCGGCACGCCTCGCGCCGCCGCCTTCCCGATGGCCGGGACGCCCGCCTTCGCGGCCGCCACGAGCACGAGGCGCGCCGGCAGCTCGCCGCGATCGATGCGATCGGCGAGGTTCAGCATCGTCGACCCCGCGCCGCTCACCAGGCACGCCAGGCGGAGCGGCGCCGGGAATGGGCGTCGCGCAACGCCGCCCTGCGGCGCCTCGCCAGGCCCAGCGGTGGAGTGGTCCATCGTCGATTCGCCCATGACCCGCTCGAAGCGTCGAGCCTATCCGCGGCGCGACGCGATCGGCGACGAGTGTTCCGCATCTTGACTTCCTCGTCGCACGCCGTAGCGTCTATCGCGCGTTCGGTTCCTGCTCCGCCCGGCATCCCGTGTTCGATCGATCTGCGGGGGACGATCAGGAGGCTCCATGCGACGCACGCACATCACCACGCTCGCCGGCGTCGGCGCGATCACCGCCGTCGGAGGATTCCTGCTGGCCAATCCGGCGGCGCCGCCACCGGGCGGCTATGCGGTGTTCACCTCGAACGATCTCGGCATGCACTGCGTGAACTCCGATTTCTCGGAGATCTGCATCCTTCCGCCCTTCAACACCATCCGAACCGAGGTCTACCGTCGCGGCAACTCGCCGGAGCGGATTCACGAGGGGCTGACGGTGACCTACTCGATCCCGTCGAACACGCACTCATCCGACAAGACGAACTTCTGGACCTACGCGCCGCTCATCTTCGGCGTCGATCTTCCCCCGGACACCGGCCTCACCGGCAACCGGCTGGCAGGCTCGATGGTGGCCGGCGCCGGCGGACGCTACTGGGCCACCGGCGTCCCGATCATTCCCCTCGACGACTCGGGCAAGGTGGAGCCGTATCCGCTCGCCGAGGTGCGGGTGAGCGGACCGAGCGGGAATGTCGTGAGCCGCGCCGTGATGCCGGTGTCGAGCGAGATGGCGTGCACCTCCTGCCACGGCGGCAACGGCCTGTCGATGGCCCAGGACATGCTCCTCAAGCACGACGCGCTGCACGGCACGCACCTGGTCGACCAGAAGCCCGTCCTCTGCGCGGCGTGCCACGCGGATGTCGCCCTCGGTGCGCCGGGAACGCCGGGGGTCTCCGCCTTCTCGCACGCCATGCACGGCTCCCATGCCACGGTCGTGGAGGGCCTCGGCCTCGACAACGCCTGCTACGCCTGCCATCCGGGAGAGCGCACGCAGTGCCAGCGCGATGTGCATTCCACCGCCGGCGTCGATTGCGTGCAGTGCCACGGCGGCATGGCGGCCGTCGGTGATCCGGCGCGGCAGCCGTGGGTCGATCTCCCGCGGTGCGGCGACTGTCACAACCGGCCCGGATTCGAATTCGAGCAACCCGGCGTGCTGTTCAAGGATGCCACGGGCCACGGCGGCGTGCATTGCACGAGCTGCCACAGCAGCCCGCATGCGATCACGCCCACCACCACGGAGATCGACAACCAGCAGGCGATCACCCTGCAGGGCCATCCCGGCGTCATCAACTCGTGCATCGTCTGCCACAACCAGACGCCCGGCGACCCGTTCCCGCACCGCGGAGAGGACGACTGACCATGGTCACGATCATCGACACCCGCGCCTGCCGGCGGACGAATCGACGCCGGCGCCTCGATGCACGATGGATGCTTCCCGCCGCCGCCGCGGCGTGCGCCGCGGCGCTCGCGGCGCCGCCGGCCTACGTCGTCACCGATCTCGGGACGCTCGCGGGACCCGACGAGCTCACCGATCCCGGTTCGTGGGCGACCGGACTCGGCGTCGGCGGGGCCGTCGTGGGCGGGTCGGTCACCAGCGGACCCCACCATGAATTCCATGCGTTCCGGCGCGCGTTCGGCGTCACGCTCGACCTGGCGCCGCTGGCGGGCGACGCGCACAGTCTCGCCAACGGCACCAACGCCGCAGGCGAGACCGTCGGACTGAGCTACCAGCTCGGCTCGACGACGACCCATGGCGTGCGCTGGGCGCCGGACGGCACGGCCACCTCGCTCGGTGCGTTCCGTCCTCGCCGCATCGCAGACGACGGGACGATGGCGGGCGAGCAGCCCGACCCGGCCGCCCTGGGCGTTCCCCGCGCCGCGCGATCCGTCGGCGGCGTGGTGACGGATCTCGGGACGCTCGGCGGTCCCAGCAGCAGCGCCGCCGACCTGAATGCCGCGGGCTGGATCGTCGGTCAGTCGAGACTGGCCGCGGGCAACGCCGTGCACGCGTTCCTCTGGCACGGCGGCGTCATGAGCGACCTCGGCACGCTCGGCGGCGCCTCGAGCCGCGCCGAGGCCATCAATGCGGGCGGTCAGGTGGTGGGCTCGTCGCAGACCGCCGGAGGGGATCCCCATGCGACGCTCTTCTCGCTCGGTCCCGCGGGCGAAGTGCTCGCGCGCGTCGATCTCGGCGTGCTGCCGGGCCAGGGGCGCTCGAGCAGCGCCCTGGACATCGCCGACGACGGGACGATCGTGGGCGTCTCGGGCGACCGCGCGTTCCGCTGGTCGGCGGGAGTGCTCGTCGATCTCAACACGCAGATCGCGCCGGATGGAACCTGGGTCCTCACGAAGGCGACGGCGATCGACGGGCAGGGACGGATCGCCGGCGAGGGGCGCCATCTCGGGTTCCGGCGCGCCTTTCTTCTCGTGCCGCGGAATCCCGCCGATTTCAACGCCGACGGCCGCGTCGACGGCGACGATCTCGGCACGCTGCTGGGCCAGTGGGGTCCGTGCACCGGCTGCGACGCGGATCTCAACGGCGACGGCGTCGTGGACGGCGACGACCTGGGCACGCTCCTCGGAGAGTGGACCTGACGACGGCCGAGCCCGGACGGGCGTGGATCAGGCGTGGCTGGTCGGCGGCGACCGGAAGTCGATGCTGTGTCCGTCGGCACCGATGGCGACCATGGTCAGCACGGCCTCGGTCACGCGCACCGTCTCGCCGCTTCGCCATCGCTCCGCGTCCACCACCACCCGGACGCGCACGCTGCTGCGGCCGGTCTGCTCGGTCCTCGTCGCGAGCGCGAGGATGTCGCCGGTGAAGACGGGGGCGATGAAGTCCACGCGATCGATCGACACGGTGACCCAGCGGTGCAGGCCGTGGCGCCGCGCCTCCACGTAGCCCGCCTGGTCGATGAGGCTGAGGATCACGCCGCCGAAGACGGTGCCCTGGTGGTTCTCGTCGGCGGGGCTGGTGATGCGCCGCAGGGCCGGATGGAGCGCCGACGCGTCGGTCATGCCGCGAGCGTAGCGGCGCCGCCGGCCCGGCGCGCCGCGGCGCCACCCGCCGGTCTCACGCCGCGAAGGCCGCCCGCAGCTCCTCGATGCGGGCGACATGGTGATCGTCGTGCTCGGCGGTGAAGTGGGCGAGGTCGATCACGCGCATCGGGACCTTCAGTCTGGGATGGAGCGCGGCGCGGCCGAGCTGCGCCGCCGGCCATGCCTCGAGGCGTTCCAGCAGCGCGCCGCGCGACGATCGGAACTCGCCCAGGATCGCGTCGAGCGGCCGCTCGTTGTGGTTCGCCAGCCAGGTGCGACGATTCTCGACATCGGCGGCGGTGAGCACGCTCGCCCCGGCCTCCAGCTCGTCGAGCCGTCGCAGGTGGAGATCCTCGAGGTCCACCAGGTGACCGATGTTCTCCTGGATGGACCAGGTCCGGCCGACGCGGCGCGTGAGCGCGTCGTGGTGGAGGCCCTGCGTCAGCGCCTCGAGTCGAGGCGTCGTGGCGCGCAGCCGTTCGAGCAGCATCGGCATCGCTGTCGCGGGCAGCGTGAAGTCGAAGGTGCGATCGAACCAGCGTTCACGAGCCATGGGAGCCGCCCGCCGGCGTCGCGCCCCCCGCCAACCCCAGTCGCGCCCGTACCCACGCCGCCGTCGATAGCCGACGCATCGTCGTGCCGAGGAGCGGCTTCAGGTACTTCCCGGTGTGGCTGCGCGGATCCTTCGCCACCTGCTCGGGCGTGCCCTGCGCCACGATCGTGCCGCCGCGCTCCCCGCCTTCCGGGCCGAGGTCGATGATCCAGTCGGCGCACTTGATGACATCGAGGTTGTGCTCGATGACCACGAGCGTGTTGCCCGCGTCGGCGAGGCGCGAGAGCACATGGAGCAGCCGCTCCACGTCGGCGAAGTGAAGCCCGGTGGTGGGCTCGTCCAATACATAGAGGGCATGACCGGTGGAGGCCGTGCCGAGCTCGGTGGCGAGCTTCACGCGCTGGGCTTCGCCCCCGGAAAGCGTGGTGCTCGCCTGGCCGAGCTGGATGTAGCCGAGCCCCACCTCCTTCAGGCAGCTCAGCATGCGCGAGATCCGCGGGTGGGCCTCGAAGACGGGGATCGCATCGTCCACCGTCCGGTCGAGCAGCTCCGCGATCGTCAATCCGCGGTAGCGCACCTCGAGCGTCTCGCGGTTGTAGCGCGCGCCGCGGCAGACCTCGCAGGTGACGAAGACATCGGGCAGGAAGTGCATCTCGATGACGCGCACGCCCTGGCCCATGCACGCCTCGCAGCGCCCGCCCTTCACGTTGAAGCTGAAGCGCCCGGGCTCGTAGCCGCGGATCTTCGATTCGGGCACGGCGGCGTAGAGCTTGCGGATCTCGTCGAAGACGCCGGTGTAGGTGGCGGGATTCGATCGCGGCGTGCGACCGATCGGCGACTGATCGACCTCCACCACGCGATCGATCGCCGACAGCCCGTTCACTCGATCGTGCGCTCCCGCGATCACCCGCGCCGCGTGGATGGAGCGCTTCGCGGCCTTGAGCAGCACCTCGTTCACCAGCGTGCTCTTGCCGCTCCCGGAGACGCCGGTGACGCAGATCATGCCGCCGAGCGGAAACGAGACATCGATGTCCTTCAGGTTGTTGGCGCGGGCCCCCTTCACCAGCACGGCGCGCGCGAGCTGGAGCGGGCGGCGCAGCCCCGGCAGCTCGATCCGCCGGTGGCCCGAGAGGAAGGCGCCGGTGAGGCTCTCCTTCGCCGCCTCGATCTCGCGGACGGATCCCTGCGCCACCACGCGCCCGCCGTGCCGGCCCGGTCCCGGCCCGATGTCCACCAGGTGATCGGCGGCGCGGATCGTCTCCTCGTCGTGCTCCACCACCAGCACGGTGTTGCCAATATCGCGCAGGTGCTTGAGCGTGGCGATGAGGCGGTCGTTGTCGCGCTGGTGGAGGCCGATGGTGGGTTCGTCCAGCACGTAGCAGACGCCGACGAGGCCGCTGCCCACCTGCGTGGCCAGGCGGATGCGCTGGGCCTCGCCGCCGGAGAGGGTGGCGCTCTGCCGGTCGAGCGTCAGGTAGTCGAGGCCGACATTCGCCAGGAAGCCGAGGCGGGCGCGGATCTCCTTGAGGATCGGCGCCGCGATGGTCCGCTCGGCCTTGCCCAGCTCCAGCGAGTCGAAGAAGGCGAGGGCCCGCTCCACGTTCATCGCCGTCGTCTCGGAGATGGAGAGGCGCAGCGATCCCGAGCGGATCTTCACCGCCAGCGCCTCGGGCTTGAGCCGCGCGCCGCCGCAGGAAGGGCACGGCGCGCTCGACATGTACTGCCGCAGCCGTTCCTTGACGAAGTCGCTCTCCGTCTCCTCGAATCGCCGCTTCAGGTTCGGCAGCACGCCCTCGAAGGAGGCGCCGAGCGACTCCGCCTCCTCGGGCGGAATCCCGTGGTAGAGATAGCGGCGCACCTTGGCAGGCAGCTTCGCCACGCTGGTCCCCGGGGCGACCTTGAAGAAGGCCGTGAAGCGCCGGAGGAGCCGGCCGTAGTAGACGTTCGTGCGCGGTCCCCACTTGCGCCACGCTTCGATGGCTCCCTCGTTGAGCGGCACCGTGGGATCGGGCGTCACCAGTTCCTCGTCGAACTCGCTCACCGTGCCGAGCCCGGCGCAGGCCGGGCAGGCGCCCTGCGGCGCATTGAACGAGAAGAGCCGCGGCTCCAGTTCCTCGAGCGAGCACTCGGGGTGTTCCGGGCAGGCGAGGCGCTCGCTGTAGGGATGCTC
>CAZSVT010000025.1:0-19792 GCA_964610365.1 uncultured Isosphaeraceae bacterium
GTGATCAAGGAGGCCCTCTCGCCGCAGTAAGCGCCCCGCGCCGCGGAAGCGGCCGCAGGTGACACCTCGTGGCGGACGCGTCACCGAGCGACCTCGATCTCGTCCGTCGCGCGAACGCGGGCGACGCCGGTGCGTTCGAAGCGCTCTACGAACGATACCGCGAGTGGATCCTGCGCTCGGCGCGAGTCGTCACCGCGAGCGACGACCTGGCCGCAGAGGTTCTGCAGGAGGTGATGCTCTACTGGCTCTCGCTGTTCCCCGGCTTCACCCTGCAGGGGAAGGCGACGAGCTTCCTCTATCCGTGCGTTCGACACGCATCGCTCGAGGCGCTGCGGCGCCGACGACGAGACGAAGCCTCGAGCGGATTGGATGCGATGACCGCCGCCGCGGGCGGCGTGGACGCCGTACCGTCGCCGGCGGAGGCGGCGCAGAAGGGATTGGCGGAGGTGCTTCGACGCGCCTTCGACGCACTTCCCGTCGAGCAGCGAGAGGTGGTGCACCTGGCGGTGACTGAGGGGCTGGGGATGGCGGAGATCGCCAGGTCGATCGGCGTGCCGGTCGGCACGGTGAAGAGCCGGCTTCACCATGCCTTGGCGAAGCTGCGGGAGAACGAATCCCTGCGAAAGTCCTTCTTCGACTGAACTCGTCGCCGTCGGCGCCGCTTCATGTCTGGGCCGATGGACCACGATCACGATCACGACCGCGACCACGACGAAGCCCACCTGATCGGGCGAGTGCGGCGCCGCGCTCTCGGAGATTCGCTGCGGCGCGCCATGTCGCCGCCGATCGACGCGTCGATCGATCGCTCGATCCGGGAGGGAATCCACTCCCATGACGGCTTCCGCCGCAACGCGGATCGATCGCGCCTGCGGGTCGGCGTGCTCGCGGGAAGCGCGCTGGCTGCGGCGGCGGCGATGGCGCTCTGGTTCGGAGGAGTCGGCTCGTTGCTCTTCTCGTCGAATCGCGCTGCGACCACTTCGAGTGCGCCGAACCCGATCTCCCGCGATCTTGCCGAGGCGGTGCGACTCACACGCCTGGGCGCCGGCGAGACCCGCGTGCCGGCGATGCTCGCCGCGATCGTGGCGTCGGCGACGGCGGCGGGGGAACCTCGCGAACCAGGGGCTCATTTCGTCGCCGTCGATCTCGTCGTCGAAGCGCCGGACGGAGTCGACGGTCTCGTCCTCGACCTCCTCGTCGCTGATCCGCGCGGCGTGATCGTGGGGCTCGAATCGGGCGATGGGCCGTTCGCCGAGCCGCCGACCTACGACGCCGATCGACTCGCTCGCGGCGAGGTGCGCATCGCTTCGATTCCCGCCGACGCGGCCGTCGGCCGAGTGCGCGTGGCCACCATCTCTCTTCGCTGCGACGCCGCCGATCCGGGCGTCGACGCGCGAATCGTCTCCGCCGTGCGCGAGCGCGGAGGCGAGGTCAAGGATGTCGACGCGCGCGTGATCGTTTCGCCCAGGAGCTCTCCATGAAGCACTCTTTGCGTCGGATCTTTGCTTGTGCCCTCGCAACGATCGCCGGTGCACTTGCTGTGCTGCAGCCTGGGTGCAGCACCGCCGACCGTTTCAACGACCCGAGCCGCACCGGGTACGACGAGCACAACGCCGCCGGCAGCGCCGGCGCCCTCAGCCTTCCTCCGCTCGCCGGCATGCCTCTGCTCGAAGGGCCGTTCGACGAGGTGTGGGTCATCTCGCGCAACCATGCGTCGGGGGCAGGCGCGAGCGTCGGCACCACGAGCGCGGTGTCGTCGCACAGCACCGTTGTTCCCGGCACCGGAAGTCTTCTCGCGCTCGACGACTCCGCGCGCCATTCGAACGCCGCGCCGTCGATCGAGCAGGCCCATCGCGCATTCCCGCTCGAGCGCACCACCGTGCGCGCGGATCTTGCGGGACCCGTCGCCACGGTGAGCGTGGCGCAGCGTTTTCGCAATCCGTTCCCGGAGAAGATCGAGGCCGTCTATGTCTTCCCGTTACCGCACGATGCGGCGGTGAACGACTTCGTGCTCACCGTCGGCGAGCGCCGCATCCGCGGCGTCATCCGCGATCGCGAGGAGGCGCAGGCGATCTATGTGCAGGCGCGCGGCGCCGGCCTCGTGGCGAGCCTGCTGGAGCAGGAGCGCGCGAACATCTTCCAGGAGCGCGTGGCGAACATCGAGCCGGGCAAGACGATCGAAGTCACGCTGCAATTCGTGAACGCGCTGTCCTACGAGCGCGACGCCTGGGAGTGGCGATTCCCGATGGTGGTGGCGCCGCGCTTCAATCCGCCGTACGGCGCGGATCGGTTGCCGGCGCTTCCGGTGGGAGCCGTCGCGGCGTCGGGCGGAATGGCGTCGATTCCCGGCACGCCCATCGAATACCTGCGTGACGGCGAGCGCTCCGGCGCCGACATCGATCTCGAGGTTCGCCTCGATGCCGGCGCGCCGATCCGCACGCTCGAATGCTCGACCCACGCGATCGATGTCGTGGAGCGCGGCGATCGCACGGCCTCACTGCGGCTTGCCGCGCGCGATCGCATTCCCAACCGCGATTTCGTGCTTCGCTACGGAACCGCGGGTTCCACGCCGTCGCACGCCTTCGTCACCGACGGCGCGCCGCGCGACGGCGCGCTGCTGCTTTCGATCATTCCTCCCGCCGGCGCGCTCTCGACGACGCGCGTTCCGCTCGAAGTCGTCTTGATCGTCGACACCTCGGGAAGCATGACCGGACGGCCCTTCGAGCAGGCGATGGAGGCGGCGAACGCGGCCCTCGGCCGGCTCGGCCCGGACGATCGATTCCAGATCGTCACCTTCAGCAACTCGGGGCAATCATGGCGGCCGGGCATGGTTCGCGCCGACGCCGCGACCGTGGCCGAGGCGCGCCGATGGCTCGCCGGTCTCAGTGCCGGAGGCGGCACGATGATGCTCGAGGGATTGCGAACCGCGCTCGCACTTCCGCACGACGCCGAGCGCGTGCGCACGCTCGTCTTCATCACCGACGCGCTGCTGTCGAACGAGGACGAGATCCTTCGCGCGATTCACGACGCGGCGGCGAAGGATCGCGTCTTCGCGCTCGGCGTGGGTGCAAGCGTGAACTGGGCCCTGCTCGACGCGATGGCTCGAGTGGGCGGCGGCGCCGTCGCGGCGCTTTCGCTCGACGAGCGCGCGACGCCGTGCATGGAGCGGTTCATCGAGCGGATCGGCGGCCCGAGCATCCACTCGATTCGGCTGACCTTCGAGGGCGGCGCGGTGCGCGAGGTCGTGCCGTCGCGCCTGCCTGATCTCATTCCCGGTTCGCCGATCACCGTCGCGGCGAGATTCGACGGTGCTCCTCCGACCCGCGCGACGCTCACGGGATGGATCGGCGGCCAGGCGATCTGCGTGCCGCTCGACCTCGCCGCGTCGAGCGCCGCGAACACGGGACGAAACGAGGGCGTTCAGCGCATCTGGGCGCGACAGCGCATCGCCGAGCTCTCGCGAGAGTCGACCTGGGGTGACGCGCGTGCCTGCGGCAGCGAGATCCGCCGCATCGCGCTCGCGAACAATCTCGTCTCGCCATGGACGTCGTTCGTCGCGGTCGACGCGAGCGCGGTCACCGCGGGATCGGGCGGAACCACCGTGATCCAGCCCGCCCGGATGCCGCGCGGCATGCGCTACGACACGACCGTGGCGCCGGCGCCGCCGCCCGGCGGCTGGCCTCAAGGGCCTCCCATCGCCGAAGCGCAGGGCGCCCCTGGAGCGCATGGCGCGCACGGAGGGCACGGTGATCGCGGGACGAGCGCCGACGCTGCCACTCGTTAAGGAGGAAACGATGCGACACCTGTTGATCGTCTTCGCAATCCTCATCGGCGGGTGCGCGAGCTATGTGACGCCGGGTGGACCCGCCAATCTTGAAGCGATCCATCGCGCCGACATCGCGGAGGTCGCAGCACGAATGCCCGCGGCGCCCTTTCCCGCGCGACTCGCCGTCGTGCGCGTCCAGGCGTGCAATGACCGCTCATACAGCACGGATCCGGTCGCCGTCGGCGCGTACAGCGTGGTGCCGACGCCCGAGTTGCTCTCATGCCCCGCGCTCGGCAACATCAGGGCGTGGCCGCGCGTGACGGATGTGGCGCTCATCCATCGCCTGCTGCTGCCGTCGAAGCTGGAGTCGCTCGAAGATCTCCGCGTCTCCGCGGCGAGACTTCGAACCGACATCCTCTTCGTCTACACGGTGGATACGACATTCCGCGTGCAGGGGCACGGATTCGGTCCGCTCTCGGTGATTTCGCTCGGTCTCGTTCCCGATCGCGACGCATGCGTTGAGTCGACCGCGTCGGCGATGTTCACCGATGTCCGCACCGGGTTCGTCTACGGCGTCGCGGAGGCGACCTCCAAGACGACCGGCCTGACGAACGCATGGGGTTCTTCCGACACTGTGGACCGGAAGCGCATCGAGGCGGAAGAGGCCGCCGTGGCGCTTCTCTTCATGGAGGCGGGGAATGCGTGGCAAGGCATCGTCGCGCAGCATGGCGGAGCGATGGCCGGAGCGATTCGATGATCCCGCCGATCGAGCACATCATTCACAAGCGGCACGACAAGCGCCGCCAGATGCGGCAGCTGGCGCTCGTCTTCGCGATCTGTGCGGCCATCCTGTGCGGCTGGCCGGTGCTCCGGCCGCCGCTCTGCTCGGAGTGCGGCCTGACGCTTCCGGCTTCGTCGTGCCTGGTTGGACCCCAAGCCCGCTGACGACATGGTGTCGCGCCGTCGACGGGACGGACCCGTTGTGTCAGCGCCCCAGCACGAGATCAAGTCCGGCGAGCATTCGCTCGATGGCACGCGGCGGAACTCGACCCACGCGTTCCGTGAAGCGGTGTCTTGCAATGGCCGTGATCAGGGAGACATTCGCCACCGAGTCCTTCGGCAAGTGCGTCGAACGCCGGTCGAGCGCGACATTGCCCGGTGCGGCCGCCAAGTCGGGATTCGAGCTGAGCGGCACGCAGATGATCGTGCCGATGCGACTCGCATTGAGCGCGTCCGATTGGAGCACGACGACGGGACGGAGGAATCCCGGCTCCGAGCCGGCCGGATCTCCAAGGTCCGCCCACCAGACATCGCCGCGACCGATGATCACCAGACCACGTCCTTGAGCGCCGATCGAGCCGCGCGATCGATGAAGGCATCGACCTGGCCCCCGACCTTGTCGCACACCTCGTTCATCGCGTCGGTGACGGCGTCGGGCGATCGGCGGGCCAGGAACTCCGCCGCGGCCACGGCGAACACCCTGCTTCGCGACCACTTCGACCGCCGCGCGAACTGCTCGACCTGCCGGAAGACCGAGTCGGGAATGGAGATCGCCGTCTTCATACCCGGAGTATAACCACCCGGCCCCGCCGACGAAGCGACCTGGGCGAAAGATCTCCGAGCGCCGGAGTTCTCAGCCCCGGGTTGCCGATAGAGAGGGCATGCCTTCCGACCTCGCCGCGATCCTGAAGCTGGAGGTGCCGGTGATCGTCCAGATCGGACGCCGCTCCATGACCGTGGCGGAGGTGATGCGCCTCTCGCACGGCTCCATCATCGAGCTGCCCAAGCGCTCCGACGAGGAACTCGAGGTGCTCGTGAACAACCGGATCGTGGGCCGGGGCGAAGTGGTGAAGGTCGGCGAGAACTTCGGCATGCGCGTGACGCGCACCGGTCGCGTCGACGAGCGTCTCGACGCTCTGGGGCCCGCCGTCCATCCCACGCCGATCGGGTGACGGCGCCGCCGCGCCCGCGCGGCCCGTGTCAGCCCGCGAAGCGGCGGAAGATCATGCTGGTGTTGTGGCCGCCGAAGCCGAAGGAGTTGTTGATCGCGTAGTCCACGCGACGCTCCTTCGCCTGGTTGGGCACGAAGTCGAGGTCGAAGCCCTCGTCCGGGTGCTCCAGGTTGATCGTGGGCGGCAGAACGCCGCGCTCGATGGCCAGGATGGTGGCGACGCTCTCGATGCCGCCGGCGGCCCCGAGCGTGTGCCCCGTGGTGCTCTTGGTGCTGGAAACGGCGAGCTTCTTCGCGTGCGGTCCGAAGACCGTCTTCACCGCCGCCACTTCGGCCGCGTCGCCCAGCGGCGTGCTCGTTCCGTGGGCGTTGATGTAGCCGATCTGCTCGGGGTTCACCTGCGCATCCCGCATGGCGAACTCCATGGCCTTGGCCGCGCCCGTTCCGGCCTCGTCCGGCGCCGCGATGTGGAACGCGTCGCCCGAGCTGCCGAAGCCCACCAGCTCCGCGTGGATCGTGGCGCCGCGCTTCCTCGCGTGCTCCATCTCCTCCAGCACCATCACCGCCGCGCCCTCGGCGAGGACGAAACCGTCGCGATCGCGGTCGAAGGGACGCGAGGCGCGCTGCGGATCCTCGTTCCGCGTGGAGAGGGCCTTCATGGCGTGGAAGGCCGAGACGCAGATGGGCGTCACGGCGCCTTCGGCTCCGCCCGCCAGCATCACGTCGGCGTCGCCCCGCTGGATCAGGTGGTAGGCGGCCCCGATGGCGTGGGCTCCGGTGGCGCAGGCGGTGGCGGTGGCGATGTTCGAGCCGCGCAGGTCGAAGCGGATGCTCACGTTGCCCGCGCAGGCGTTCACCATGAGCCGCGGGACCACGAACGGGCTGACCTTGCGGGGACCCGTCTGGAGCAGCTTGATGTGGTTGGTCTCGATCGTGTCGATCCCGCCCACGCCGGAGCCGATGGCCACGCCGCGCCGGTACGGATCACCGCTCTTGAAGTCCAGTCCGCAGGCGGTGGCCGCCTCGATCGCGGCCGCCAGACCCAGCTGGCAGAAGCGATCCATGCGCTTCGTCTCGCGGACGTCGATGACCTTCGTGGGATCCCAGTCGCGCACCTCGCCGGCGAAGCGCACGCCCCATTCCTCGCCCTGCTCGAAGTAGGAGATCGGCCCGATGCCGGAGCGGCCGGCCACCAGCGACTCCCACATCGACGGCACATCGTGACCCACATCGGTCACCGCGCCGAGGCCGGTGACCACCACGCGTCGCAGCTGAATCGTCCTCATCGGAAGCGGAAGGCGAGCGGCGGAGGGATCGGGAAGCGGGGTCGCCGGTCGCGGCGCGGAGGCGCGGGCGGAGGCCATGCGGCCGGCCCGCCGGGAGAGCGGCCGATCAGGCCTTGCTCTCCTTGGCCTTGTAGTGCTTGGTGATGTAGTCGATGGCCTGACCCACGGTGTGGATCTTCTCGGCCTCGGTGTCGGGGATCTGCGTATCGAACTGGTCCTCGAACTCCATCACGAGCTCGACCGTGTCGAGGCTGTCGGCGTTCAAGTCGTTGGTGAAGCTGGTGTCGCGCGTGACCTGGGTCTTGTCCACGCCCATCTGCTCCACCACGATGTTGATGACCTTCTCTTCGATTTCCTTCTCGGTCACGGCGAATCTCCTGGGGTTCTCGGGGACCGCGGTTCGGCACTATACAGGCCCCGCGGGGAGGCTGCCAGCCTCCTCGACGAGCGCAGGCTACATGGACATGCCGCCGTCCACCACGACCACCTGGCCGGTGATGTAGCCGGCGTCGTCGGACGCGAGGAATGACACCGCGGCGGCGATCTCCTCGGCTCGACCGAAGCGTTTGACGGGAATGCCCGGGAGCACCGCCTCCTTGATGGCGGGGCCGAGCGCCTCGGTCATGTCCGTTTCGATGAATCCCGGCGCGACCACGTTCGCCGTGATGCCCTTGCTGGCGAATTCGCGGGCGATGCTCTTGGTGAGGCCGGCGAGGCCCGCCTTGGCGGCGGCGTAGTTCGCCTGCCCGGCGTTGCCCACGATGCCCGAGACGCTGCCGATGTTGACGATGCGACCGAACTTGCCCCGCATCATCGCGCGGGTGGCGGCGCGGCAGGCGACGAAGGCGCTGGTCAGGTTGATCCGCAGCACATCGGACCAGTCCTCGTCGCTCATGCGCAGGATCAGGCCGTCGCGCGTGATGCCGGCGTTGTTCACCAGGATGTCCAGCCGACCGAACTCCGACGGCACGCTCTCCACCAGGGCCGCGAGCGCGGCGCCGTCGCCCACGTCGCAGGCGCGGGCATGAAAGGCGCCGGTGCCGAGGGACGCGGCCTCCGCCGTCACCGGAGCGAGCGACTCCAGCGACCTGGCCACGCCGATCACGCAGCGCCCGTCGCGCACCGCGCGAAGGGCGATGGCGCGACCGATGCCGCGGCTGGCGCCGGTGACGATGGCCACTCGCTGGTCGATGGGCGTGCGTCCTTGCATGCGTGGGGGACGGGTCGGGTTCGCGTTCCGTGCGAGGCGTTCGGGGGCGCGGACGGCTCAGCGGATCGGCGGGGCGCTGGGCGCGGGAACGCCGCCGGGAGCGTTGCGCTTGCGGCCCGGCTCGTCGCCGCTCGGCGCCGAGGGCTGCGACGGGGCTCCGCCGCCGGCGTCGGTCTCGGTGCTCGGCTCGGTGTAGTCCACCGACGGCATCTCGATCACCTCGTCCGGTCGCTTCGCCTCATCGAGCTTGGCCTTGATGAGCTCGCCCCACTGGCGGATGCGCGGGCCCGCCTTGGTGCCGCTCAGGTGCATGAGCACGTCCGGCGGAGTCGGGGCGGCGGTGAAGACGAAGCCCTCGCCTTCCGGAGCGAAGCTCCAGAGCTGCGCTTCGAAGCCGCTTCCGCTCTGGATCAGGGCGAAGACCGCCTCGGAGCTCTCGAAGCCCATCTGGAGGTTCCCGCATCCGATGAGCACGCGCGAGACGGCCTTGGCGGCGGGGGCGAAGAGGCCCTGCTGCACCAGCTCGGCCAGGACCGCCTGGTCGGCGGAGGCCAGCATCGGCTTGAGCTTGGCGTCGGAGCCGCGCACCATGGCGTCGAAGAACTGGAGGACGGCCACCAGCTTCTTCGTGGCGTTCTCCGGGCTCTGCTCGTCCACCGGGATCTCGTCCGCGGCGATGGTGATGCGCGGATCGATGTTGTACTTCGCCATCAGCTCCTCGACGGTCGGCTGCGGCGGCGGCGGCGGGGGCGGCGGCGCCTCGACGACCACCGGCGGCGGCTCCTCCTTCTTCTTGCAGGCCGCGGGCAGCAGCATCACGCCCAGCGCCAGGCCGGCGATGAGAAGAGCGCGTTCAGGTCGTGGCTCGTTGGATCGATTCCGGCTGGTCATGACTGGTCACCTCGCAGGAGCGGTTGATGCGCCGCATGAGCCCCTTGAGCACGGAGCCCGGGGCGAGTTCGTGGTACCGAGGGCCGGCGGCGGCCAGGACGGAGAGCATGTCCTCGCATCCCTGGCTCCATCGTACCGGAGAGACGAGCTGATCGACGAGGAGTTTCCGGATCCGGTCGGGGTCGTCGCGGTCGTGCGGCTTCGCGGTGACGTTGCTCCAGACGGCGCACGAGAGCGGCGAAATCCGCACCGGCGCCAGCGCGCGGGCCAGTCCCTCGGCGGCGGGGGCCATGAGCGGGCTGTGGAACGCGCCGGCCACCTTCAGCCGGCTGGCGCGCAGGCCCATGGCGGCGGCCGCCTTCTCCGCCCGATCGCATGCCGATGCATGGCCGGAGAGGACGATCTGTCCGGGCGCGTTGAAGTTCGCGCAGACGAGGACCTCGCCTCCGGCCGCGTCGGCGCAGACCTGCCGGGCCTGCGCCTCGTCGGCGCCGATCAGCGCCACCATGCCTCCGGAACCGGTCTGCGCCGCCTCCTGCATGAGTCGACCGCGCTCCGCCACCAGCCGGAGGCCGTCCTCGAAGGAGAAGGCGCCGGCGATCGCCAGCGCGGTGTACTCACCGAGGCTCAGTCCCGCGGCGGCGGCCACAGGCGGCGCGTCGCCCGCCTCGCGCAGCGCGTGGAACGACGCGAGCCCACAGACATAGAGCGCGGGCTGGCTGACGTCGGTCCGATCGAGCTCCTCGGCCGGACCGCCGGCGCAGATCTCCCCGAGCGGGCGCCGACCGGCCCACGAGGGAAGCGACGCGAGGATCGACTCGGCGCGATCGAAGAGCCGGGCCGCCGCGGCCGAGGCCTCGCGCCACTTCGCGCCCATGCCCACGGCTTGGGCGCCCTGTCCCGGGCAGAGATAGACGACGGATGGATGGCTCATGGTGTCCTCGGCTTCCTCCGGCCGACGGCGACGGCGCCGCCGACGCTAGACGTTCCAGACGCTGCTGGCCCAGGTCAGTCCGCCGCCGAACGCCACCATGATCATCGGCTTTCCGCGCGGGATGCTGCCGGCGCGCCACAGCTGATCCAGGCAGAGGCCCACGCTCCCCGCCGAACTGTTGCCGAAGCGGTCGATGTTCACATGGACCTTCTCGCGCGGGAGGCCGATCTTCTCGATCGACGACTCGATGATGCGTCGATTCGACTGGTGGCAGATGAACTGGCTCACGTCGTCGGGGGTGAGACCGGTGGAACGCATCGCGTCCTCGATCACCTCGCGGAACTTGGTGACGGCGAAGCGGAAGACCTCGCGGCCGTGCATGCGCAGGTAGCCCAGGCGGATGGGATTCGACTCCTCGCCGGGCGGGATCTCCTGCGTGCGCCGCGGCATGTAGAGGGTCCGCCAGTCGGAGCCGTCGGCGCCGAGCGTCTGGTGGATGCAGCCCATGCGCGGATCCGGATCCGCCTCCAGCACCGCGGCCCCGGCGGCGTCGCCGAAGAGGATGCTCACCGATCGATCGGTGTAGTCCACCATGGTGCTCATCGCGTCCGCGCCGATCACGCCGATGCGCCGGTAGCGCCCCGAGCGGATCATCGTGTCGCCCACGTTCATGGCGTAGACGAAGCCGCTGCACGCGGCGGTGAGGTCGAAGGCGCCGGGCCGCTTGGCGCCGAGGGCGCCGGCGATGCGGCAGGCGGTGCTGGGGCAGGTCATCTCGCCGGTGCAGGTGGCGCAGATGATCAGGTCGAGATCGTCGGCGCAGCGCCCCGCGGCCTCGAGGGCCCGCGTCAGCGCGTCGCGGGCCAGCGTGTAGGTTCCCTCGCGCAGCGGATCGCTGATCCGGCGCGCCGAGATCCCGGTGCGCTGGAAGATCCACTCGTCGCTCGTGTCGAGGATCTTCTCCAGATCCTGGTTGGTCAGTTCCGCGGGCGGAACCGCCGACCCCGTGCCGGCGATCCGGACGCCGCACGGAGCATGCGCGGCGCTCATGCCGGCGCTTCCTCCATCCGCGCCAGCTGCCGCGACATCGCCTCGTTGACGCCGGCCTGCACGAAGGCCCGGGCCCGGACGATGGCATTGGTGATGGTGCGGGCGATGCTCGAGCCGTGCGAGATCAGGCAGACGCCGTTGACGCCCAGCAGCGGCGCCCCGCCGTATTCGTGGTAGTCGTGCTTGGCGTAGAGGTTCCTGACGATCGGCGTCAGCCGCTCCGTGAGCGCCGGGTCGATCTCGCGGATCTCGCGCTGCAGGGCGCGGAAGATGCCGGCGGAGAGGCCCTCGGCGAGCTTGATCATCACGTTGCCGACCACGCCGTCGGTGATCACCACGTCGGCCTCGCCGTCGAAGACGCCGCGACCCTCGACGAACCCGGTGAAGTTGAGACCTTCGTGGGCCCGCAGCAGGTCTCGGGCCTGCCGCATGTCGTCCGTGCCCTTCTGCTCCTCGCCGCCCACGTTCATGATGGCCACGCGCGGGTTGGCCACGCCGAGGATCTGGCGGGCGTAGATGTCGCCCATCACGCCGTACTGGGCCAGGTGCAGCGGCTTGGGCTCGATGTTGGCGCCCACGTCGATGAGGACCACGGCCCCCGCGAAGGTGGGCACGGTCACGGCGATGCCGGGGCGCACCACGTTCGGGAGCCGCCGCATGTGCATCTGCGCCGCGCTCACCATGGCCCCGGTGTTGCCCGCGGAGATGATCGCGTCGAGCCGGTTGGGTTCCTTGGGGCTGGCCATGCGCGCCATGACCACCAGGGACGCATCCTTCTTGGCGCGGATGGCCTCCACCGGCGGCTCGTCCATTCCGACCACCTCGGTGGTCGGCACGACGGTCACGCGGGGATCGTTGATGCCCTGGTCGGCCAGCGTCTTGCGGATGACGGCGCCATCGCCGACGAGGACGAGCTCGTCATCCTTGGGGAGAAGCGGGAGACACGCGATGCAGCCCTTGAGGATCTCGTGCGGCGCGTTGTCACCGCCCATGACATCGACGCCGAGGCGCATGGATCACGCTTCGGGCTGGGCGACCTTCACCTGGAGACCGGGGCGCACGTAGCCGCAATTGCCGCAGGAGGCGTGGGGACGCTTCGGCGACTGGCACTGCGGGCAGGAGACCGTGTGCGTCGCCTTGATCGCGTGGTGCGACCGGCGTCGACGCGTCCGTCCGGGCGAGGTTCGGAATGCTGGATTCATGTCGGTGATTCCTGCCGACGCAGCATGCTCCGCGGCGGGCCTGACAGGGTATCCGGGAGCGTTGGTCTGTCAAGGCAGGCCGTCGCTCCACGCCGTCGGGCCGTCCATACACTCGCCGCCATGCCGGCTCGCTTCGATCTCTTCACCGACGGGGCCTGTTCGGGCAATCCCGGTCCCGGCGCCTGGGCCTTCATCCTGCGCGGCGAGGGGATCGACGGCGAGCGGGCGGAGGCGGGCTTCGAACCGGCCACTACGAACAACCGCATGGAGCTCCTGGGCATCATCCGCGGGCTGGAGTCGGTGCCCGGCGAGGGGGCCGAGGTGCATGTCGTCTCCGACAGCGAGTACGCGGTGAAGGGTCTCCGCGAATGGCTCGACGGCTGGAAGCAGCGCGGATGGAAGAACAGCCGGCGGGAGCCTGTCAAGAACGACGACCTGTGGAAGCGGCTCGATCGGCTCCGGGCGCTCCACCGGCTCAGGGTGTCGTGGGTGCGCGGACACGAGGATCATCCGGAGAACAATCGATGCGACCGCATGGCTGTGAAGGAGATCGAGCGGCACACGGCGCGAGGCGCCGCGGGTGGTTCCGGCGCCTGACGCTTCGCGGAGCGGCCATCGCCGCGGGGAGCGCGGTGGTCGTCCTCGCATCGATCGGTGCGTCGCGGCCCGCGCCGCCCGACGACGGGGCGCTCACGGTCGCCGTCTTCGACAAGGTGGCGCTCTCCTACGGCGGCGCGGACGCGCCGAAGACCGACGAGGCGACGGCGCCGAGGGGCGATCTGCTGATCCGCGATCGCGGCCAGACCGTGGAGCGCACGCTGCGGCTCCCCGCGGAGCCGGAGCCGCGCCGCGCGATGGCGGTGGTGGGCGTGATCACCGTGGAGCCGGTGGTGGATCCGCGGCAGGCGCCGCGCCCCGGAGATCCGTGGTCGCGCGTGGGATCGGTGGGCGTGATGATGCCGATGGGCGGCGGTCGTCCGCCCATGCAGGTGGAACTGATGCGCTTCGTGACCGGCTTCGGGGCCGCCTCGCGCTTCGAGGCGGACCTCACGCCGTACCTGCCGCTCCTGTGGGGCGAGCGCACCTTCCGGGTGCACCTGGGCACCTGGAAGGACCCGGGTTGGCGCGTCTCCTTCGAACTGCGATACGAGCCCGGCGCGGCGGGGATCCGTCGGCCGAGCATGGTGGTGCCGCTCCTCGACGAAGCGGCCGTGCAGCGATCGACGGGCGCCCTGCAGGCGTCGTTCACGCTGCTTCCGGGGCTGGATCGACCGCGCCTGCGCATCCTCACCACCGGCCACGGCAGCGAACTGGGCGACGAGTTCCGACCGCGCACGCACGTGGTCCGCGTGGACGGCGTGGAGGTGGCGCGCTGGCGGCCGTGGCGCGAGGATGGCGCGCGATCGAGATCGTCGAGCCCGTGGGCGGAGCGTCGCACGGTGGACGGCCGCGAGGTCTGGGCGAGCGACGCCGATCGCAGCGGCTGGGTCCCGGGTCGACTGGTGGAGCCGTTCATCATCCCGCTCGATGAGCTCACGCCCGGGCGCCATCGCGTGGAAGTGGAGATCCTGGACATCCGCGAGACGCCGAAGGACCAGCCTCCCGATCACTGGCGCATCTCGATGAGCGTGGTGGCGGACCAGGCGTGGCCGTCACCGGCGGCCCGTCCGCGCTAGCGACCGTGGAGCGGCGGCCCGCCGCCGCATGGCCGCGGAATCTCGATCGATTCCTCCGCACGGCGCCGCGCCGTCCGCGGCTGTGCCCTTGGAGCGACGAGATGCCTCCCGGGCGTTCCGGACGAGGGTCCCGCCGAGGACTCCATTACGGAGGACGATCATGACACGGTTCACGAACCATTGGACGGGGCTTGGTCGGACGATCAGCGGCATGCTCCTGGCGACGGGCGTCGCATCCACCGCGATGGCGGACGGACCGCCGGCGGTGCAGATCGATCTGGACGAACCGCTCCTCGAGGGCGGGGCGGATGTGGTGCCCGCGCTGGAGGTGCTGGTGGCGGTCGGCGGCTCGGAGGGGACCATCGACTTCAGGAAGTACCGCGACGGCGCGGTGACCCGCGAGCACGCGCTCCTCATTCCACGAACCCGGGCCGGCCTGGACGGCGGATTGCGTCCGATCGAGAACGACCAGGGTGAGGCGGTGGCGGAATCGCTCTTCGGCGCCGAACTGGCCACCGCCACGCTGGTGGACGACCAGGGCTCGAGGACCGTGCTGGTGCTGCTGACGCGCCACGAGATCAGGCCGGTGGGCGCGAAGAAGACCGAACTCCTGATCCAGGCCGCCGTCGTGCTGCAGGAGGTCCCGGACATGTCGAGCGCCGCGGAGCTCGTCTCCAAGGTGGGCGCATGGCTGGAGGGCGTGAGCGTGCCGTTCACGCTGGAGGAGATCGGGGCCGAGGATCCGCAGATCGGGACCGGCGATTCGCGGCTCCAGGCGGACGGCGCCGACGCCATCCTCGAAGACCCGTGCCACGCGATGTGCGCCGAGGCCTTCGACGCCATGGTGCAGCACTGCGACGCGGGATTCCGCGTGGCCATGACCGAGCTCTTCCGGGCTCCGTACGGTTCGATCCAGGCGGGCGCCGGCCCGCAGCCGCTGCGGCGGCTCGCCGAGGAACTCGTGGCCGCGGCCGTCCAGGGGGCGGAATCGGCGGCACCGGGACTCCTCGACGCCATCGGTCTCTCCCTCGACTGCCACGGGGATGCCGTCGAGTGGGAGTGCAACTGCCTCAGCAACTCGTGCTTCGACCCCTGCTGAGCGTCTCCTTGGTGCGGGTCGCCCCCCGCCACGACGGGCGGGCGACCCGCGCTGTTTGAGGCCCCATCCATCGGACCCGCTCCGCCGAACCTTCGGTGGGCGGGTCCGAATGTCATGGCCGTTGCAGTCCCCGGGGCATCCGGGTAGTCTCGTCGATCCGACTCGATCGCTCCCGAAACGCCCCATGCCCACGATCAACCAGCTGATTCGAAAGCCGCGTCGCGCCGTCCACGGCAAGAGCAAGGTCAAGGACCTCGCCGCCTGCCCCCAGCGACGCGGTGTCTGCCTCCAGGTGAAGACCGTCACGCCGAAGAAGCCGAACTCCGCGCTCCGCAAGGTGGCGCGCGTGCGGCTCTCCAACGGCAAGGAGATCACCGCCTACATCGGCGGCGAGGGTCACAACCTGCAGGAGCACTCCATCGTGCTCGTCCGCGGCGGTCGCGTGCGGGACCTTCCCGGCGTGCGCTACCACGTGGTCCGCGGCACGCTGGACTGCCTGGGCGTGGAGGGGCGCAAGCAGGGACGATCCCTCTACGGCGTGAAGCGCAAGGCCGCCAGCGCCGCCAAGAGCAAGTGAGCCTCACCGAGCCGCGTCGCGAACCGAACCACGAGAACGATCCATGCCGTCGACCTTCACCAAGAGCGAAGAACAGCTGAAGCCCGATCCCCGCTACCAGGACCGAACGGTGGCGAAGTTCGTGAACTGCATCATGTACGACGGCAAGAAGGCCACGGCGCAGAAGATCATCTACGACGCCTTCGACGCGATCCAGACGCGGCTGGACAAGGAGAAGCCCGAGACGATGCCGAAGACGGCCATCGAGATCTTCCAGCGGGCGCTGGAGAACGTGCGGCCCGTGGTGGAGGTCCGATCGAAGCGCGTCGGCGGTGCGAACTACCAGGTGCCGATGCAGCTCAATCGCCGGCGCCAGCAGAGCCTCACCTTCCGGTGGATCATTGAGGCGGCCCGCGAGGAGAAGGGGCGTCCGATGCACCTTCGCCTGGCCAAGGAACTGTGGGACGCCGCGAAGAACGAAGGCAAGGCCGTGACCACGAAGGAAAACACGCACCGCATGGCGGATGCGAACAAGGCCTTCGCTCACTTCGCGTGGTGATGCCTCCGGCATCCGGGGCCTGGTGATGCCCCCGGCATCAAGGACTTGGTGATGCCCCCGGCATCAAGGACTTGGTGATGCCTCCGGCATCAGGGGCGTGGTGATGCCTCCGGCATCAGGGGCGTGGTGATGCATTCGTCTTCGGGCCTGCGGCGATCGCTGCGGTGCGCTCCGTGATCCCAGTTCGTTCGGTGGCAAGCAGTTAGATCGTGCGACCCCGGCGGCGCCGCGCGAGGCGGCGGTGTTGCTCACGGAATTTTCACGGCACAAGTCTTGATCGAGCCGTGATCGTCCCATATAAGGGCCGGCTGTCGCGGGGGACGCGACGCTTCGGTTCGCCCGTCGTGGGAAGGACTCGGGCCGAGGTGCATACGGGGATGGTCCCGTGGGTCCTGCGGGGTGTCGGCAACGTCCGACGAGGAGAGACATCATGAGGGGTCTGCTTTTGGGTTGCGCAGTGGCCGCGATGGCCGCTGCATGGGCACATGCCGGCGGCGGTGCGCCGACCGTGCAGTTGCATGCCGACACAGCTCCGAACATCTACGGGTCGCCGGGTTGGGCGCCGTGGTGGGCGGCGGCCAAGACGGACATGGAGGCGGGGACCTTCGTCGACATGAGGTCGGGCGCCTATCCGGGCACGCTCTACATGCAGCCGCAGGAGTTCATCGTC
The DNA here is from genome assembly GCA_964610365.1 of uncultured Isosphaeraceae bacterium. Classification (GTDB taxonomy): domain Bacteria; phylum Planctomycetota; class Phycisphaerae; order Phycisphaerales; family SM1A02; genus VGXK01. The sequence goes on from CAZSVT010000025.1 coordinate 16,848, forward strand.
TACTCGACCCCCGACCTCGGGTACCGGCTGCACACGCTCTACTGGATCCCGGGCGAGACCATTGCCTCGCTGACGGGTCGATTCCAGGTGCGCTACTGCCTCGATTGGGGCGGTGTCGACTACATCTACAACTTCGACCTCGGCGACTACGTCGCGTACGACGGCGTGGGTGGAACCGCGGGCTGGGTGACTCCCGGAACCTCCTGGGAGGACACCGGCACCGGCGTGGCAGGGAATCCCGGTTGGGCCTGGTGGGCGATCGACGACGATGCGCCGCCGTATGACTCCGGCGGCTCCGCGTACGACGAGACCGACGCGGCCGATGTCGAGGCCCTCGCCCGGCTCATCCGCTCGGCGCAGACCTACTTCAGGCTGGAGATCCGCACGCGGGCGACGCCGCTGGATGCCTGGGGCAACTACGACGCGGTCCAGGTGAACATCCGCCAGCCCGAGCTCTCGCTCGTGGCGAAGGACACCTGCGTCAACGGCACGCAGAATCTCTTCGTGAGCGTCCAGATCAACAATGACGCCGAGGCGTGGATGGCGGGCGTGCAGACCATCGTCGACTTCGACGACTCGAAGCTGAGCTTCGTCGGCGCGACCGCGGAGGGCCCGTTCTCGCAGGTGGTCTATGGGCCGCTGCTCTCGGGCAACACCGTGGCGTTCGCCAACGGCGTTCCCGGAGGCGGTCCGGAAGTGAATCCCGTCGGCACCGTCACCGTGGCGATGCTGGAGTTCATGCCGCTCCCCGGTTCGAGCGGATGCGACATCGCCGACCTGGTGACCTTCGGGACGATGGGCGGCTTCTACAGCTCGATCACCGACGACAGCGCGACCGAGATCCTGCACGAGGAGATCGGAATCGGCGAGGTCACGATCGACCTGATCGCGCCGATGCTCGTCGGCGTGCCGGGCAACGTGGTCACGCCGTGCGACGCAGGCGAGACCTACGCCACCGTTCCGCTCACGCCGCCGACCGCCACGGACAACCTGGTCTGCGGCGATCCGGTGGTGACGCTCGAGATCACCTATCCGAGCATGGTGGTGGACGACGAGCTCCCCGCCGGGGACCAGTACCCGATCGGCACGACCACCATCGTCTGGACCGCCACGGACGAGTGCGGGAACTGGTCGACGGACACCACCACGGTGACCGTCACGAACACCCAGACGCTGAACCTCGACATCACGCTCTCGCCGACCGTGAACGCGGTGGCGCACACGCGCACCGTTCGCGTGCGGTGGGGCGCGGGCGCGCTCTTCGCCGATGTCCCGGTCAGCTTCGTGGGCGACAGCGGTTCGGCCACGGTCACCATCGCTCCGGCCGGCAGCTATTCCTGCATCACGGTGAAGGATTCGCTGCACACGCTCGCCGACGCCGTCACCCCCGTCATCTCGATGGGCGACTACGAGGCCAGCGCGTACCTGACCCAGGGCGACAGCAACAACGACAACAAGATCGACATCCTCGACTTCGGCCAGTTCGTTGGTGACTTCGGCCCTGCGGCCATCAATGGGCGCAGCAACTTCAACGCCGATCTCGTGGTCGACAACGGCGACTTCACCTTCATCTCCGGCAACTTCTTCACCGTCGGCGAGAGCTGCGGTGGATTCCTGGCCGGGGACGACGCGCCGCGGGATCGGATCTCCGTGCGCGAGCTCCACAAGCTCAAGATGCCGAATCTTGCGAAGGCCGACCTGAACGGCGATGGCTGGGTGGACATCGCGGACATCGTGCAGTTCATGCAGGGTCAGTAGGAGTGACGGCGCTGGTCCCGGTCTGCTGACGACCGGCGGCCGGACGGCATCGGATCGGCGGCGGCGGGTGCGACGCATCCTCCGCCGCCGGTCCTGCCGGCCGCCGCTCCGTCGGCGAACGGGACGCGATGGCGCCAGGAGGACGACATGGGGCAATGCACTCGAACGGAGACGGAACGGCCGGCGCGCCGCGGGGCGGCCGGGAGGTCGTGGCGCGCGGCGTCGGCGCTGGCGGCGCTGGCGCTGGGCTGCGGCGCCGCGGCGCAGGATGCGCAGATCAACATCGAGCTCGTGGGGCCCGCCGGCCAGGTGTCGCTCGGCCAGACGATCGACGTGAAGGTGGTGCTCCGCCGCGAGGGCCTGGACTCACTGCTCCCGATGGGGAACTCGTTCATGGCGCTGGACCTGATCTTCGGATGGGATCCGAAGCAGCTCGAGCTCATGGGGCTCTCCCAGGTGGGCGCGGTGACGCTCCTGGCGTCGTACTTCCCTTCGCCCGCCGCGGACTTCACGGGCATCAACGAGGCCGCACCGCCCAAGGACGGCGACGCGCTCTACTACGCGCTCGCGCCGATCGGCGGATCGGTCCCGGTGACGGAGGCGGGCGTGCTGGTCACCACGCTGAAGTTCAAGGTGATCGCGCCGTTCATCGACAGCGTGGTGGAAGTGATCCCGGAGCTCACCGTGGAGTTCTTCGCGGACACGGTGGTGTACGACGGAGTGGTGCCGGGTCTGGACGTGACGGGCTCCTTCACCGACGCCGTCGTCCACCAACTTGAACCGTGTCCCCAGGACCTCGACGCCAGCGGGACGGTGGATGGCGGCGATCTCGGGACGCTCCTGGGGATGTGGGGCGAGGGCGAGGCGCCCGCCGACTTCAACGATGACGGGCGCGTGGATGGCAACGATCTCGGTTCGCTGCTCGGCGCGTGGGGCATCTGCTCGGCGTCGGGCGCGGAGGATTGAACGAAGGACGACGCTCGTCGGCGCCGAGGCGCGAAGGCGACCGGCCGTCGAGGTCGAAGAAGGGCCGGGAGGCCCACAGGGGAGGTGTGCAGTGGTCATGCGTGATCTCGGCGGAGCGTCGGTCTCCGCCCATCGGTCGGGGGGATTCCTTGCGGCGGGCGCTCTCGTGACGGCGGTGGCGGCATCGGCGGCGCCGCCGGGCACGATGGCGCTGGAGAGCG
>CAZSVT010000026.1:0-7470 GCA_964610365.1 uncultured Isosphaeraceae bacterium
GGAACTCCTCCAGCGCCGCATCCTGCTCCTTGTGGTACGGCATCACCACATGGGCGCGCGAGGAGATGCGCAGATTGCCGCCCACCGTCACGCCGCGGGCGCGGAGCTTCGAGATCTCGTCGAGGAGCTTCTCCGGGTCGAGCACCACGCCGTTCCCGATGACGCAGGTCTTCTCCGGGTAGAGGATGCCGCTGGGCACCAGGTGCAGCGGATACCGCTCGTCGCCCACCTGCACGGTGTGACCGGCGTTGGCGCCGCCGTTGTAGCGCACGATCAGGTCGTGCCGGGCGGTGAGCAGATCCACGATCTTGCCCTTGCCCTCGTCGCCCCATTGGAGGCCCACGACGGCGGTGTTCCCCTCCCGGTCGCCGGCGGCACCCGGCATCGATCGCATGGACGGCACAGTCGGCATCCGCGGCATGGTACGAGGTCGGCGGGCCACGGTTCGCGTCACTCCGGGGTTCCGCGGCGAGCGCGGGTCAAGTCGACGGCCGGCGCCGCCGATCACCCTTGCGTGTCGGCCCACGCACAGACCTTCCGCATCCAGTGCCCCAATCTCGCCTGCCAGCGGATCCTGGCGGTGACGGAGGAGTGTCGGGGACGCCTGGTGCGCTGCAAGGGCTGCTCCACGCTGGTGCGCGTGCCCGAGGCCGGCACCAAGGTGGACGCGCCGCACGGCGCGTCGACGCCCCATCGGCGCGCCGGCTGACCGCGCCGCAGCGCGCGCCCTCTACACTCGGGCGTGCGCGCCGAGGCCGTCATCCCGCCGTTCGCTCCATCGGATGCCCGGGTCATCCATGGTCGGGTGCTGGACGCCGAAGTGCCGGCGCGCTTCCGCGGCGCCTATGTCCATGTGCCCTTCTGCTTCCACAAGTGCCACTACTGCGACTTCTACAGCTTCGTGGAGACGCAGGGGCGCGAGGGAGCGTTCGTCGATCGGCTCCTCGTCGAGGCCGCGGCGTGGGCCGACCTGGTCCGCGCGCCGGCCGGCGACCTGGAGACGCTCTTCGTGGGAGGCGGGACGCCCACGCTCCTGGCGCCGCCGCTGCTGCGGCGCCTGCTCCAGGGCCTGCGCGAGATCCTTCCGTGGCGGCGCGACGCCGAGTGGACGGTCGAGGCGAACCCGGAGACGGTGACCGACGAGGTGGCCGCCGTGCTCGCCGAGTGCGGCGTGAATCGGGTGAGCGTGGGGTGCCAGAGCTTCGAGCCGGCGCTCCTGGCGGCGCTGGAGCGCTGGCATGATCCCGCAAGCGTGCCGGCGGCGGTGGCGCGGCTCCGCGCGGCGGGCATCTTGAACCTCAACCTCGACCTCATCTTCGCCGTCCCCGGTGCGTCGCTGCGGGACTGGGACCGCGACCTGGACCAGGCGCTCGGGCTGGAGCCGACCCATTGCTCCTGCTACGGCCTCACCTACGAGCCGAACACGCCGCTCGCCCGCCGTCACGACGCCGGCGAGGTGGAGGCCGTCGACGAGGCGCTCGAGGCGGAGATGTACGAGCGCACGCGCGAGCGCCTCGGCGCGGCGGGCTTCGAACACTACGAGATCTCCAACTGGGCGCGACCCGGACGCCGCTGCCTCCACAACGAGCTCTACTGGACCGATGCCGACTGGCTGGCGCTCGGCCCCAGCGCGAGCGGACACGCCGGCCCGTACCGCTGGAAGAACGCCGCGCGGCTGGGAGACTGGCTGGCGCACGGACCGTTCTCGCCGCTGGCCCATGCCGAGCGGGTGAGCGATTCCCAGCGTCGCGGCGAGCGCTTCATGCTGGGGCTCCGCCGCATCGAAGGGCTGGCGCTCGACGAGGTGGAGGCCATCCTCTCCGGCGACGAGGCGACGACGGCGAAGCGTGCGGCCATCGACGCGGCGCTCGCGGACGGACGGTTGGAGCGGCGCGACGGGCGCCTTCGCTTCACGCCGCGCGGTCTGCTCCTGGCGGACACCGTGCTCGCGGCGCTCGTCTAGCGCTCAGGCGTGCGGCCGTTCGGCGCCGAAGCCGCCGCCGCCCGGCGTCTCGATGCGGATCCGATCGCCCGCGGCGACATCGAGGTCGACCACGCCGTCGAGAGGAACCACGCCGCCGTCCGCGCGGAGGTGCTGCTGCGCACCGGGAGATCCGGGACCGCCGCCGTCGAGCCCCTCGGGTCCGCCGGATCGTCGCTGCGAGACGATCGCCGCGGCGCAGGGCTCGAGGAACTCGATCTCGCGGATCAGACCATCGCCACCCGGATGGGCGCCGCGCCCGCCGGAGCGGCGGCGGAACGCGAAGCGGCGCAGCCGAAGCGGAAACCTCGACTCGAGGATCTCCGGGTCGGTGATGCGCGTGTTGGTCATGTGGGCGTGCAGCCCGGCGGCGCCGGCGCTCTGCGCCGTCGCCCCGGTGCCTCCGGCGATCGTCTCGTAGAAGCTCCAGCGATCGGTGCCCATCACCAGGTTGTTCATGGTGCCCTGGCTGCACGCGGCGATCCCCAGGGCCAGCAGCAGGGCGTCCACCAGGCGCTGGCTGGTCTCGGTGTTGCCCGCGCCCACCGCCACACCGGCGCCCGGCGGCGGCGAGAGGAATCCGGCGGGCACGATGAGCTCCACGGGGTCGAGCAGTCCGTCGTTGAGCGGAAGCGAGCGGTCGTCCGTCGCGCCGTCGCGCTCCGCGAGGAGCTGCATCGCGTACATCACCGCGCTGCGGGTCACCGCGAAGGGGGCGTTGAAGGCGCCGGGATGCACGGCGCCGCTGCCGGTGAGATCGACGCGCAGCCGATCGCCGCGCCGGTCGATGGTGACTTCGATCGGCCAGCCGTCGTCGAGTCGCTGGAGGGCGTGCAGACGGACTCCCCGGGGCAGGTGCTCGACGGCGCGGCGCACCCGCGCGGCGCTGCGGGCGCGCAGGTCGTCCATCGCGGCCCGGAGTCCCGCGGCGCCGTGGCGCTGCGCGAGGGCCGCGAGCGACGCGTCGCCCCGTCGCAGGGCGGCGATGGCGGCGCGGACATCGGCGAGGTTGTCGTCCACGGCGCGCGTGGGATGCGGCGCCGACTCGAGCACGGAGCGAAGCGCGGTGAGATCGGTCGCGCCGCCCCGCGCCACCACCGTGGGCGGGATGATCACGCCCTCCTCCGCCAGCGTGCGCGCCGACGGCGAGAGCGAGCCCGGTCGGATGCCGCCGATCTCCGCGTGATGGGCGCGGGCGGCCAGGAACGCCGCGGGAACTTCCGAGTCGATGAAGACCGGCATGACCACCGTGACATCCGGGAGATGCGATCCGCCGAAGTCCGGGTGGTTCGTGACGAGGATCTCGCCGGGAGACCATCGACGGCCGCGCGACAGGGCCTCGACGCAGGGGCCGAGGGCGCCGAGATGGACGGGGACATGCGGCGCGTTGGTCACCAGCCGGGCCAGGTCGTCGAGGATGCCGCAGGAGAAGTCGAGTCGATCGCGCACGTTCACGCTGAGGGCGGTGCGCCGGAGCTGTTCGCCCATCTCGACGGCGATCGCGGCGATGGCCGCGGCCATCACCTCGGGCGCGGGAGCGCTCGCCGGCCCCGTCGGGGCGGCGCCGGCTCCGCCGACGCGGCGGAGTCGGATGCAGCCGTCGGCGTCCATCGCCCCGCGCCAGCCGGGATCCACCACCAGCGTGGCATGACGGTCGGCCACGATCGCCGGGCCGACGATCGTCTCCCCGGGAGCCAGGGAGTCGCGGCCGATCACGCGGGCCTCGATCCAGGCGCCGCGACTGCGGAGGCGCTGGGTCGGCGGAACGACGGGTGGCGGCGCGGCGTCGGCGCGGGGCGCGGCACCGGTCGCTTCCGCCGCGCCGGCCGAGTCGTCGCGGATCGTGGCGCGCACCCAGGCGAGCTCCGCGCGGACCGGCGGAGGCTCGGCGCCGAAGATGGATCGGTATCGCTCGGCCGCCGACCGGCGCAGCCACTCGGCGTCTGCGTCGGTACCGCCATCGAGCCGATCGGGATCGAGCGGGACCACCACTTCGCCGGAGCGGCCGGAGAGTCGGACCATGGCGTCGAGGCGCACCAGTCGAACGCGGGCGCCGCCGTCGTCCCGGGCCCGGGTCTGCAGCCAGTCGATGCAGCGCCCGATCGCCGCCGAGAGCGAGGGGCGATCGAGCGGCACGCCCGCCCCCTCGGTGCGCGTCCACTCGCGCCGCGCCTCGGCGATGCCCGCGGCGCTCAGCAGTCCGGCGGCGCGGGGATGGAGGATCTCGTGGATCTCCAGCCGCTCCGCGATGGCGCAGGCGTGCTGACCCCCCGCGCCTCCGAAGGCGACGAGCGCATGCTCGGCGGGATCGAAGCCTTCGCGCACGGAGATGGCGCGCACCGCGTCGGCCATGGAGGCGTCGGCGATCTCGATCAGCGCGTCGAGCGTCTCGTCCTCGCCGCAGGGCGCGCCGGCGAGTCGCCGTTCGTCTCGCAGCGAGCCCAGGGCGCGGCGCGCCGCCGCCGGATCGACGGGCACGGCGAAGAGCGCGGGGACGGCGCGGCCCAGGAGGAGATCCGCGTCCGTGACGGTGAAGGGCCCGCCGCGTCCGTAGCACGCGGGCCCCGGATCCGCGGCGGCGCTCCCCGGGCCCACGCGCAGCGCGCCGTCCTCCACGCGGCAGATGCTTCCGCCGCCCGCGGCCACGCTCTCGATGGCGATCGAGGGAAGCGCCAGCGTCCAGCCCCCGATGGGCGTCTCCTCCCGAAGGGGCGGGGCGCGGTCCACGCGGCCCGCGTCGGTGCTGGTGCCTCCCATGTCAAAGCCCAGCACGGGGCGCTCGCCGCGGCGCCGAATAGACGCCAGCGAGACCGCGCCGCCCGCGGGGCCGCTCAGGAGACTCTCCCTCGGCTCGAAGCGCTCGGCGCGGCGCAGCGCGCCGCTGCTGGTCATGACCTCGAGCGCGGAGCCCGGCGCGAGGTTGGATCGAACCGCGTCGAGGAAGCTCCCCACGGCGCCCGAGAGCGACGCGTCCACCACGGCGGCGATGCCGCGCGACTGGAATCCCTCGGCGCCCGAGCACTCGTGCGAGCAGACCACGCGATCCATGCCTCGGGCGAGGAGGATCCCGGCGAGTCGGCGCTCCGCGTCCGGGCGCCTCCAGCCGTGGAGGAGGACCACCGCCGCGTGCCGGATGGCGCCGTCGGCGAGCGCCCGGTCGAGCGCCTCCAGGAATGCGCGCTCGTCGAGCGGCTCGATCTCGGCGCCGGCGGCGTCAAGGCGCAGCGTGGTCTCCACCACCCGCGCCACGAGCGGCGCCGAGCGCCGCGGTGACGGGTCGAAGAGGCGCGGGCGGCGCTGATCGCCGATCTCCAGTGCATCACCGAGTCCGGCGTTCGTGACGAGAAGGACCGGATCGATGCGGCGCTCCAGGAGCGCATTGGTGCCGCGCGTGGTGGCCAGGCGCATCGAAAGAGGGGGAAGCGGGCGCGGGGGTGGAACGCCCAGCAGGAGACGCGCCGCGAGGATCGGTGCCGGCCATGGTGCGACGAGGTCGCAGGTCGCGGTTGAGGCGCCGTCCATCTCCGGGATCGCCGTCGCCGCACCCTGATGGACGAGCGCGGCGGATTCCAGGCGCAGCCGGATCGCGTCGCCGTCGGCGCGGGCCTCCAGGATGACCGCGGCCTCCGCGCCTCGACGCAGCGTCCAGCCGGCGAGGAACTCCGGCTCGATCGCGGCCCGCACGCGAAGCGTCCGATCGGCGGGCGTGCCGTCGACCGCGGCGCGGACGACGCTCGAGGAGAGCACCTTCAGGGTTCGAGTGGAGCCATCCGCGCGGCGCAGGATCGCGTCGGTGAAGGTGCCCCCGGTGTCGATCGAGATCTGCGGAAGTCCGGTGTCCACGCGCGTGCCCGGCAGCGCCTCACGCCTGGGCGAGGATCGCCTCGAGTCGCGGCTCGTCTTCGCTCGCGACCCAGATGAAGCAGCCGAATTGTCCCTGGTAGGCCATGGCCTGGATCAGCTCGATGTTGATCCCGGCGCCGGCGATGAGATCCAGGCTGGCCACCAGGTTGCCGCCCTTGAACCGCTCGGTGAGCCAGAAGCACGGCTCCTCCCAGACGGAGAGCTCGGCACTGGAGGCGAAGTTGCGGAACTGCCCCGCGTTCTCCGGGATGCAGTGGACGCCGTCGGCGCTGCGACCCACGGTGGGGCCCCAGAAGGCCAGCATGCCCACATCCGCCTCCCGGAGCTGGGCGGTGAGGCGCGCCAGCTCGCCGGCGCGGTGGGGGAGTCGAACCACGAACTCGGTCACGCGCTGCCAGTGGGCCATGGCCGGGAGGATAGCGGGACGGCCGCCGCGCTTTCGGCCATAATCGACGACCCATGCTCGGCACGCGCGCCCTCATGACGGAGGTCCTCGACTACGCCGGTCTCTTTCCGCCCGCCAGGCTGGAGATGGCGCCGACGGTGGAGAACTACCGGCGCATCCGCAGCGGAGGCGAGCGCTGGATGCTGGCGCGGCTCATCGTTCCCGTGTCGAGGCTCCAGGAGTTCGATCGCTGCGCCGCCGCCATGCTCCCCGTCAACCGCGATCTTCCGCATGACGACTCCTGGCCGTTGAGCGCCCTCACCGCGCCGGCCGGCGATGCCGCGTTCGCCGCCGATCTCGCGGCCATCGCCGACTTCAACGAGCGGCATGCCCGGCGGGGACAGGGGGGCGCGGTGATCGACTCCGTCGAGCTGCGCGCCACCGACGCGGAAGGCGTGGAATCGGCGCTCGATGCCATGCCCGCCGATCTCTACCCGTACTTCGAGCTCCCGCTCGATCGCGACGCCCGCGGGATGATCGCGGCGCTGGCGGAGATGGACGCCGGTGCGAAAGTCCGCACCGGGGGCACGGAGGCCTCGGCCCATCCCTCGCCCGAGGCGCTGGCCCGGTTCATCGACGCCTGCCGGCTCGCGCGCGTGCCGTTCAAGGCCACCGCCGGATTGCACTACGCCGTCCGCCGGCACGAGGAATCGGTGGGCGCGAAGCAATTCGGCTTCCTGAACGTGCTCCTCGGCGCGGCCCTGCGCTGGCACGACCTGGTCGATGCCGCGGAGCTGCGGCGCGTGCTGGAGGAAGAGGAACCCGCCGCGTTCACGCTGGACCACGAGGGCGCGGCCTGGCGCGATCGTCGCCTCTCCGTCTCCGAGATCGCCGACGCCCGCGAGCGCTTCGTCCACTCCTTCGGGAGCTGCAGCTTCGACGAGCCGATGGAGGAGCTCCGTTCGCGCGGGCTGCTGACCGGAGCGGGCGCATGAGCGCCGCTCCGCACGAGCCCCGCGCCGACGGCCGCGACCAGGCCGCGATGCGCTCCTGGGTGCCCGGCGCCGACGATTGCTCCGACTTCGGTCCGGCCAATCTCCCGTGGGGCGCCTTCGAGCGCCCCGATCGGCCGGGTGAGCGCCGCCTCGGCGTGGCCATCGGCGCACACGCGCTCGATCTGCACGAGGCCCTCGGATCGGGACTCGGCGCCGACCTGGATCCCGCCATCCGCGCCGCGCTG
>CAZSVT010000026.1:7480-19695 GCA_964610365.1 uncultured Isosphaeraceae bacterium
GCGCGAGGAATCGCTCAACGCCTTCATGGAGCTCGGGCCGGCGGCGTGGAGCCGGGCGCGGCGCTGGATCCAGTCGCTCGTCACCGAAGGCGCCGGCGCTTCCGACGCCCTGCGCGGTCACGCCCGCCGCGATCAGCTCCTTCCACGGCGCGATTCCCTGCGCATGCATCTTCCCGCGGCGATCGGCGACTACAGCGACTTCTACGCCTCCGAGGCCCACGCCACGAACGTGGGGAGCATGTTCCGTCCTCAGAATCCCCTGATGCCGAACTGGAAGCATCTCCCGGTCGGCTATCACGGGCGCACCAGTTCCATCGTGGTCGACGGCACGCCGGTGCGCCGGCCGATGGGCCAGACGGTGACCGCCGACGAAGGGCCGCCGACCTTCGGTCCGTCGAAGCTCCTCGACTACGAGATGGAGATGGGCATCTTCGTCGGGGTGGGGAATGATCTCGGCACGCGCATCGAGGCGGGCCGCGCCGCGGAGCACCTCTTCGGCATGGTCATCCTCAACGACTGGTCGGCGCGCGATGTCCAGCGCTGGGAGTACCAGCCGCTGGGGCCGTTCAACGCCAAGAACTTCGCCACCTCCATCTCGCCGTGGATCGTCACCTTCGAGGCGCTGCGGCCGTTCATGACGCCGGTGGCGGCGCGGCGCGAAGGGGACCCGGAGCCGCTTCCGTACCTCAAGGTGCCGAACGACGCGCTGCCGGCGATCACGCTCGAGGTGCTCATCGCCTCGGCGTCGATGCGGGCCGCGGGCGCGGCGCCGACGCGCGTGAGCCGCTCCTCCGCCACCTTCCTCTACTGGACGCCCGCGCAGATGCTCGTCCACCACACCAGCACCGGCTGCCGCATGCGGCCCGGGGATCTCCTCGGCACGGGCACCATCAGCGGTCCCGAGAAGGAGAGCCGAGGCTGCCTGCTGGAGCGCACCTGGCGCGGCAGCGAGCCGATCACGCTGGGGGACGGGACGCCGCGCAAGTTCCTGGAGGACGGCGACGAGGTGATCATGCGGGCGTTCTGCGAGCGCCCCGGACATCCGCGGGTGGGCTTCGGCGAATGCCGCGGCGTGATCGAGCCGGCGCGCTGACCCGGGCTCAGTGCAGGTAGCTGCGCAACTTGCCGTGATCCAGCTGGATGGTCTGGCCGGGCTTGATGCCCAGCCGCTCGATCGTTCCCGGCGCGAACTCGTACGCGTAGAGCGCGTCCTTCTCCGAAAGGTAGCGCTGGAGCCGCGCCTCGTAGGCCTGCTCGCTCTCGTCCGCGCCGCGCGGCGGCTCCGCCTTCATGGCGTGCACCGCGGTGACCACCCCCGCGCGATCGAGGAAGGCGATGTCGATGTCCATCAGGCAGCCCTTCATCCAGAATCCCAGCGGGCCGGAGACCGGGAAGACGAAGATCATCGCTTCGTTCTTCCCGATGGTGGTCCGTCCGCCGAGCCCCTTCATGCGCGACGCGGCGTCGGCCGCCACCTCGGTTTCGAAGGATTCACCCGAGACGCGGATGGTCTCCACGGGAAGACCCGCCGGACTGCGCTTCGGTCCCTTCGGTCCCATGGTGCCCTGCGCCACCACCATGCCGATCATGGCCGCGACCACCGCCACGGCGATGCCCACCTTGAAGGGCCAGGGAAGGCGGCCGCGTCCGCCGCGACGATGGGGAACGACATGGGTGACGGTGCTCACGGTATCCTCGGGGTTCAGGTCCAGGTGTCGGTGACGGCGGCGCTCTCGCCGCCGCGGACTCGCGCCGGCGCCTTCGCGCCGCGTCCGTTGGCGGGCGCCAGCGCCGGGGCGCCGTGTTCCTTGCCCAGCAGGCGCGGGAAGTGCTCGCCGTCCCAGCTGCGCGGGTAGGCCATGTCGTCGATCTCCAGCGCGGCCTTGGTGGGGAAGAGCGGACGGAAGGTGTCGCACATCACCGCCAGCTCGTCCGTCCACTTCGCGCCGACCGACGCCTCCACGGTGCCCGGGTGCGGTCCGTGCGGGAGGCCCTGCGGATGCAGCGAGATGGAGCACTGCTCGATGCCCTTGCGCGCCTTGTAGTTCCCCTCCACGTAGTAGAGGACCTCGTCGGAGTCGAGGTTCGAGTGGTTGTACGGCACCACGATGGCCTGCGGGTGGAAGTCCAGCACGCGCGGACAGAAGGAGCAGATGACGAAGTTGTGCCCCTCGAAGGTCTGGTGCGTCGGCGGCGGCATGTGGTGCTTGCCGACGATGGGGCTGAAGTCGTCGATGTTGAAGAGGTACGGGTAGTAGCAGCCGTCCCAACCCACGACATCCAGCGGGTGGTACGCGTAGACGTAGGAGTGCACGCAGTCGCGGGCCTTGATGCGCACCTCGAACTCGCCGCGCTCGTCGAAGGTGAGCGGAAGCTCGGGCGTGCGCAGGTCCCGCTCGCAGAAGGGCGCGTGCTCCAGGAACTGCGCCGAGTCCTTGGAGAGGTAGCGCGACGGCGGAAGGATGTGGCTTCCGTTGGCGGTCTCGAAGCAGATGAAGCGGGGCTCCGGCTCGCCGTCGCGGCGCGGGTCGAACACCATCCGGTAGATGACGCCCTTGGGGATGACGATGTAGTCCTTCGGCCGGAAACGCAGGGTGCCGAAGGTGGTGTGGAGGGTGCCGGAGCCGAAGTGCACGAAGAGGCACTCGTCGCCCTGGGCGTTCTTGAAGTGGTAGTCCATCGGTTCCGCCGGCACGCAGATGGACATCTCCACGTCGGCGTTGCCGAAGAGGATCACGCGCCCCGTCACCGGATCGCCCTTGGCCGGCATCTGGGCGCTCTTGGCGTGCCGCATGCGCATCACCGTCTGCTCCACGTACTCCGGGCGCGTCTCGTAGAGGGTCTTCCACCCGTGCACCTGCGTGGGCGGATGGATGTGGTACATGGTGGAGGTGGGGCCGGAGAAGCCCTCGGTGCCGAACACCTCCTCGGAATAGAGCGCTCCGTCGGGGCGCCGGAACTGGATGTGGCGCTTGGGCGGAAGCTGTCCGAGCTTCGTGTAGTAGGCCATGGCACCAGTGTACGCGCGGCGGCCGCTACGCTCGACTCCGCAGCGCCCGCCGATGTCCCGCGAACCCGTCATCCTCCGCGAGACCGCCGAGTGGCTCGTCGTGGACAAGCCCGCCGGATGGCACACGGTGCGGCGCGCGGGCGGGGACGACGCACCGACCGTGGAGGCGTGGCTGCGCCGCACGCGGCCGGAACTCGGCTCGCTGCCCGAGGCGGGCCTCGTCCATCGACTCGACCGCTCGACGAGCGGCTGCCTCCTGGCGGCGAAGGCCGACGCCGCGCGGCGCTCGCTGCGCGAGGCGATCTCGGAAGACGGAGGTCGGATCCGGAAGCTCTACTTGGCGGCCGTGCGCCCGGGCATCGCCGCCGAGGGCGAGTTCGCGCTCCATTTCCGGGGCCGACACAAGGCGTCGGCGAAGGTCAGCGTTTCGCCGAGGGGCGAGCCGGGCGAGCTGGGCCGCGCCCGATGGCGTCGACTGGACCAGGGCGAGGCGGATCTCGTCGAAGTGGAGCTCCTCGGACCCGGGCGTCGTCACCAGATCCGCGCGGGGCTCGCGCACCTGGGATATCCGCTCGCCGGGGACGCCCTCTATCGCGGGGGTCCCGCGCTTCCGGGGCTGGAGGGCGCCGCGCTGCACGCGCTCCTCCTGGAGGTGGACGGAACCGTGGTGACCGCGCCGCCGCCGGCGCCGTGGAATCAGTTCCAGGAGGCGATCCGCCGCCGGCTCGGAGGCAGCAGCAGCATGAGCCCCACGAAGGCCGGGTAGGCGAAGGCCACCGTGTGCATCGCGCGGCCGATGCGATCGCACGCGTCGTAGATCTCCTCGTACTCGCCGAGCGGTTCGGGCGTGCCGTGCCCGGTGGCCACGGCATGCATCTCGGCGGCCACCAGGCGCCGCTGGTACGCCTCGGCGTCGTCGCCGAGCGTGAAAGACCACGCCAGGGAGATCGCGTGGACGAAGATGGCGCTCACCGACCAGAGCCCCAGCATGAGCGCTGCCCGTCGCATGCGGCGCACCGTTCCGAACGATGCCACCAGCAGGAGCACCGAGAGCGCGAAGTTCATGATCGAGAGCAGCGCCACATGCCAGCGCAGTTCCAGCGGCGGCGCCGGCGGACGGGCGCCGCCGGGGCCCAGCAGGATCGGACCGAACGCGGTGTGGGTGAAGAGCGCCAGGCTGCCGAGCAGCGCCGCCAGCCCGTAGACCGCCGACGCCGCGCCGAGCAGCTGGAGCCCGGAAAGCCGACCCCCACCCCCCGACGAGGGTTCGCTCACAGGTTGCCGCGCCGTTCCTGCTCCAGCTCGAGCGATTCGAAGAGGGCCTTGAAGTTCCCCTTGCCGAAGCTCTGGCTCCCGCGCCGGCAGATGATCTCGAAGAAGAGCGTGGGCCGATCCTGGAGCGGCTTGGTGAAGAGCTGCAGCAGGTAGCCCTCGTCGTCGGCGTCCACCAGGATGCCCAGGCGCCGGATGCGGTCGTGATCCTCCTTCACCGGGGAGTGCCCGTGGGCGCGGAGCATGGAGTCGACGCGCTCCCAGACGCTCTCGTAGTACGCCTCGGGGATGGTGAGGAAGTCCACGCCGCGACGGCGGAGTTCCGCCACCGAGTGCAGCTCGTCGTCCGTGCGCAGCGCCAGGTGCTGGATGCCGGGGGTGTTGGAGTGCCAGTCGAGGTACTCCTGCACCTGGCTCTTCTTCTTCCCCGGCGCCGGCTCGTTGATGGGCATCTTGATCAGGTGATTGCCCGACGCCATCACCTTGCTCATGAGCGCCGAGTAGTCCGTGGAGATGTCCTTGTCGTCGAAGTGCTTGAACATGCTGAAGCCCAGCACCTCCTCGTACCACTTCACCCAGTGGTTCATCTTCCCCAGCTCCACGTTGCCCACGCAGTGGTCGAAGAACTTCAGTCCGCAGGGATGCTCGCGGTTGAAGTCGTTGAGGGCGAACGCCCCGAACTTCCGGAAGCCGGGCATGAAGAGCGCCCCGTGCTTCACTTCGGGAAGGGCGTAGCCGCCCGCCCGGCTGACGAAGGTGTGCACCACGCGGCCCAGCGTCTTCACCGACGCCAGGGTGACGGCGCCCGTGGCATCCTGCAGCGTGCGCGGCGCCTGGGCGCTCTCGCCCCCGTTGCGAAGGGCCTGTTCGTAGGCCTTCTCCGCGTCGAAGACGGTGAAGGCGATGTCCTTGATGCCGTCGCCGTAGAGCGTCAACTCGCGCGACGCCGGATGATCGGCCACCAGCGGCGTCTCCAGGACGATCCGGATGTTGCCCTGCGTCAGCAGGTACTGCGCCGAGGTGCGGTTGCCGGTGGTGAGATCGCTGATCTCCTCCACCGTGAAGCCGTAGGCGTGGGCGTAGAAGAACGCCGCCTGCTTGGCGTTGCCCACGAAGAAGCGGACATGGTCCACATCGATCAGGGCGAGCGGATCGGCGGCCACCGACGGCGCCGCCTCGGGGCGCGATGAGAGGGTGCTCATGCCGCAAGTGTATCGGCGCCGACGCCTCCGACCATCGCCGCGCCCGCGCCACGCCACGCCCGGCGGGGCCGGTGTGATAGCCTCCCGTCGTGGACACGAAGAAGACCATCGCGCTGATCGCGGGAGCGATCATCCTCGTCGCCGCCATCTTCCTGATCGTGATGCTCTGGGCGGGCACGCCCAAGGGGATGCAGCCGCCGGTGAACGAGGCGCCGAGCGGAAACTGACGGAAGGTCCGGGATTCGGGCGATCGGCGGAGGCGCCGGGCGCCGCCGATCCCTCGTCCCGCCCCGCTCAGAATCGCAGGAGCGCTTCCAGGCGCCGCACGCCCACGTGCGCGCGGCCGCGCAGCGCCGGCAGTTCGATCAGTACCGTGACGCCCACGATGTCGCCGCCGAGCCGCGTCACCAGGTCGCAGCAGGCTTTCATCGTTCCACCCGTGGCCAGCAGGTCGTCGACCACCACGATGCGCTGCCCGCGCGCGATCGCGTCGGAGTGGATCTCCAGCACATCCTCGCCGTACTCCAGCGCGTAGCGCACCGAGTGCCGCATCGCCGGGAGCTTCCCCGGCTTCCGCACCGGGATGAACCCCGCGTTCAGGCTCTGGGCGATCGCCGTCCCGAAGATGAAGCCGCGGCTCTCGGCGCCCACCACCAGCTCCACGCGCTCGTTGCGGAACGGGCTCGCCATGAGCTCCACCGCCAGCGCCAGTCCGGCGGGATCCGCCAGCAGCGGCGTGATGTCCTTGAAGAGGATGCCCGGCTTCGGGAAGTCGGGAACATCGCGGATGAGATGCCGGAGCCGTTCGAGCATGGCGGGGATCGTATCGGGAGCGGCCCGCTACGATGCCCCGATGCCCAGAGCCGCAGCGGGTCGCAGCAAGCTCGAGACGGTGGAGCCGATCGGCAAGCGCGTCCTCATCCGCAAGGACGAGGATCGGAAGGTCACCAAGGTGGGCATCCACCTCCCGGACAAGATCGAGATCCCCACGCTCACCGGTCGCGTGGTGGCCATCTCCGCGCAGGTGGCGCGGGACCTGGACTATCCCATCCAGCAGTACGACCGTGTGCTCTTCAATCCCAAGCACGGCATCCCGGTGGACTTCGAGGGCGACAACCGGCTCTTCGTGATTCCCATCGAGGACGTGGTGGCGGTCTTCCGCACGCCCGACGAGTCGTCGAGCCAGGCCGGGTCGTGATCGACGCGGCCGAGAGGATCGACCGCCCGGCCGCGCCGCTGCGAGGCCGGGTGAGCGTTCCGGGCTCCAAGAGCCTCTCCACGCGGGCCCTGGTGCTGGCGGCGCTCGCGCCCGCGCCGGTGCTGCTTCGCAACCTGCTGGCCGCGGAGGACTCCCTGAACCTGGCGAAGGCGATCGAGGCGATGGGGGCGCGCGTGACGCGACTCCTCGGGGACGACTGGTGGATCGACGGCCGCGATCTTCGGACCGCCGCCGAATCCGTCCGCGTCCACCTCGGCGACGGCGGGGCCCCGGCGCGCTTCGCCATGGCGCTCGCGTCGCGCCGCGCGGGCCCGACCACGATCGACGGGAGCCCGCGCCTTCGCGAGCGCCCCGTGGACGACGGCGTGAAGTTGCTGCGCGCCCTCGGCGCGGAGGTGCGCTACGCCGAGACCGAGGGCCGTCTGCCCGTGGAGGTCGACGGCCGCGCCGGCATGGAGCGCCCGCCCGGGATGCTCGAAGTTCCCCGGACCGCGAGCAGCCAGTTCGTCTCGGCGCTGATGCTGATCGCCCCGAGCCTCGCCGGCGGGCTGCGCCTGCGCTTCGTCGAGGCGCCGACGAGCGCCTCCTACCTGGCGCTCACGCTGGAGGCGCTGCGCGACTTCGGCGCGACGGTGGCCGGACGGGCCCGCGAGGCCGGCGACGAGCTCACGATCGGCGCCGGGTTCGCCGCGCCGCGCGAGTACTCCGTTCCCGCCGACGCCAGCAGCGCGGTGGTCTGGGTGGCCGCGGCGGCGATGGTCCCCGGAAGCCGCGTGGAGATCGAGGGACTTCGGCGCGACGCCCAACCCGATCTCCTGGCGATCGACGCGATCGGCCGCATGGGCGCCCGGCTCCGGTGGGAGTCGAGCGGCCTGGTCGTGGAGCACGCGCCGCTCCGCGGCCTCGATGCCGACGCCTCCGACTGGCCCGACGGGGCGCTGGCGGTGGCCGCCGCCGCCACCGCGGCGCAGGGCACAACCCGGCTGCGCTCGCTCGGCACGCTGCGGGTCAAGGAGAGCGATCGGCTGGCGGCGCTGCGCGAGGAGTTCACCCGCCTGGGAGCGCCGCTTCGCGTGGAAGGCGACGACCTGGTCATCGAGGGAGCGTCCTCCACCGGCGCGGAGCGGCTGCCGGCGGTCGAGGTGGAGAGCCACCGCGATCACCGCATCGCCATGAGCGCCGCCCTGGTAGCGCTTCGCCGCGGAAGCGTCCTCGTCCGTGATCCGGGCGTGGTGGCCAAGAGCTATCCGCGCTTCTGGCGTCATCTCGAGCGTCTGGCGGCGCCGGAGGCGGGCGTTTGAGGGACGACCGCGAATCCGCGATACTCCTGCGAATGCCCGCGTTCTGGTACTTCGCGGCACGGATGCTGCGCTCGCGGCTGCAGCTCTCGGCCGCGCTCCTCTGCGCCGCGATCTCCGCGGTGGGGATCGGAGCGGGCCTGCTGAGCCTGGGACCGATGCTTTCGCTCCTGCTCGATCCGGCGCGGGCCGGCGGGCTCCGGACGATGGCGGAGGAGCACAACGCGCAGGCGGTGGTCACGCGCATCCCGGAGTGGTGCGTGGAGCGCCTGCCGGAGGCGCCCTACGACGGCGTGCTGCTCCTGATGCTGTCCCTCGCGGGACTCACCGTGATCGGGGCCACCGCGAACTTCCTGCACCAGTTCTTCTCCCTCACGCTCTGCACGCGGGTGGTGGCCGCCGTCCGCATGGAGGTCTTCCGGCACGCCGTGCACCTGCCGCTCTCGCTGGTGGTCCGCCGCGGTCCGGCGGAGTTCACCAGCCGCGTGCTGCGGGATTCCACGGAGCTCCAGCAGGGCCTCGTGGCCCTCACCTCGCGGGCGGTGGCCCAGGTGACCAAGGGCATCGCGGCCTTCGCCGCCGCCCTCTGGTTCGACTGGCGATTGACCGCGGTGGCGGTGGTGGCGGCGCCGGTGATGGGCTTCGTGCTCCGCAAGTTCGGCAAGCGGATCCGCCGCGCCTCGCGCGGTGCGCTCGAGCGGCAGGAGTCGCTGCTGCGCGTGACGAACGAGTCGATGCAGGGGCTCCGCGCCGTCAAGAGCGGCACGGCCGAATCCGATGCGGTGCACCGCTTCGATCGCGCCAACCGCGCGGTGGTGCAGGAGGAGATGCGGCTGCGGACGGCGCGGGCGGCGAGCGGTCCGGTGATCGAGTGCATCGCGGTGCTCATCCTGCTGGGCTTCGCCCTCATCGCCGCCAAGCAGATCCTCGGCGGCCATCTGCGGCTGGACGACTTCGTGCTCACCTTCGGGGCCCTGGGCCTGGCGGCGGGCAGCCTGCGGCCGCTCGCCGGCCTGGTGAACGACATCCAGGCCGCGGCGGCGCCGTCGGAGCGGTTGCGCGAACTGCTGCGGGAATCGCGCGAGGACGAGGCCGATCGACAGGGCGCGAGTCGGCCGGCCCTCCCGCGCCATGCCTCGGAGATCCGATTCGAAGCGATCGAATTCCGGTATCCGGGCGCGGAGCGGAACGCACTGGAGCGCGTGGACCTGGTCATCCGTTTCGGCGAGCGCGTGGCGATCGTCGGCCCCAACGGCTGCGGCAAGACCACGCTGCTCTCGCTCCTGCCGCGCCTCCTCGTGCCGGACTCCGGGCGCGTGCTCATCGACGGCGTCGACCTGGCCGGCGTCTCCCTCCGATCGCTCCGCTCCCAGATCGGCGTCGTGACCCAGGAGACGGTCCTCATCCGCGGCACCGTGGAGGAGAACATCCGCTTCGGCAATTTCGGGGCCACGCGCGAGCAGGTGATGGACGCGGCGCGCCGCGCCCACGCCGCCGAGTTCATCGAGCGGCTTCCGGAGAGCTACGCCACGGCGGTCTCGGAGCAGGGGGCGTCGCTCTCCGGCGGGCAGCGCCAGCGCATCGCCATCGCCCGGGCCATCCTGCGCAATCCGTCGATCCTGCTCCTCGACGAGGCGACGAGCCAGATCGACGCCGAGAGCGAGGAGCAGATCGCCGCGGCGATCGCCGAGTTCGGGCGCGGTCGCACGGTGATCCTCATCGCCCACCGCCTCAGCACGGTGCTCGGCGCCGACCGGATCGTGATGATGGAGCACGGACGCGTGGTGGACTCGGGCACGCACGAGGCGCTCCTGCCGCGCTGCGAGCCGTACCGTCGGCTCTTCCGCAGCCAGTTCGCCGCGAGCTCGGCCGAGGCCGCCGTTCCCTGAACGCGGCGGGGGCGCTCACGCGCCGGCGAGTCGAGACTCGCTCGGAGCGCGGCCGCCCATCAGCCGCCGCACCAGGAACTCCGTTCCCAGGTCCTTCGCCGCGGACGAGAAGCGACCGAATCCGATGTGCTCGCCCGGCGCACCGGTGCGGTCGAAGGCGTGGAACTCGATCAGGTCCGGCGGCACGCCTCGCGCGATCAGGGCGCGCATGAAGGAGCGCTGTCCCTCGACCTGGACCCATTCGTCGTGCTCGGCGTGGAGGATCAGCAGTGGGATCGGGCGCCACGACTCCAGGTGGCGGACGGGGTCCATCCGTTCCACGCGCTCCGGGTCGTACATCTCCCGCGCCCGCTGGAAACTCCAGTCGCCGGTGGTGGCCTCCACCACCGCGGCGCGGAACGGGTGCGGCCGGCAGAGGCGCACGAGCGCCGACATGCCGCCGGCGGAGAAGCCGCCGATCGCCAGGGCGCCGGGATCGAATCGTCCCGACGCGAGGGCGGCCTCGAGCACCGGGTCGATCTCCTCCACCATCCGCTCCACCACTTGGAGCGTGGCCTTCGCGCCCGCGAGCCCGGGATCGGGCCGCTCGCCGTGGCCGGGAAGATCGAGGGCCACGGTGGCGATGCCGGCGCGGAGGAGCCGCAGGTAGCGCCCGGGATCGATCTCCTTGTGCGCCGTGCGCCCGTGCATCCAGAGGACCATCGGGCAGGGTGCGGAGGGGAGAGCCTCCGATGCCCGTGGGGACGACGCGGCGGTCGCAGTCCCCGATCCGACCCGGTGCGCCGGATCCACGATGAGCGCCGGGACGCCGGCGAGCGTCTCCCAACGGGCCCGCTCGCGGAGCGAGAGCGGGAGCTGACCCAGGTCGGGCATGGCCGCCGGAGCGTACGCTGGCGCGCGTGCTGCGCATCATCGCCGGCGAATTCCGCTCGCGCCCGCTGGCCGTTCCCCGCGGTCGCGACCTCACGCGGCCCATGGGAGGCCGGACGCGCGAAGCGCTCTTCGACCTGCTGCGCGGATGGTTCGAGGGCGCCGCGGTGATCGATCTCTTCGCCGGGGTCGGAACGCTCGGGCTGGAGGCGGCCAGCCGGGGCGCGGCGCGGGTGACCTGCGTGGAGCGGGACCGCTTCATCGCCCGGCTCCTGCGCGAGAACATCCACGCGCTGCGCTGCGAGGATCGCGTGGCGGTGGTGGAAGCCGACGCTTTGGCGGAGAGCACCGTCGCCGCGCTGCCGCGACCGGTGGACATCGTCTTCTGCGATCCGCCCTTCGTCATGGCGTCGCCGGAGGGCCCGCGCAGCGCGCGCGGCGCCGACGACGACGCGGGGCCGGGTGACGAAGCGGGGGTCGTGGGAGGACGGAGTTCCTCGCGGATCGCCGCCCGCGAGGCGGCCCGGCTGGACGCGATGCTCGCGCGACTGCGGCCGCTCTTCGCCGATCGGGGCTTCCTCGCCCTGCGCCTTCCGCAGCCGCGCCGCGGCGCCGCGGGGGCGATCGCCGGATTCACGGGCCCTGAGATCCACGGCTACGGGGACCAGCAGTGGATCCATCTCTACGCGCCGGCCGCCGGCGCCGCAGCCTCCCCGGGAGCGGGCGCATGATCACCATCTCCGTCGTGGCGGCGCTCCTGCCCGCACTCTGCCGCCAGCTCGCACCGGAAGCACCGCCCGCCACCACGGGAGCGCTCCTTCGAACGGCGCAGCTCCTCCTGGCCCGCCAGGAAGGGCCGACCGGCGCCGAGTGGCCCTACGAGGGCGTCTATCGCGAGCGCGGACAGATCCCCGCCGGCTACCGCGTGGGTGGAACGGGAATCTGCGGCGAGGTGCTGTTGCAGCTGCCTCCAGCCGCACGGAGCGACGAGGTGCTGCGCGCCATCCGCCGCGCCACCGAGTTCATCTGCGACGCCGCGAACGATCCGGCGATGAGCATCGACGACTACCGGGGCGGCTACGACGTGCGCGGCTGGGGCTACTGCTACGGCGCCCGCTTCCTGCTGGCGCTGCGTGCCGCCGGGGCCGTTCCGCCGGGCCTCGAGCCGCGCGTGGACGAGGCGCTCGCCTGGCATCTGCGGGCCCTCGAGCGCATCGCGATCCCGGAGGTCGGCGGCTGGAACTACGCGCGGCGCCCGGGAGCGGAGACGCCGGCGCCCGCGGCGCCGTTCATGACCGGCCCGTGCCTCACCACGCTCATGGAGGCGCACCACCAGGGGTTGCCCGTGGACGAAGCGGTGGTCCGGCGGGGGCTCGACGCCCTCGAGCGCTGCCGGACCGACGGCGGCAATGTCGTCTACTCCACCATCAACGCGGCGCGCGAGGGCGATCGCTC
>CAZSVT010000027.1:0-2208 GCA_964610365.1 uncultured Isosphaeraceae bacterium
GAAGGTGCGCGCCGCGAGCGCCGGCACACTCCAGTCGCAGCTCGCGGACGCGCTCGACCTCGCGTCGCAGGTGAAGCACGCCCATTGGAACGTGCGCGGTCCGCACTTCCTTCCGCTCCACGAGCTCTTCGATCGACTGCACGAGGAGCTGGAGGAGGAGATCGACGAAGTGGCGGAGCGGATCGCCGCGCTGGCGACCTCCGTTCGGGGCACGCTCCGCCAGGGCGCGGCGGCGTCGCGCCTTCCGGAGTTCCCGCCGGACCTGGTGGATGGCGCCGCGCACCTCAAGGCGCTCGCCGAGCGGTACGCCCTCCTCGCCGCCTCCACGCGCGCCGCCATCGATGCCACCGACGCCGGGGGCGACGTGAGCACCTCCGATCTCCTCACGCAGCTCTCCCGCCGGCTCGACAAGCATCTCTGGTTCCTCGAAGCGCACCTCCAGCGATAGGCGGCGCCAAGCCCGGCATCGGCACGGACTTGGCGCGGCCCGGCTCCGCGGTCACGATCGGGTCACGACCCCGGCCGGGGTCGCTGTCGGCGCCGGCGGCGGCGCGGGATCATGCGGGCCATGAATCACTCCCGCACTCGGATCGTGGCATGCATGGCGCTGACCTTCCTCGCGTGCGTCTCCGCGGGTTGCCAGCCTTCGCAGGGCGCAGGCGCCTCCGGCGATGCGGCCGGTGGTTCCTCGGGTGGCGCGCCGCGCGGATCGTCGAGCGATGCGCCGGGCGGCGGCGGGGGCGCACGGTTCGATCCGCTCGGCGGCGAGTACCCGCAGCTCTCCTGGATGATCAATGTGATCGAGGTGGACGGTCCCGTCGGACTCGCGCGCGGCGGAGAGGTGATCCCGGTGGACGACCCCTCCCGCGCCCGGCCCGAGTCGATCGTCTTCACCCGCGAGCAGGAGCGACGCGTCTTCGACTCGGTCCAGGGCGTCCGGGGCTATCGCCTGGTCTCGGCGCCGTTCGTGATGAGTCGGCCCGGCCAGCGCGCCGAGATCGGCGTCGGATCGCGGGACAAGGCGGGGCAATCCACCGGTTCGTTCGCCACCGCGGTGAAGGGCGCTCTCGACGGCGAGTCGGTGAAGGCGGACATCGAATGCCTCCACGGCGCGGGACCGACCGCCGCGCGCTGGCAGCGCGCCGACGGGGCGGTGATTCCCGGCGGCGGAGGCGTGGTGATCACGGGTCCCATCGAAGGTCGCACGAGCGCCGGCGGCCGCCCCATCTGGGGAGTGGTGGTGGTGCGGCCCGCTATCCTGCGCTCCGTCGATGACTACCCATTCCAGACCAGCACGTCGTTCTCGAGTTCGAACTGAGACCATCCCGGGCGCCTGCGCGGCGATCGGCGCGGCCCTGATCGCCGCGGCCGACGGCGCGGCGACTCCCGGTGCTCCTCCCGCGGCGCAGACCGCCGCGGCGGCGACCTCGGCGGGCGATCTCGCGTCGGTGGTGGCGCCCGTTCGCGCCAAGTACGACCTTCCGGCGCTCGCGGTGGCCATCGTCGGACGCGACGGCGTCGAATCGATCGGCTTCGACGGAGTGCGCCGGCGCGGCGACGCGGCGGCGATCCTGCCGGGCGACCGCTTCCACCTCGGCTCCTGCACCAAGGCGATGACGGCGACGCTGGCGGCGATCCTCGCGGCCGACGGCCTCATCCGCTTCGACTCGACCGTGGGCGAAGTGCTCGGCGCCGCGGTTCCGACGATGGATCCCTCGTGGAAGGATGTCACCGTGGAGGAACTCCTCCGTCACGAGGGCGGCGCCCCCGGGACGCCCGACAAGGCCGATTGGCTCCGGGCCTGGTCGTGCAAGGAGTCGTCGCGCGAGTGCCGGCGGGTCTTCGTCGAGTCGATGCTCTCGCGGCCCATCGCCCAACCGCGCGGGACGAGCGTCTACTCGAACCAGGGGTATGCGCTCGCGGGTCTCATGCTCGAGACGGTGGCGAAGAAGGACTACGAGACGCTCGTCACGGAGCGGCTCTTCACGCCGCTGGGCATCACCAGCGCCGGCTTCGGGCCTCCGCCGGAGGCGACGGGTCACTCCAGCGACGGCAAGCCCAACAACACCGACAACCCCGCCGCCATCACGCCGGCGGGCCGCTGCCACATGACGCTGGCCGACTGGGGCCGGTTCATCGCCCTGCATGTGCGTCGCGAAGGCGCCGACGGACTTCCGCTCGACCGCGCGGCCTTCGGTCGGCTGCAGA
>CAZSVT010000027.1:2218-19291 GCA_964610365.1 uncultured Isosphaeraceae bacterium
GAAGCCGGCCGATGGCGCCGCGGACGCCGCGGCGGCGCGCGGCGATCCCGCCCTGGGCTGGCTCGTGACCCAGCGCGGCTGGGGCGGCACGGTGCTCACGCACGCGGGATCGAACACCGTCTGGTACTGCGTGGCGTGGGTGGCGCCCGACAAGGGATTCGCGGTGATCGCGGCGACGAACCAGGGCGGCGATCAGGCCACGAAGGCCTGCGACGAGGCATGCACGCTGGCCATTGCGAGCCTGACGGCGAAGCGGAGTCGGCCCGTCGATCCGACGCCATCCGCGGCGCCCTCCGCGCCACCGTCGACGCCGGCGCCTCCCCGGGCGCCCGAGGCGCCGCCGCGCTGACGGCCGTCATTTCGATGCGGGCTCGAGCACCACGCGAACGCCCTGCATCGCCGGCTTGAAGGAGTCCGCGGTGCCGTACGCGCGGATCGCGATGGGCACGCGCACCTGGAGGAATCGCTCGCCGGCGTCGTGCTCCACGATCGCCGCGGGCTCGCCCGTCGGGACGGCGGCGCCGCCCGAAGTGGCCTCCACCACGCGCAGGCGCGGCGACGCCGGCAGCGGCTCGGGCCACGGCACGCGGCCGGTCGCTTCGAGCGAGAGCTCCTTGAGCACATCGGCCGTGCGGACGCTGTAGTAGTCCAGCAGGCGCGAGTGGGCGAGCATGAAGTCCTGGCCCGGCTGCCCGCGCAGCAACGGCCGGCACTCCACCTCGATGCGCGGCGCGTCGACCGATCCCGTCCGCTCGGCGCGCAGCAGCCGCGGGGCGCTGCCTCCGAACGGCGCCCAGGACGGATCGCCGAAGACGATCATCGCCGCACCGTTGCGGCGGCGGTGATCCCGCCCTTCGCCGGTCGAGACGCGCTCGGCCACCTTCGCGAAGCGCATCGGCTCCGGCGCGAAGTCGAGCGCCAGTCGGTCGATCATCGCCTTCGACGCATCGCCGAGCGAAAGGCCGCCGTCGACGAGGTGCATGGTGACCTGGTTGGCGAGCGGTCCGTGCCATGGATCCACGCCGGCCACGTACCCGGCGATGCCGCTGTCCAGCACGGCGAGGGCCACGGACTCGTCGGCCGACGGTGCGGGCCGCGGCTGGAATCCGGTGGGACCCGGCATCCACCATCGACCCGGGCATCCGTTCCAGCACGCGCAGTTCACGACGAGCGTCGGCGGGAGGCGCACGCCCCACTCGCGGAGTTGGCGACCGCTGAAGCAGAGGTCCATGCGATCGGGCTCGCCGTGGGAGAAGAGGAGCAGCAGGTCGGGGTCGCCGGCGCCGGTCAGCACTTCGCGCGTGCGGGACGCGCGGACGGCCTCGGGATCCCTGGACAGGACGAACTCGGCGCGGCCCTGGAGTCCGAGCGCGCCGAGCGACGAGAGGGGCGCCGGCGGCGGGAGTTGGGGACCCTCCCAGGATCCGAAGATGAGCGCCTGCCCGCTCGGCGGCCGGCGCCGCGCCGCCTCGATCGCCCCGACGAAGCGCTCGGCGGCGGCGCCGTCGCGTCCGGTGATGAACGCATAGCGCACGTCGAGGAATGGATCATCATCGACGGACACCAGCCGCTCCAGCAGGTCCTGCGCGAACTGCACATCGAGGAGGGCCGGCGCCGTGACGAAGGCCGCGTGCGCCGGGGTCGATCGCCGCAGCCGCTCGCGCAGGGCGTCGAGGTCGGCCGCGTCGAAGAGCTCCACGCTCGTGGAATGCAGGGCCGCGAAGCGCTCGGCCGCCGGCCGGAACTCCGGATCGGCGCCGCGCTCCAGGAAGACGGCCATCGGCGGCGGGGCCGCGGCGCCGAGCATCGCCAGCGCCAGGATGGCGAGATCAGCCTGCACGGAATGCCTCCGCTTCGATTCGACGCATCTCCGCCTGGCGGTAGCGAACGAGCATCACCGGGAAGAGCGTCACGCCGAGCAGGAGCGAGAGCCCGCCGGGCAGCAGGAACGAGTAGCCGATCATCCACGGCGCGCCCGCCACGAACGCGCCGATGCCCAGCGCGAGCAGGACCAGGCCACCCGCGATCTGGATCGCGAAGAGCGTGACCACCAGCCCGCGCGCCTTGCCTCGCGGCGCGCAGACGCCGCCGACGGTGCCGATGAGTCCGCCCCACACGCCCACCCCGGCGCCGAGGAGACCGCCGAGCAAACCGGGCTGAAGCGAGTCGTAGAAGGTGCCGGTCGGGGCCGGTTGCGATGCGGCGCCGGCGCCGGTCGCCGTCGCCTGCGAGGCTTGGGATGGCGCGGCGAACCCTCCGATCCCGGCCAGGATCACGATCAGGATGAGTGCGAATCGAGTCATCGACGCTCCTTTCCCGGCGCGGAGGCCGGCCCTGGACGATTCCGATCGATCGAAGCGCGGTGGAGATCCCGGACGCGGCGCGCGTGCGCCGGCGAGATCGCGCCGCGCGAGATGAGATCCGCGAGGTAGGCGTCGACCGGATCGATCTCCGCCCCTTTCGACGCGGCCCGGACCCTGGCGAGGACGCCGTCCAGTCGCTGCCGCATGGTGGGGTAGCTCACCCCCAT
This sequence comes from uncultured Isosphaeraceae bacterium, assembly GCA_964610365.1. Taxonomy (GTDB): domain Bacteria; phylum Planctomycetota; class Phycisphaerae; order Phycisphaerales; family SM1A02; genus VGXK01. Next base: position 4,749 of record CAZSVT010000027.1, read on the forward strand.
CGCCGCGGCGAGATCCTTGATGGACCCGTCGGCCAGGATGAAGCGCAGGAGGAGCTCCAGGTCCTCGTCGTCCAGCGCCTCGAAGGTGTCCCGGGCTCCCGCCATGGTTGAACAATATGAAAGCGCACTTGCACTTTGTCAAGTGGCATTCCGGAACGACGAAGCCGGATCGGCCCGAGGAGTCAGCGCCGGGCGCCGACGAGCTCGGACGGCCGCACGCCTCGTCGGGCGGGGAGGACCCGCTCCGCGATCTGCACGGCGTTGAGCGCCGCCCCCTTGCGAAGCTGGTCGCCGGCCACGAAGAGATCCAGCCCAAGTCCCGGCGCCTGGCTTCGATCGGCGCGAAGCCGCCCGACCAGCACCGGGTCCCTTCCGGAGGCGAGCAGCGGTTCGGGGAATCGGTTGCCCGCGCGGTCGTCGAGCACTTCCACGCCGGGCGCGGCGCGGAGGATTCCGCGGGCCTCGTCCTCGCCGAGCGGGCGCTCGAAGGTGAGGTTGATGCTCTCACAGTGCGCCCGCAGCGTGGGAATGCGCACGCAGGTGGCGGTGATGGCCACCGAGTCGTCGGACCAGATCTTGCGGCTCTCGAGGAGGAGCTTCGTCTCCTCCTCGTTGTATCCGTCGGCGCCGATGGCGGAGTTGTGGCTGAAGCAGTTGAAGAGGTACTGCCGACCGAAGATCTCCGAGCACAGCGGCCGGCCCTCGGCGAAGTCGCGCGCCTGCTGCTCCAGCTCCTGCATCGCCTTGGCGCCGGCGCCGGAGGCCGCCTGGTAGGTGCTGACCACCATGCGCCGCACGCGCGCCCGGGCGTGCAGCGGATGCACCGCCACCAGCGCGATGATGGTGGAGCAGTTGGGATTGGCCACGATCGTGGGCCCGTCGAGGCGATCGAGGACCTCGCCGTTCACCTCCGGCACCACCAGCGGGCAGGCCGGATCCATGCGGAACGCGCTGGAGTTGTCCACCACGAGGGCGCCGGCCGCCACCGCCGCCGGGGCGAAGGCCTTCGACACGCCCTTGCCCGCGGAGAAGAAGACCACGTCGAATCCCGAGAGGGATCCCTCCTCCAGCGGCTGCACCGGGAGTTCGTGCGGGCGACCGTCGCGGAGGAACGGCACGCGCGAGCCGGCCGATCGCGGCGAGGCGAAGAGGGCGATCTCCGCCATCGGGAATCGGCGGTGGGAGAGCACCGAGAGGAATTCGTGTCCCACCGCGCCCGTGGCGCCGACCACCGCCACGCGCGGCTCTTCAGGAAGTCGATAGTGCATGCATCACCTCGGCTGCGCCGGGCGCGGATCGGTTCCGCGCCGGCGCCGTTGGTTCATCCCGCCGGACCCACCAGGTAGAAGCGCTTGATCCGTGCATCGAAGACGGAGCCGTCCTCGCGCTCCATCACGTAGACCCCTTCCATCGTGCCCCAGCTCGTGTTGAGCGGGCAGAAGCTCGAGTACTCGAAGCGCTCGCCGGGCTTGAGGTCCGGATGGTGCCCCACCACGCCCATGCCCTGCACCTCGTGGCGCTCGCCGTCGGCGTCCACGATCACCCACTGCCGCGAGCGCAGCCGCGCCCGGCGCGGGCCGTCGTTGGTGATCGTCACGTGGTACGCGAAGAGGTACCGGCCGTTGGCCGGATCGGAGTGCGTGGGCAGATAGCTCGGGACCACCTTGACGCGGATGCCGTCGGTGGAGCACTCGGATCCCAGGCGTGCCTGCGTGGCGGTCGACATCGACGACAAGGATAGATCGGGAGTGCGATCGGAGCCAGCATGCGCATCGATCCGCGTCGAATCCCGGCCCGGGAAACGAGGATCCTGCGCGGCGGCGCCGCTCAGCCGGCCAGCAGGGCGCGGAGCGCCGCCTCGGGATCGGGCTGGCGCATGAGGTGCTCGCCGACCAGCACGATCCGCACCCCGTGCTCGCGGAGCCGCCGGAGGTCCTCGGGGCGCGAGATCCCGGACTCGCTGACCAGCACGCGGCGGTCCTCCACCAGATCCACCATCCGCAGGGTGTGCGAAAGATCGGTCGTCATGGTGCGAAGGTCGCGGTTGTTCACCCCCAGCAGCGAGTAGCCGGGGTGCGGGAACCCCACATGGTTGATCGCCCGGTAGAGGCTCTCCACCTCGTGGACTTCCAGCAGCGTGGTCATGCCCAGCTCGGTGGCCAGGATCTGGAAGTCGATGATGTCCCGTTCCGGAAGGCACTCGGCGATGAGCAGCACCGCGTCCGCGCCCGCGGCGCGGGACTCCCACACCTGGTACGGATCGACGATGAAGTCCTTCCGCAGCACCGGGAGCGGCACGGCGTCGCGGATCTGGTGGATGAACTCCAGTTTCCCGCCGAAGTCCGCCTCGTCGGTGAGGCAGCTGATCGCCGCCGCCCCGGCCGCGTGATACTTTCGAGCGATGGAGACCGGGTCGAAGTCCGCTCGCAGCACGCCCCCGGAGGGACTGCGGTGCTTCACCTCGGCGATGACGCGCGTGCGGTCCTGCGGCGGCGCGTCCACCACGGCCCGGAAGAAGTTGCGCGGACGGCCGAGCTCGCCGATGCGATCGCGCAGCATCTCCATGGGCACGCGCGACCGCGCCTCGGCCACCTCGCGGTGCTTGCGCTCGACGATCCGATCCAGCACCGACGGTGTGCGGCTCATGGCGCTGGTGATCCCGCTCCTCGCGGTCGTAGTTATAGCGTCGGGCGAACCCCCCGGGCAGAGCGCCCGCGCCGGCCACGCGGTTCTCGACGCGCCGCACGCCATGGACGCGCCGAAGGCCGTGGACGCGCCGCGGAACGCCGATGCACCACCGACCGCCGACGCGCCTCGCGCGGCGACCGATCCACCGCGCTCCGAGGCGGATTCGGCGCGCCCCGTCGCCGCTCGCGCCGCCCTCGGCATGCACGAGGCCTTCGTCCTCTTCGCGTGGAGCGCCGGGTCGATCGCCCTCCTGCTCGGATGGCGCGGATGGCGCCCGGGCGCGCTCGACGGTCCCGCCTGGCGGCCGTCCGTGGGCGCCGGCCTCGCCGCGGCGGTGACCATCGTCGGCGCCGGCGTCGTCGGCGACGCCATCGCCACCTTCGCGTGGCCCGCCGCGCTCGGCGGCGGCGGGCGCGAGGCGCGCTCGGCCTGGAGCGCGCTGGCGCAGGTGGGCGCCGCGGCGATGGTCCTGGCGCTGCGCCGCAGCATCTTCCAGCGATCGCACGGACATCCCGCCGGCGCCGTGGCGTCGGCCATGGGCGGCGCCGTGGGATTGATCGTGGCGTGGCCGCTGGTGCAGGTCTCCATGCTGGCGGGGAGCTGGCTCTCCGAGGTGCTGGCGGGGGCGGAGGTGCCGGCGCTGGCCCATGAATCGCTGCGCGTGCTCCAGGAATCCTCGAGCGTCATGCAGCGGGCGATGATCGCCGGCATCGCCATCGTGGCGGCGCCGTTCATCGAGGAGGTGCTCTACCGCGGCGTCATCCAGCAGATGCTGCGCGCGGCGGGGCTCGGGCCGGCCGCGTCGATCGTGCTCTGCGCCGCCCTCTTCTCCGTCATGCACCTGGGCGACGGCGCGGTGAGCGCCGCCGGCGCCGGCGCGGCGCTCCCGGCGCTCTTCCTGCTGGGGGTCCTCTTCGGCGTGCTCTTCGAGCGCACGGGCCGGCTGACGGCGCCGTTCACGGCGCACGCGGTCTTCAACGCCGTGAACGTCCTCATGCTGATGGGACAGCCATCGCCTACGCTCACCGCCCCATGAGCGCCAGAGCGTCCACGAGCGACGAGCGTCCGCGCATCCTCACCGGCGACACCCCCACGGGTCGGCTGCACCTGGGGCATTGGGTGGGAAGCGTCAAACGGCGCGTGGAACTGCAGTCCACCCACGACTGCTTCTTCATCCTGGCGAACTACCACGCCTTCACCACGCGCGTGGATCAGTCGAAGGAGATCCGCGCGGACACCCTCGAGATCGTGCGCGACTATCTCGCCATGGGCATCGATCCCGACCGCGCCACCATCTTCCTGCAGAGCGAAGTCCCCGCGATCCACGAACTCTGCTTCCTCTTCGCCATGCTGCTCCCGTTCAACCGCGTCATGCGGAACCCGACGCTGAAGGACGAGATCCGCGTGAAGGGGCTCGGCGACAACTACAGCTTCGGCTTCCCGCTCTACGCCGTCGGACAGACCTCCGACATCCTCACCTTCCGCCCGGTCGGCGTGCCGGTGGGCGAGGACCAGGTGCCGCATCTGGAGCTCACGCGCGAGGTGGCGCGGCGCTTCAACCAGGTCTTCTGCGGCGTGCCCACCGACATCGAGGACGACGAGCACGTGGCCCACGGCGGCGTCTTCCCCATCCCGCGCGCCGACGTGGGCAGGGTCGGACGACTCGTGGGCACGGACGGCGTGCACAAGATGTCGAAGAGCCTGGGCAACGCGGTCTTCATCTCCGACACCACGAAGGAGGTGGAGAAGAAGATCATGAAGATCTTCACCGGGCGGCAGAGCCCCACCGAGCCCGGCGACGTGCACAACGCCCTCTTCCAGTGGGTGGATGCGTTCGTCCCCGACGCGGCGCGCGTGGCCGAGCTCAAGGACCGCTACGCGCGCGGGGACAATCTCGGCGACGGGCATGTGAAGAAGGAGCTGGCGGAGCACGTGCATGCGCTGCTGGAGCCGATGCGCCGCCGCCGCGCCGAGCTGGAGGGCCACGACGACCTGGTGCTCGAGGTGCTCCGAAAGGGCTGCGCCCGAGCGAACGAGACCGCCGAGCGCACGCTGGAGATGGCCCGCCAGGCGGCGGGACTGCACTTCTTCCGGCGGCACCTCTCCTACTGAGGTGCGGCGGCAGGTCGACGCGGCGTCGCGGACCGTGGGCGAGGCAGGAGGGAACCGATGCCGATCGACGAACGCTCCGCCTGTCCCGTCCATCCGGCGTTCGACCCGCTGGCGCCCGAGTACCTGGCGGATCCGATCGCCGTGCTCGGGTCGGTGCCGAAGGAGGCGCCGATCTTCCACGCCCCGTCGATCGACCACTTCGTGGTCACGCGTGCAGCCGACATCCAGGCGATCTTCCTCGATCACGAAACCTATTCCGCCTCGATCACGCAGGTCCCGCTCGAACCGCTCGTGCCGGAGGCGGTCCGGATCCTGCGCGGCGCCGGCATCGCCTCGCAGCCGTCCATGGTGAGCATGGATCCGCCGGCCCACACGCGGATTCGCGCGCCGGTGGTGCGGGCCCTCACGCCGCGGCGCGTGGCGGCCATGGAGCCGCGAATCCGTGCCGTGGCGCTCCAGCGGCTCGGCGCGATCGATGCCTCCGCGCCGTTCGATCTCATGTCGAGCGTCGCGCGTCCACTGACGATGTCGATCATCTTCGAGTTCCTCGGCATTCCGGCGCAGGACTGGTCGCGCTTCAGCGCGTGGTGCGGCCATCGCACCGCGCTCCTCTGGGGTCGCCTCCCGCCGCGCGAGCAGGTGGAGTGCGCCACGGAGATGGCGAGCTATCGTGCGTATCTGCGCGACTTCGTGTCGGAGCGGGCACGCGAGCGGGATGACTCCTTCACCAGTGCGCTCCTGGAGATCCACGACGAGGATCCCCAGTCGCTCACGCACGAGGAGATCGGCACGATCCTCTTCGGGCTGACCCTGGCCGGGCACGAGCCTCCGAGCTTCCTGATCGGAAACATGATCCGTCGTCTCCTCGAGGATCCCGCTCGCTGGAGCGCGGTGGTCACCGACCCCGGGCTGGTCACGAAGGCGGTGGACGAGACGCTCCGCTTCGATCCGCCGCTTCCCGCGTGGCGGCGCGTCACCACCAGGCCCGTCACCATCGGCGGCGTGGATCTGCCGGCGGGCGCGAAACTCTTCCTCTGGATCGCGGCGTCCGGGCGCGACGCCGGGATCTTCCCGAAGCCGGATGCCTTCGATCTGCACCGCGCGTGTCCCGCGAGGCTGCTGGTGTTCGGTCAAGGCATCCACTACTGCCCGGGCTCGGCGCTCGGGAAGCTGGAGGCGCAGATCGCGCTGGAGCTCCTGATCCGGCACTTCCCGGGATTGCGCCTGGATCGCGATCGCGAGATCCCGTTCCCCGCGAACATCGGTCACCGGGGACCGCTGGCGCTCTGGGTCCGGACCGACTGACGCACCGGCGTCCGCCCGGCGATGCGGAGACGCTGGCGCCGGCGCGAACGGATGGTTCAGCGCGCCTCGGGCGGGATCGGCCGCGAGAGACCGATGAGCATCGGCGTGGAGAATCGGAACCCCGCGTGGCTGTGGGGCACCGTCAGCATGAACGCGGTGACCGGCCGGCCATCGGGATCGAGGAACTGCCCGAAGAAGACGCGGCGATGTTCGGTCGCCGTGTCCTCGTACTCGCGCGACGAGGCGAAGAGCTCGCGGAAGGAGCGATCGAGCGTCCATCCCACCGTTTCCAGGTAGCGGTCGACCGGCTCCCACATCGCCTCGTGCGCCAGGATGTAGGCCTCGTTCGGCCGCGCACCCGGAGGCGGCAGGGAGTCGCCCCGACGACGCGGGTCCTCGTAGAAGCCCTCTTCGACCGTTCGATCGAAATGCCGCGCATAGCGTGCCTGCGCCTCCGGATCCGAGACCAGGTTCCGCCATTCGCGGTCCAGGATCTCGTTCACCGCCGACTCGACCGCGGCGAAGTCGACGCGGCTGCCAGTGGACTCCCGGGTGGCGTGAAGCGGCTGCATGGGCACCGTCCTTTCGCGGCGCGCAGCATACGAAGGCCCCGTGATTCGGGCGCCGATCGGCGGCGGCCGTCGGTGGCGGCACCGAGGCGCCGGCGCAAGAACCGGCGAGGAGGGCGGCTAGAAGGCGAAGATCGCGTCGAGCACCTGGGCGAGGATGCCCTTGTCGGCGGCGTCCTTCACGAAGCCGGTGTTCATCTTCTCGATCTTCAGATCGTGGATCTGGTTGGAGAGCACGGTGTTGGCGGAGGTGATGTCCTCCGGCCGGCACATGCCGGTGAGCTTGATACAGGTCATCTCCTTGTCGCTGGAGATGGTCGTCCGCGCTTCGAGCACCAGGTTGCCGTTGGGCAGCACCTCGATCACCTCGGCGGTCATGCGCGTGGTGAACTCGTCGTTGCGGCTGTAGTCGCCCTCGCCCTTGAGCTTCTTCCGGCCGACGGCCTCGAAGACCGGGGCGTCGTGCGATCCCGAGGTGGTGGCCACGCCGGGCTGCCCGAAGGCGTCGAAGGAGAAGTTGGCCCACGCCACCTCGGCGGCGAGCGTGTAGTCCTTCTTGGTGTCGAGCTCCGAGTCGCTCTTCGCGCGGCTCTGCTCGCGGACGACGATCTGCACCAGGTCGTGTCGGGAGAAGTGGCGCTCCTCGGCGCTGCGCACGGCGAAGAGACTCATCGCCTCGATCGTGCCGGGGGCCACGGGTTCCTTCTCGAAGCGCGAGGGGCGCGAGAGCGCGATCGCCATGAGCGACGCGTTGGTGCGGATCACCGCGTCGGGCGGCAGACCGGGTTCATCGGGCAGGGCGCCGAGGGCCACCGACACCGGCGCGGTGGCCGGCTGGATCGGGGTGGGGCCCGGCGCAGGGCTCGCGGTGCTCGCCGGCATCGTTGCGCCGGCGCCGGCGGAAGCGCGCGGACCCGCCGGCGCGGGCGCCGGAGCGTTCGTCGGCGCAGGAACGGCCGCCGGCGCCGCTCCGACCGGCGGGGACTGGCCGGAGGCACTCGCGCTCACGGCGCCGAAGGCGGCCAGGAGCGCCAGTCCGCCCAGCGGCGCCGCGGCGCCGTCGGACCGGCGCCGAGGCGATCGTCCACGCGTGATGTCATGCATGGGTGACATGGGTTCTCACATCGCGCCGCTCTTGGACGGCGGCGCCTGGGTCCGCACCACCGCTTCGCCGCGGCCGGTGACCACGGCGCTGATGGTGGTTCGATCCTTGCGGCCCGGGGCGCCGAGGCGCACGCACTCGATCGTCTCGCCCTCGCGACCATCGGATTGGGCGACGGCGTCCACGCTGACCGCGAGCGAGCCCACGGTGGTCCGCACCACCAGGCGATCGCCGCGGCGCACGAGCACGTCGCGCTCCAGGTGGCTCTCGAGGAGCGCATCACCGGCACGCAGCGAGGTGCCCAGGGCCCGGCCGCCCACGGCGCCGGGGCGCACCACGCGATGGCGTTCACTGGGCTTCACCCAGCAGAGCGATGACTGCCAGTCGTCTCCCTCCGGACGATCGCCCCTGCGGAGATCGCGCGGGGCGACGGCGGCGCTTCGGGCCACCTCGGGGAAGACCGAGAGGTTGGATCGGCGTTCGACGCGGCCGTCCCTCCACCACCGCACCGCGAACTCCGCGCGGTCGCTGTCGAGGAGGCCGATCGGATCGATCTCGATGCGCACGCCGGGCGGCGTCTCCGCCAGCGTCGTCGCGTCGAGGCCGTCGAAGGAGAGTCGCAGCGCCTCCGCGGGCTCGTCCAGGGCGCGGAGCATCGCGTCGGCCACCAGCGCGCGGACGGAGTTCTCGCCGAGCACCGCGGCGGCGAGGACCGGGTCGCTCGCGCCTCGACGGGCGGGACGGGACGCGTCGGCGCGTCGCACGGCCGACGATCCCGATGACGCGGCGTCGGTCGGGGCGGTGGCGGAACGGCTGCGCGGCGCGCGGGCGTCGGCACCCTCGGGGGCGCCCGCGCCGGTTCGCTCCGAAGTCGTCGCGGCCGCGCCGCGCGGTTCCACGCTGGCGGGCGCGCAGGCCGCCGGGGCGCCCATCGCGTCGCTCGAGCGAGGACGCACCACCACGCGGCGGCCTTCGAGATCGATCTTCGCCCAGTTCGCGCCGGCCTGCTCCAGCCGGCGACGGATCTCCTCCACGCCGATCTCGCGGGGCGGCGAGCCGAGCGGCACCGTGGCCACCACCACTTCGGCGAAGCGGGAGACCTCGGCGCCGCGCAGCTCCGCCACGTCGCGCAGGAGCACCACGCCGTCGTCGCGCTGGGCGCGGACGGCCGAGCGCAGGGCCAGCGTGTCGCCGACGGCGGCGGAGACCAGGAAGAGCGCCGCCCACGCGCCGGGCGGGATCGCACGAGGATCCATGGTGAGGAGTCGTCGCATCAGTACCGCCAGAGGCTGTTGATGGTCTGCCAGTTGGAGTTCGCGGCCTGGATCACCTGGCTGTTCATCTCGAACGCGCGCTGCGTCTGGATGAGCTGCACCAGTTGCGTCACCGGGTCGACGTTCGAGCTCTCCAGCGCCCCCTGGAGCACGCTCCCCGTTCCGTCCTCCAGCGGCTGGTTGAGGATCGGGTCGCCGCTCGCCTGGGTCTCGATGAAGAGGTTGTTGCCCACCGGCAGCAGTCCCGACGGGTTCACGAATCGCGCCAGCTCCAGCGTGCCGAGCTGCGTCTGCTGCCCGGTCTGGAAGGTGGCGGTCACCACGCCGTCGAGCGTGACGGTGACGCCGATCGCCTCCTGCGGGATCACGATCTCCGGGATGAGGGGAAGACCCTGGCCGTTCGCCAGGACGAGCTGTCCCTCGTCGTTCGGGATGAACGTGCCCAGGCGCGTGTAGGCGATGCCGCCGCCGACGTCGTCGTTGGTCTGGATCTGGAAGAAGCCCTCGCCCTGCACGCAGAGGTCGAAGGGCTGACCGGTGGTGCGCGGCGACCCCTGCTGGAAGTTGAGCTGGATGCCGGAGACGCGCGTGCCCAGGCCCACCGAGATGCCGATGGGGTTGTACTGCCCGGCCACGTTCTCCACGCCCGGCTGCTGCTTCTGCATGTAGAGGAGATCCGCGAAGTTGGCGCGGCTCGCCTTGAAGGCGTCGGTGTCCACGTTCGCCAGGTTGTTGGCGATGACTTCGAGCTGCGTGGTGAGGGCGCTGAGGCCGGTGGCGGAAGTGTTGAGTGCGGTGGCGGACATGGAGGGCCTCCCGTCGTCGGTGCGTGGGGCGATCAGGCGAAGCGGCCGAAGGTCTCGATGGACTTGCGCGAGATCTGGTCCTGCTGGCGGATGAGATTGGTGCCCACCTCGAAGCTGCGCGTGGCCTTCATCACGTTCACCAGCTCGGAGACGGGATCGACGGCGCTCTCCTCCACCGCGGCCTGCATCACGCGCGCCTCGGCGGGGGGCAGCGGCGGGAGTCCGCCGCGCCGGGAGACGCGCTGCAGCGCGTCGGCGGTGTAGAGGCCGTCGCCCTGCTTGCGCAGCGACGCGGCGGGCAGGGACACCAGGGCGAGGTGCGAGATCGACCGATCGCCCTGCGAGATCGAGCCGTCGTCGAAGATGGTGATCGGGCGCTGGCGGTCGATGTGGATCTCCTCGCCGTCGGCGTCGAGCACGGCGCGGCCGCCCGAGGCCATGACCAGCCGACCCTCGGCGTCGATCTCCAGGCGCCCGTCGCGCGTGAGCGAGAGCGCTCCGGAACGATCGCGGACCACCAGGAAACCCGGGCCGTCCAGGGCGATGTCCAGCGGCCGGGAGGTGGTGCGGATGGATCCCTGTCGCTGATCGCTCAGCGTGGGCGCGATCTCGATTCCGCCGCCGAGGCGCTCGAGCAGTTCCTGGGGCATCGCGTCGGGCACGGCGCCGCGGAGGCGCTCGGGATCTCGGGCGCGGGCGATCACCCAGTCGGGTTTGAAGGCCGTGGTCTGCGCATTGGCGAGATTGTTCGCCGCGACATCCAGGCGATGCATGTTCGTCAGCACGCCCGCCGCCGAGAGGGTGAAGCCGTAGTTCATTCGATCCCTCGCGCGGGTCGGGGCTGCAGGCGGGTGACCAGGGTCGACTCGACGGCGGCGCCGCCGTTCTTCCTCGAGGCGCGGGCGCAGGCTCCCTGCGCCATCGCCACCTGGTGCAGCAGCGCCGCCACGCTGGCGCACCCCAGGAGCTGCGTGCCGATCCCGGCGATCGACGAGGGCACTCGCGGCGACGACGGCGTGGTGATGGTTCGGGCGGGGCGCATGCCGCCGCACGCATGGCAACCGGCGTGCCGCCGGGAATGGCCCGCGACGGTGCCTCGGCGAAGGGGTCTGCGTCGCCCGGCGCGCTGGCCCGCGCATCACTTGCGCCCGCGCCTGCGAACGATGCGCCGAAGGGGCCTGATTATCAGCCTTCGCGAACTGGAGTCGATCGACCGCGCCGCGAGACATCGCGCGAATCCCGCCGGAGCGCGATCGAGAGCGTTCATGCTCTGTGCACGAAGCGTGGATCGCCTATCTTTGGAGCCCCTGTCTGCGGTGGACCGATGGTCGGGTTCGCGGCAGTCACGGTTCCGCACCCCGCGATTCGATGGTCTCACCCGTACCCGCCAGGATTGCCAGAGGCGAATGCCCGCATGTGGATCGGAACGATCCGCGATGTGCGAGCCGCTTCTCCCTCGGTTCGATCGAGTCGATGTTCCAGTACTGCTGCGGCGGGTTCCACGGCTGCCCCGTCTACCACCGCATCAACATGGAGTCGGCCAATGAGTCGCAGCCGGGTTTCCGCCAGCCCGCGCGCGAATTCGTCACGCCCTCCCTCCGCGGGACCCCGATCCGTCGGACCGCGGCCATCTGACGCCGTTCGTGCTCGCCTCGACCGACGCACGCCGCTGAGCTCGGCGGTGGGTGACTTCCTCTCCTTCGCGCGGGTCGAAGCGGGCCTCAGCCCAGCCACGATCGAGGCGTACTCGCGCGATCTTGCCGACTTCCTCGCCGATGTCGATGGGGTCGGGACGCTCGCGCCGGATCGCGTGACCTTCGATCATGTCTCCGGGCACCTTCGTTCGCTCTCGCGCGGGAAGTCGCTCGATCCTGCGTCGATCGTTCGACATCTCGCCACCATCCGGGTCTTCTTCCGCTACCTGCACGCCAATCGGCGGATTCGGCGCGATCCGGCGCGACTGGTGGATCGGCCCACGCGATGGCGGCGCGTACCCGGCGTTCTCACGCAAGGGCAGATGAAGAAGCTGGTGGAGGCGCCCAGCGCGGACTGGGGCGACCTGTGGCTGCGGGATCGCGCGATGCTGGAACTGATGTACGCCGCCGGCCTGCGGGCGAGCGAAGTGGGGGCCCTCAAGGTCAATGACCTCAACGAGACGCTTGCGTCGCTCATCGTCACCGGCAAGGGTCGCAAGCAGCGAGTGGTTCCCATCGGCACTCCGGCGCTCGACTGGACTCGCCGCTACCTGAAGGACCTGAGGCCTCGCCTCGCTCGCAGCGGCGACGGCCGCGATCACTTCCGCCTCTTCCTCTCCTTCAGCGGCAGGCCGCTGGAGCGCGTCGCGGTCTGGCAGATCGTGAAGCGCGCCGCGGCGCGCGCGGGGCTCAAGGGCGTGCATCCCCATGTGCTGCGCCACAGCTTCGCCACCCACCTGGTGATCGGCGGCGCCGACCTGCGCGTGGTGCAGGAGCTGCTCGGGCATGCCGACATCGGCACCACGCAGATCTACACGCAGGTGGATCGGACGCGCCTGCGCGAAGTGCTGCGCCGATTCCACCCGCGCGAGGACGGGCGCGGGTGACGGGGCCGCACGCGGCACGGGTGCGCGACCCGGCGGAACGGTGATCGACTCTGCGGGCGCGGGGCGACCCTCAGGCCCGGGCGGGCCACGCCTCGAGGATCTCCACGGTGCGCTCGGCGCCGTTCAGATCGATGTCGTGCGTGGGTGGGGGGCCCTCGAGCGCGGCGCGCATCGACTCCGCCAGCCGCTCGGCCGAGCACGCCGCCGCGTCGATGCACCGGACCAGTCCGCGCCGGGCGAACAGCGCGCCTCGGAGGATCTGGTCGGGCATCGTCGGGTCGGGCACCACCACCGCCCGCACCCGCGTCTCGAGGAGATTGGTGCATGTGTTGTAGCCGGCGTGGCTGACGGAGAGATCCGCGCCGAGCAACCAGTGAAGGAAGGACGCCGTGAAGTCCCGGAGGGAGACGCGGCGCTCGTGCGCCCGCGCGGTGCGCACGAGCGGCTCCAGCGTCCGTCGCCGGGCATCCGCCGCGAAGGGCGGAAGAAAGACCACGAGCTCCGCATCCGGGACGCACGGGGCGCCGCGCAGCGCCATCCACGCTTCGATCGCGGTGGCCGCGAGCGATCCGTCGCCGGCGCCGCCGGTGCTCACGATCACGCGCCGCGGCGGCATCGATGGATCGCGGAACCCGTGCTCCAACCTCGGCGCGACGAAGCCGGTGTGATGCACCGGCAGCGCCAGGTCGCGGGCCCACGGCAGGTGATCGCCGAGCCGCGTCACCGCGGGGTCCGCGTGCACCAGCACGCCGTCGAAGAGCCGGTGCAGGACTCCGAGGACGCGCGCGGCGTGGACCTCCGGATCGCCGTCGAAGCGCGACCGGGTCACGATGTCGCGGACGGAGCAGAGAACCCTCGCGCCGGGATGCACGCGCCGCACGCGCTCGATGAGCGGCACGATCTCCGGCTCCAGCTCCCACTTGCTGAACGGGAAGTGCTCGACGATCAGGACATCCGGCCGGATCGACTCCGCCGCGTCCACCAGCCGCGACGCCCGCTCGGCCAGGATCACGGCGGGGTCGGCCTCCGAATCGACGCCGCGGAGCACGCCGTGGTCACGGAACAGCCGCGGCAGCTCGATGCGATCGAACGACGCGCCGTCGCCGACGGGACGCGGGACGACGCGACCGCCGTCCGTCAGCCACACCCGGTGGCGCGCCGAGATCGCTCGAGCGATCTCGAACGCGCGAACGAAGTGTCCCGTGCCGGAAAGGTGCTGGGCGTGGACCAGGACTCGCAGCATCCCGTTCATCGTCGACGCCGCGATGCCGCTGCGCGCACCGCTCAGCTTCCTTCGAGGAGGGCCAGGATCTGGTCGCGGATGGGGCTGTACCGGGCGTGCCCCATGCGGATCGACTCGGCCAGGAAGGCGCCGCCGCGCCCGTACTTCTCGCGTTCCTGCGGGAGCTCGATGATCGCATGGGGATCGCCGTCCCGGATCACGCCGATGGGATCCAGTCCGCTCCGGACCCGATCGATCTGCTCGAAGAGGAGCTTGCGGTAGAGGGCGATGCCCTGGTCCGAGGCGCCGAGCATCTCGCGCGTGCGGTCGGCGATCGCTCCCTGCGAGACGCACACCATGATGTCCTGCCCGTCCACGAAGTCGACGATGAACTCCCCGTCGGCGTCCTTCCACGGCACGTCGTACACCGGGACGCGATCCTGCGCCGGGACGCGGCGCCCGGGCGGCGCCTCGTACGCCGAGTACCAGTAGTGCCGCGTGTGCGTGTCGTCCATCGGCACGCGGATCTGCAGCCGATGCTGGCGGTGCGCGCCCACGCGCAGCGTGAACGGGAAGACGAGCGGATGCCCCACCTTCCAGTCGTCGTCCTCCTCGCTCCCGCCCTCCAGCACGCGCCGCTTCACGATGCCGAACTCGAAGACGTCGAAGCCGATGCGCACGTGCTTCTTCGTGTAGTGGGTGGGCGCCGATTCGCCCGCCTTGGCGCGCGTGTGCGCCAGGTGATGGCCGTGCAGCCACTCCAGGTGCGTCGGATCGACGCTGTTCTCCATGATCTGCACCCAGTTGCAGGGCAGTTCGGCCACGCCGACATCGCGGAGCAGGTCGTCGCGACGCTGCGGGAGGCGCTCTCCAACGTGGCCCGG
>CAZSVT010000028.1:0-4944 GCA_964610365.1 uncultured Isosphaeraceae bacterium
CTCGGGGCCGTCACCGCGCCGCTGAACTATACGTTCATGCGTACCCACCAGCGCGAGCGCATCGACGCCCTGGTGGCCCAGATCCGAGGGGACGATCGATTCACCCGCGACATCGGATTCCAGGCGGATCGGGCGATGACGCTGGCGGGCGCGGGGGGCGCGTGGGGCGAGGGCGAGGAGCGTGCGCGGGCGCTGGTGGGGGCCAATGCCCTCCCGGAGGAGCACAACGACATGGTGTTCGCGGTGGTGGCGTGCCGCTGGGGGCTGGCCGGAGGCCTGGTCGTCTGCGGCGCGGTGCTGGCGCTCACCGCCGGAGGGCTGGCCACCGCCGCGAGTTCGCGAGACCCGTTCGGGCGGCTGGTGGTGGTGGGCGTGGTGAGCATGCTCGCGGCACAGGCCATCGTGAATGTCGGCATGACCGTGGGGCTGCTGCCGATCACCGGCATGACGCTTCCGTTCGTGAGCTACGGAGGCAGCAGTCTCGTGGCGTCATGGATGATGATCGGCGTGGTGCTCGGCGTCGGCCTGCGCAAGCCGCGGATCTTCGAGCGGACCAGCTTCGAGTTCCGCTAGGGGCGTCCGGTGCGGGACCGGCGCCGCGCCTCGCGTATCCTTCGATCGTGATCGTGCCGACGGCCAGGGCGGAGTTCGTCGAAGCGGCGAGGGCGCTCGGGATCGAGCTCGATCCGCGCGATCTCGAGCGGCTGAGGGAGTACCTCGAGCGTCTCTATCGCGCCAACGAATCGATGAACCTCACGCGCGTTCCGCCGGAGGCCGCGTGGATGCGGCATGTCCTGGACAGTCTCACGCTGGTTCCATGGCTGGCCTCGCTCGGCTCGGATTCGAACGGGGAGGGGCCGTCGATCCTCGATGTCGGAAGCGGGGGCGGGCTCCCGGGCGTGGTCCTGGCCGTCGTCCTTCCCGCGATCGCCGCGGGCACGAGGATCACGCTGTTGGAGGCGACCGGCAAGAAGGCGCGCTTCCTGGAGGAGACGCTGCGCGATCTCGGGCTGGACCGGGCGCGGGTCGTCGCCGCCCGTGCGGAGACGGCGGCCCATGATCGGCACGAGCACCGCGAGCGCTACGACGCGGTGGTCTGCCGCGCGGTGGCCACGCTGCCGGCCCTGGTGGAGCTGACGATTCCGTTCCTGCGACCCGGCGGATTCCTGATGGCCATCAAGGGCGAGCGCGCCGCGCAGGAGCTGGAGGAGGCGCGCCACGCCATCGGGCTCCTCGGAGGGGCCTTCGTCGAGTCGACGATCACCCCCACCGGGACGGTCCTCCGCATCGAGAAGATGTCCCGCACGCCGCGGACCTACCCGCGGCTCCCGGGCGAACCCGAGCGCCGGCCGCTGCTGGCGCCAGGCGCACGCTCGCGCGCGGCTTCGGGCGCCGCGGCGCCGCGCGACGAAGCAATCCCCGGCTCCGCACCGGGCGCATCGGCGCCGCGCGACCCGACGCCTCGGGGCGCGACCCCGCGCGACGCCTCGGAGCCGGCGTCGTGACCGTCACCGCGGAAACGCTCCTCTCGGAATCGGGCGCCATCGCCCGCCGGCTCCAGGGTTTCGAGCCGCGTCCGCAGCAGATGGAGATGGCCGCGGCGGTGCGGGACTGCCTCTCGAAGCGCGGACGACTGCTCGTCGAGGCCGGCACCGGCGTCGGCAAGAGCTTCGCGTACCTCATTCCCGCGATCGAGCGCATCGTGACGGCGAAGGAGCGCGTGGTGGTGGTCACGCACACCATCAGTCTGCAGGAGCAGCTCATCGAGAAGGACATCCCGCTCCTGAACGCCGTGATCCCCGAGGAGTTCAGCGCGGTGCTGGTGAAGGGCCGCAACAACTACCTCTCGCTCCGGAGGCTCAAGCTGGCCAGCCAGCGCGCCGAGCGGCTCCTGCCCGACGAGGAGGAGCGCCACGCGCTGCAGCAGATCGAGCAGTGGGCCTACGAGACGCGCGACGGATCGCTGAGCACGCTGCCGGAACTCGCGCGGCCGTCCGTCTGGGAGCACGCCCAGAGCGACGCCCACAACTGCATGGGCCGGCGCTGCCCCACCTACGAGAAGTGCTTCTACCAGGCGGCGCGGCGGCGCATGGAACACGGCGACCTTCTCGTCTGCAACCACGCCCTCTTCTTCGCGGACCTGGCCATGCGCTCGCGCGGCGCCAGCTTCCTGCCGCCGTATCACCATGTGATCCTGGACGAGGCCCACGACGCGGAGATGGTGGCCTCCGAGCACTTCGGCCTGCGCGTGAGCGAAGCGGGAGTGGAACACCTGCTGCGATCGCTCTTCCACTCGGCGCAGACGCGCGGATTCCTGGCCACGGTGCAGGTGCAGCCGGGCGCCGAGCAATTGGTGGACGAAGCGGTGCGGGCGGTGCTTCGCGCCGGCGACGCGTGCCGGTCGTTCTTCGCGGGCGTGTCCGTCGATGCGCGGGCCGCGTCCGACGAGGCGGCCCTCGGGGGCCTTTCGGGGGCGACCGCGCCGGGCGCGGCCGGCCTCGGCGCCGAGGGCTCGCGCCGCCTTCGCGCGCCCATCGGCGGCGCCGAGATGCTCGCCGCGCCGCTGCGGGATGTGGCCACCGCGCTGCGCCTGCTCAAGGGCCGCTTCGTGGACGAGCAGGACGAGTTCGAGGCGAACGCCTACGCGGTGCGCGCCGCCGACCAGGCGGGCGCGGTGGAGATGCTGGCGGCGCAGTCGCTCCCCGGCTGCGTCTACTGGGCGGAACAGGCCGGCGGACGACGGCGGGCGGGTCGGGGCGCCGGCGCCCGCCGCGGCTCCACGGTGCTCCGCTGCGCCGCGATCGATCCCGCCCCGATCCTGGCCGAGCACCTCTTCGGTCGCGACTGCTCCGTGGTCCTCACGAGCGCCACCCTGGCCACCACGCGCGGCGACTTCTCCCACGCGGCGGCGAGATTCGGCTGCCCCGACGCCAACACGCTCGAACTCGGCAGTCCCTTCGACTTCGCGCGGCAGGTGCGGTTCGTGGTGGACTCGTCGATGCCGGCGCCCGACTCGCCCGCCTATGTGGACGCCCTGGTGCCGCGGATCCTGCGCCATGTGCGGGCCACGGACGGCGGCGCGTTCGTGCTCTTCACCAGCTTCTCCATGCTGGAGGAGACGGCGACGCGGCTGGAGCCGGCGCTGGCGTCGGACGGGCATCCCGTGCTGGTGCAGGGGCGTGGAGTGCCGCGTGGACTGCTGCTCAAACGCTTCCGCGACGACGAGCGCAGCGTGCTCTTCGGCACGGCCAGCTTCTGGCAGGGCATCGATGTGCGGGGCCGCGCGCTGCGCAATGTCATCATCTGCAAGCTGCCCTTCGATCCGCCCGATCAGCCGCTCGTCGAGGCCCGCGCGGAACTCATCGAGGAGAAGGGCGGCAGCCCGTTCATGGAGGATCAGCTCCCGCGCGCGGTGCTGCGGTTCCGCCAGGGATTCGGGCGGCTCATCCGATCGAGCAGCGACACGGGGCGCGTGGTGGTGCTCGATCCGCGCATCGTCACCAAGCGCTACGGTCGTCGATTCCTGGAGGCGCTGCCCGAGGGCGTGGAGCCGGTGGACGACGGGACCATCGACTGACCCGTTCGTTCGCGCGTCGCCGACGCGGAGGGCTCGTCGCCCGAGCTCGCCGCGACCGGCTCGGCGCACGCGCTCGCGGGGGCCGGAGCCGGATCCGCCCGGCCCATCCGGCGGAGCCATCGATAGTGCGACGCGATCCCCGCACCGATGCTCCGATGCTCGTGATAGCGCACGCCGAACTCCCTGCAGGTGCGCTCCACGATCGGCGCCACCGCGGGATAGTTGACATGGCAGAGGCGGGGGAAGAGGTGGTGCTCGATCTGGAAGTTCAGGCCGCCGAGGAGCCACGCGGCCAGCCGGCTTCCGCGGGCGAAGTCCACCGTGCTCTCCACCTGGTGCACCGCCCACGCATGCTCGATGCGATCCGTGCTGGTCGGTGGAATGAACGCGGCCTCCTCCACCACGTGCGAGAGCTGGAACACCACGCTCAGGGTGACGCCGATCACCATGCCCGCGACGCCGAAGAAGACGAGCACCACCCACCAGGGGTGGACGAGCATGGGGATCCCGAACGCCAGGATCAGGAAGGTGAGCTTGCCGCCAAGGTAGACCGCAAGCTCCCATCCGCGCGGGCGAGGCATGGGGTGCCCGCTCACCTTGCCGCTCAGGACATCGAGGTGGTCACCGAAGAGCTGCCATCGGATGGCCATGAAGCCGTAGAGCGGCCACATGTACCAGTGCTGCCAGCGATGGATCGGCAGCCGCCGCTGGTACGGCGTGACGCGGGCGAGCATGCCCAGGTCGACATCGGAGTCGTGGCCGGTCAGGTTCACATAGGTGTGATGGAGGACCGAGTGCCGGTAGTGCCAGACATAGGAACTCCCGCCGATGAGATCCAGCGCCCGGGAGGTCAGCGTGTTGATCCAGGGGCGATCGGAGTACGCGTCGTGTCCGCCGTCGTGCTGCACATTGAGCCCGATCGCCGCCGTCGCGAATCCGAGCAGGACCGCGAGGGGAAGGGCCTGCCACCAGGTCTGCGCCAGGAAGACGAGCGCCCCGTAGAGCGCGGCGAATGCCGCGAGGAGGACGATCGACTTGACGTACATCGCCGGGCAGTCGCGAGCCCGACGACCGGTCCGCTCGAGGAACTCGGTGACGCGCCGACGCAGCTCCACCTGGAAGGCCGGGTCGCCGACGAACTTCGGGTGGGTCATCGTCGGTCACCGCCGTTCCGGGTGGAGCGGTCGCTCGCATCGCATGACGCGGCCGTCCGGCGGGGAGCGCCGCGCGTCGCGGTGGCTGGGGAATCCATGATGGCGATGCGTGGATCGGGGAGTCGGGACTCCCGGCGGTCCAGTTCGGATGGGGCTCAGTCGCCTGCGGCGACCTTCGAGCCGTCGGAACCTGGCAGTCGTGCGATGGCCTTC
>CAZSVT010000028.1:4954-8782 GCA_964610365.1 uncultured Isosphaeraceae bacterium
CGAACGAGCATCGTAGTCCATCACCGAGCGTTCGGCCAACTCGGGCGGAGCCGTTGCCGACGAATGGCGGATCCGCCCGGGATCGGTGCGGTGTTCTCTCACGGGCCGATGGCGCTCGACGACGGGATCGCGCCCGATCGCGTCGCTCTACCGGGCGGACGATGCTCGCTGGAATGGGTGGTCGGCGGGAGATCGCAGGATCGTGGGCCGAGCCACCACCAGCGTGCACGGCTCGTTGCCGCCCGGCGACGGCGTGATCATGACCAGAGCGCCACCGGCGGGCACCAGTTCGCGTCCGGCGGTGGACTCCACGCGGAACGATCCCGAGGTGGAGACGACGACGAGCCGGGTGCGCACGGCGCCCGCTTCCTCGCTCCCCGTCACCGAGATGGATCGACCCGCGAGCGGCGCGCCGGCCTTGTCCACTTCGCCGGATTCGATGGTGGCCTTCTGATCGACATTCGCGATCAGCGCCGGCGCCGACACCTGCGAGCATCCCGGAAGCGCCTTGATCGAGTCGAACAACGGCTGCACCGAGTCGGCGGTGATCGTCCCGACCATGCGCGGCTTCCCCGCCGTGCTCGGCCGCACTCGACCGTCGGTCCCGAACTCCACCTGGCACGGCGTGGAGTACACATTGAACATCCAGAAGAGCTTCGGGTACTCGCTGGTGGTGGCCGCAGCGCTCGATGCAGCTCCGGGGTGCGCGGCGGCGGGATCGGTCGCCTCCGCCTGCGCCATTCCGGTCTGGGCCGCCCCGGGCTGCGCCGCCCCCGTGGGCGCCGAGTCGGAGATGGACGATCTGGACGAGCATCCGGCACCGACGACCAAGGCGAGGCAGGCGGCCAGGGCACCACGAACAGGCGGGGGCGATGGAGCGGTGGCGTGCATGCGCCCATTGTCCTCGTTGCGCGGCGCCGTCGTGTCACAGTCGAAACACAGGTAACTCGGCGCGGGGGCCTGATCGATCCATCCTCGGGCGGCTTGATCCGGGAGAGACTGAACACCGGGCGGGTCGCGAGTCGCGCAGAGAGCACGCGGGTTCCGCCGTGCGCATGGCGCCGAGCGCAGTGCGGGCTGCATCGAGGGCTGCCGAGCCGATCAACCCCACGGCCCGCCGGGAGGCCAGCTCCCGGAGGCTTGCCTGCCGTCAGCCACCGCGTCGAAGACCGGTCCGAGGAACGCCGCGAGGGAGGTGACAACGGCGGGCAGTTGATCGACGGGCTGGCCGGACCGCAGCCGCCGGCCGAACGCCTGCCACTGGGCCTGCTTCGCCGAGTCCGTCGCGAACTCGGTGCTGAGGCCGGTGACTGGTCCTGGGGGGATCGACACCCGGCGCCGTGTCGCGGTGGCCGCAAGTGCGAGCGTCAAGCCTTCTGCATTGAAGTGCCTGGTGCGGGACAGATGGAGCAGATCGAAGTAGTCCTTCATCCGCGAGTTGAGGAGCCCCCGCTCGACCAGCCCGAGGGCCTTCTCGGCGACGACGGTCTCGACCGGGTAGGCACGCAGGCGAGCTCTCGGCAGGTCGATGAGCGTCGGAAACTCGATGACCTCGGGCCCGGGCGTCACCGCATCGCCGAAACCCACATCGACCTGGAGGCGGATGCGTGCCTTCCCCAGCGTTGCTGCCGCCGAGACTCGCACGCCGCCGTAGTCCTGACTCGTCCGGATCTCCGCTGCCTGCACGCTCTCGACATCGAAGACGAGGCCGTCATCCTCGACCGCGGTCGTGGCAATCTCGCGCATGACCGTCGTCATGCGCTCGAGGGAGTCGTCGCCGAGCCCGAGGAGATCAATGTCGCGAGTGACGCGATGCGGCATGCCCTCCCATGCCACGAAGAGCATGGCGCCCTTGAGGAGGAACGCTTCCGCGTGCTTCGACTTCGAGAGTCGGTAGAGGAATCGCTCCGCGACGTAGCGCACGAGCACGTGCTCGAACTCCTCGCCGCGCTCGTGCGCGACGTTGAGAAGCCGCTGCTTGACCGACGCGCTGATGCCACGAAGCGGGCGCGTCATTGCAGCCCCTCGAGGTATGGGCGCATGACCCTCTCGACCCGACACACCTTGGCGGCGCGGAGCACCTCGTCCATGGTCGCGCGTCGACTCCGAATCGCTTCCCGCAGCGCCTCAAGCGCGACATCAAGCCCGACCTTGTTCCGGTACTTGAAGAGGTCGGCGATGGTCTTGGCGACGGAGTAGACCTTGACCGTCGCGCCCTCGACCTCGTGCATCTCGACGCCGTGCGTGAGTGCCTCGCCGGAGAAGCGGACGATCCGCAGCGGCGGGGAACTCTGCGCCGGCTTGCGTGCCCAAGGATCGATCGCCAGCCACACCTCCCACGGATTCTGGGGAGTCAGACCATGGAACACGAGTGCCGAGAGCAGGCACACGACTCCATGCGGAACGAGGGTGCATGCGACAGCGAGCGAGTGCTTCTCGGTGAGGTCATGGTCGGCGGCGACATAGACCCCGCGGGCGACCCGTCGGAGTTCGCCGGCAATGACGAGTTGCCGCAGCCGGCTCCGGCTGATCCCGGATGCTGCCAGGTCGCGGCTGCGAACAATGCCGCGGTCGCGGACTTCTTCGAGGGAAAGGCGTGGCGGTGGGACGGTCATGGAACGGGTAGTACAAAACGTCTGTAGAAATGATCAAGTACCGACGAATTGTATCGTCAGGTCTGGGCCTTGCCTCGAGTTCAATCCGCGGACTCTGCGACTGGTGTCCGGGACAATGCCCGCGACCGGGACGATCTGCCGGCCAGATCAGAGCATTCGCGGCTGGAACAGGCAGGGCATCTGCCGGGCCTACGAGGCCGACCGAGTCGGCCCTGCCCCATCCCCAGGCTGACCCAGCCGGGGTTCCGTCAGCGTCGGACCCGGCCGGGTGAGGATCGCATCCTGGCGTTCGCGAGAACACGCCTGCGGGGCCGAGCAGGAGTCGATTCGCTTTCCCACGAACCGCGTGTGACCCTCGTCGATGTCACACTCGGGCACCGCCGTCGGGAGTGCCCTTCGACTCGGTTCGCTGGCTTGGGATACTCGACACGGCGCCGATTCGAATGGACCCAAGGGGGATCGAACCCGCGGCCACGGACACCGTGATCACGCCCGGATGAGCGCCGGCTTCTCGAACTTGCCGCCGAGCACCTTCGCCGACGGCGCCTTCATCCACTCCTCCAGCACGGCGGCGTAGACGCCGCGGAAGTCGATGCCGAACTTGAGATCGCCCTGGTCGAGATCGGTGAGGCTGGGGTGGTGGCCCACGATCCCGGCGTTCACCATCGGGCCGACGAGGAACATCGGCGCCGCGGTGCCGTGATCCGTTCCCTGGCTGGCGTTCTGCCTCACCCGCCGCCCGAACTCGCTGAAGACGAGCGTCAGCACGCGCTCCTGGTTTCCCTGGGCCTTGAGATCCTCGTTGAACGCCCGCAGCGCCTCGGCCACCTGCCGCAGGATGTTGCCGTGTCCGCCCGCCTGGTTCGCGTGCGTGTCGAATCCGCCCTTGCTCACGTAGTAGACGCGCGTTCCGAGACCATCGCGGATCATGGCGCCCACGATCTGGAGCTGCCGGGCGATGTCGCTCTGCGGATAGCGCACCAGCGGCTGCTTCGACACCGCGGCGCGGATGCGGTCGCTCGCCACCTGGGCGTCCAGCGCCGTGCGCATCAGGAAGTCGCGCTGCGATCCCGGCTCCGGATCTCCCACCGCGCCGGCGCGATTGATGGTCTGGTACGGATCGTGCAGCGCCGGATGCAGCTCGTCGCCCAGCCAGCGGAAGAGCTCCGGGTTCTCGAAGGAGATGGGCTTCTGGATGGAGCCCATCATGGCC
>CAZSVT010000028.1:8792-19089 GCA_964610365.1 uncultured Isosphaeraceae bacterium
AAGCGGGCGCGCTTCGACAAGGGCGAGATCGATGCCAGCGGCGCCGAGCGCCCGATGTTCACCGAGCCCTCCGGCACCGGCGTGCCGTTGCAGGTGTTGTCGAAGTAGCGCCCGATCCACCCGTCGCCCTTGCCGTCCAGGCGCGCCGTGTGCCAGATGTCCATCGAGGCGAAGTGGGAGCGGTTGGGATTGGGGTAACCCACGCCCTGCACCACCGACACCAGGCCGTCGTCGTAGAGGCCCTTGAGCGCCTCGAGGTTCGGATTGAGGCCGAGGCCGCGATCCTTGTCCAGCTCCAGCGCCACGCCCGCGCCGCCGCGCGCCGTCCGCCCCGGCTCCGTCACCGCCAGTTGCGGTCGCGCCTGGTAGTACTCCGGCATCCCGTAGGGCACCACGGTGTTGAGGCCGTCGTTGCCGCCACCGAGCTGCAGCACCACCAGCACGCGCTCCTGGGGCACGCCCGGGAGACTGGTCCGGCCCGCGGCGCCCTGCACGAGCATGCCCGCCATCGAGCGCTGGATGAACGAGGGAATGGTGCTGGCCATCGACGCCAGCGCGATCCCGTGCTTGATGAAGAGGCGCCGGCTGTAGGGAACGAACGGGTCGAGGCTCATGATCGTGCTCCGGTGGGACTCAGCACAACTGGTACTCGGGCATGGCGGAGATGAGGCAGAGCAGAGCCAGCAACCGGTCGCGATCGATCCGGTTGCCGCGCTCCCGCAGGAATGCCCGCACTTCCTCGCGGCGCTCCGGCGCCGGGACCGTGCCGAGCATGAATCGCAGCATGTACTCGCTCACCGACTCGGGGTCGGTGGACTTCTCGCCCAGGTGGGCCATCAGGTGCGACGGGTCGTAGGGCGCGTCGTCCACCTCCCACTGCGAGCCCGAGGGTCGCACCCCGGTGATGAGGTAGACCAGCACGTTCTGCCGCACGAAGAGCGTGGCGGTGTTGATCCAGGCGCGGCCGCCGTCCCAGCCCTTCACGCTGGGCGGCTGGAAGAGGTCCTGTCCCATCAGGTCCAGCGCGCTGGAGAGGGCGCTCAGGTGCCGGGTGGGCGTGTGCAGGCTGCGGATGGCCTGCACCACCAGCTGCACCGGGCTCTTGATCAGCGCCGCCGCGAAGTCGGGATCGTGGAAGTGCTCGCTCTTGAAGAGCGCCTTGAGCACGGGACGGAGCTGGTACCTGGAGTCGCGCAGCCGCCGGCCCATGGCCTCCACGAACCGCGCCTGCTCCTTGCTCAGCGGGCCGGGAAGGTCGCAGACGAAGGCCCGGTAGAGCTTGGTGCAGACGAAGTCGGCGGTGGGGCGGCTCTCCAGGATGATGCGGATGAAGTCGTCGCCGTCGAAGGTGCCGGAGCGCCCGAGGATGGTCTTGGGTCCGGCGTCGTGGGCGCCCTCGTCGAAGCGGAATTCGTCGTCCTCGTAGGTGTAGCCGGTGAGGGCGCGGGCGCCCTCCTTGATGTCGCGCTCCGAATACTGGCCTTCGCCCATGGTGAAGAGTTCCATGAGCTCCCGGGCCAGGTTCTCATTCGGCGACTGCCGGCGATTGCGGTTGTTGTCCAGGTAGCGCAGCATCGCCGGGTCCCGGATGATGCCCGCCGCGAGGTCGCCGAAGTTCCCGGCGGCGTTCGCCCGGAAGAACTGGTTCTGGCGGAACATGTGCCAGCTGTCCTCGATGGTGCGGTACCCGGTGGCGAAGTGGCCGTGCCAGAGGAGCGTCAACCGCTCCTCCAGCGGTCGCGGGCTCTCGATGAGGCGCGCGAGCCACCACTTCCGCATCTCCGCCAGCTGCCGACGATCGTTCTGCGTGGCTTCGTTGCGCATCCGCTGGAAGCGCTCCAGCGCCGCCTCGTCGTTGGTGCGGCGCGCCTCCTGTTGGGCCCGCCGCTCCTCCTCGGTGGCCGGGCGGATGATGTCGGCGTCGAACTGCGACTCGTCGATGGGATCACCGGCCACCTTGCCGTAGTCCACCAGCAGGTCCACCGCGCGATCGAGCCCCAGTTCCGCCAGCGCCCGCACCTGCGCGGGCGTGCCGCCGAAGCCCGCGCGATTCAGGAGGTGCTGCGCCCGCCAGTAGTCGAACTTCTCCGGGGAGAGGGGCTTGAGGGTGGGATTCGGCATGCGGCCTCGTCACTGGACCGGGGCGGTGGAGGCGTCATTGGGAGACGAACCTCGATCGCTGCGAACGCTCCCATTCTTGATCGGCCAGAGGAGCATTCCAAGCAAAAGTCCCATCGGGAGCAGGACCGCCCACGCCATGCGGCCCCGTTCGTCGCCGGGCAGTCCCAGGAAGCCCGCGGTGAACGCCGGCACCGCCACGGCCAGGTAGCCCAGGATCCCCAGGCTCCGATACCCGCGCCAGAGCAGGAGCGCCATGGCCGGGAAGACGGCCCCGTAGAGACCGAGGAATCGCAGGTACATCGACTCGCCGCCCAGCAGGGGCGAACCCGCGATTGCGCCGGTGGCGAGTGCCACCGCCACCAGCGCGCGCGGCCGACCGATCCCGGCCGCCACCACCTCCCGGGCGTGGACCGCCGCCGTGAACGACGCCTGCACGAACCACCAGGCCACGAGCGTCGCGTCGCTCACCGCGCCGCCGGGGCCGTACGACGACGCCGCGAAGAGAAGCATCGGCGCGAAGAAGAACGCGAAGACGATCCACGGCCGTCGGCGGCCCGACTCGCGGACCACGCGGTGGAAGGTGAGGTCCAGGTGCGGGCAGACGATGAACCCCAGGGCGATCGCCGGGGCCACGAACGCGAGGTCGATGCGGGGCGCCGCGCCGGCGCCCACGCGCGACCAGCCGGCGGTGCCGTAGACGAGCCACAGCAGCAGCGATCCGAGCGTGGCGATCGCCCCCAGCGTGCGCCACCCGCCGCGCCCTGAGCCGCCGAGGGTCGTCACCATCCAGATCGCGCCGCTCGCCAGCAGCCATGCCCACCAGGGGCGCATGGGGTTCGCGCCGGCGGCGCCGTCCCCCGCGCCGTCGAACAGTTCCGCCGCCGGGGCCTGCAGGCTGGCGCCGCCCATCCAGGCGATGAAGAAGGCCTGGTAGGCGATCGTGGCCAGGCTGAAGCAGAGGAGCAGCTCGCGCCGTTGCGCCGTGAACACCGCCGAGCGCGGTCCGGTCCAGAGGAATCCCACGGCCGCGGCGCCGATCGTGTTCACCAGCGCGAAGAGGGCGAAGCCGTTCCAGCCCCATTCGCGCAGCAGGATCACCGGCAGGTACATGCCGATGCACCAGGTCCAGCTCGATGCGAGGAAGAGGCCCCAGCCGACATCGCCGACGACGGCGCGGCGGTGATCGATCACCGCTCGGCGGCCTCCGCGGCGCCGGCCGGATCGTCGCCGGGCGCCATGGCGCTCGCGTCACTCCCGGTGCGCCCGGCCCGGGCCCGATCGTCCGCCGCCTGCCGCAGATCCTCTGCCTCGCGCCGCGCGGCGCGCTCGCGCATCATGCGCTTGGGCGTGCAGTGGAAGATGATCTCCACGCGTCCCACGCGCGGCTCGCGGCCGTGGCGTCGCACCTGCTGGCGCACATCCATCTCCAGCCGGATGTTGAACTCGCCGCCGGCGCGGAGCTTGGCGTCGAGATCCTCCGAGTCGATGATGTGGTAGACGGCCGGCCCGATGCAGGGCCGCAGGAAGCGGTACTTCATCTCCTTGCAGACCACGATGAAGTCGCTGCCCACGCGCGAGAAGAGGTACATCCCGCCCGCCACCTCGCTGTTGCCCAGGAGCGCGGCGCCCGCCATCGCGTTGTACCAGTTGCGGTTGACCCGTCGGAAGGGCAGCACGGCGGTGAAGCGCTTCGCGTCGATGCGCTTCATGGTGATGCCGCTGCGGAACGCGTACGGCAGCCAGATGAGCGAGCAGAACTTCTGCCAGAACCGGTTGCGCGTGCTGAGCCGGCTGATGAAGGCCTCGATCCGCTGCGTGAGCGTGAGCGGGACTTCGTCGCTGACGATGGATCGATCCGCCCCGCGTTGCGTCGACGCCACCGGCGGCCGAAGCGCCGACAGTTCGCCGAGACCGTCGCGATCGATCTTCACCGTCGTCATGGGGCCCGCATCTTAGCCGCGGCGGTCCTCCCCAGCGGCCACCGCGGACCGGCCGATGCTTGTGCCGCGCGCGGCGGGCGGTCAGAATGCGGCCCGGGTCGAGCCCCCACGCCTTCCGGAGACCAGCCGTGATCCACCGACTGCGCATCGTTCCGCTGCTCGCCGCCTTCCTCGCGCCGATCGCCGAGGGCGCGCCGCCGGTCTTCGACACGCGCCCGTACGCCGAGGCGCGGCAGGCCGCCGAAGGGGGCGACCGCTGGTTCATCGTGAAGGCCACGGCCGCCTGGTGCGGCCCGTGCCGGAAGATGGACTCCACCACCTGGGTGGACGCCCGGCTGGTGGATTGGATCAAGGCGAACGCCATCGCCGTGGCCCTCGACGTGGACAAGGAACCCGCGACGGCCAAGTCTCTCGCCATCTCGGCGATGCCCACGATGATCGCGTTCAAGGGCGGCAAGGAAGTGGACCGGATCGTGGGGTACCGCAGCGCCGACGAGATGCTGGCCTGGATCGACGGCCTCACGAAGGGCCGCACCTCGATGGACGCACTGCGCGAGAAGGCGAAGAAGCCGGCGCCCGGGAACAAGGTCGACGTGAGCGCCAGGCTGGAGCTTGCGCGGGCGATGGCGATGCAGGGGAAGTTCGACGAGGCGACCGATGCCTACGTGTGGCTCTGGAAGAACATGCTGGAGCACGCGCCGGCCATGGCCGGCGTGCGCGGTTCGTTCATGGCCGGCGACATGGGACGCCTCGCCGCCCGCAGCGAGAGCGCCAAGGCGGCGTTCACGCGCCTTCGGGACGAGGTGGGCGGATCGGCCGCCGATCCCGCCGCGCCCTTCCAGGCCTTCGACGACTGGCTGGTCCTCAACGAGGTGATCGGCGACCAGGGTGCCACGCTGGCGTGGTTCGATCGCGCCAAGGGGGACCCGAAGTGGAAGGATCGCCTTGATCGCGAGTCGTTCAGGCTGGAGGCGATGCTCCTTCAGAAGCAGCGCTGGGCGGACTACGGCGCCATCCTGGGCGACCCGCTCCAGACGCTCCGGATGCAGCATCAGATCAGCGGCCTGTCCATGGGCGACGCGGGCCAGCTCGACGAGAAGACCCGTGCGGACCTGCAGCGCCGCGCGCAGGAGTCCTGGCGCGAATCGGCGGCCACCCTGTACGCCAGCCTGCTGGCCGCGAAGCGGACGGAGTCGGCGGAGCGCGTGGCGGCCGAAGCGGTGAAGCTCGATCCGGATCCGGCGATGACCGCAGCGCTCGTGGCGAAGGCGCTCGAGGTGGGCGTCCCGCGCCGCGAGCAATTGGGCTGGCTGGACGCCGCCATGGCGAAGTCTCCGCCGGCCGAGCTCGATCTTCCGGCGCTGAAGCGCCGATTGGAGCAGGCGCTGGCCGCAGCGCCGGCCGCGACGCCGAAGACGCCGCCGACGACCGCGCCGAAGACGACGCCGTGAGCGCGGCTCCGTCGATCGGCATCTGCTCGTGGAGCCTCCGGCCGGACTCGACCGACGTCCTGGCCGACGCCCTCGACCGGATCGGGTTGGACGCCGTGCAGCTGGCGCTGGTGCCGCTCATCGAGCATCCGCGCCAATGGTCGGATGCCGTGCCGCGGCTGCGCACCCGCGGCAAGCGCGTGGTGAGCGGCATGATGGCCACGATCGGCGAGGACTATTCCACGCTCGAGTCGATCGCCCGCACCGGCGGATTCCGGCCGGACGAGACCTGGAAGGCCAACCTGGAGCGGGCCCTGCGCCTCGCCGATCTCGCCGCCGACGCCGGTCTCTCCCTGGTGACGGTGCACGCCGGGTTCATTCCCGAGCGCGCCGACGATCCCGAGCGCGGCCGCATGCTCGACCGGATCCGCATCGTGGCCGACGTCTTCGCGCGGCGCGGCGCGGTGCTGGGGCTCGAGACGGGACAGGAGCGGGCGGAGACGCTCGCCGACTTCCTGGATGCCCTGGCGTCGCCCAGCGTCGGCATCAACTTCGATCCGGCGAACATGATCCTCTACGGCATGGGGGATCCCGTGGAGGCCCTCTCCACGCTGCAGCGCTGGGTGCGCCAGGTGCATGTGAAGGACGCCGTGCCCACCGACCGGCCCGGCACCTGGGGACGCGAAACGCCCATCGGCGAGGGCGCGGTCGATTGGGATCGCTTCGGCCAGGTGCTCCGGAGCATCCGTCCCGCGGTGGACCTGGTGATCGAGCGCGAGGCGGGGGAGCGCGGCGCCGACGAGCTGCGCGCCGCGGTGGCGCTCGCCCGATCTATGCTTGTCCGTTGAGTCGCCGATGCCCACCTACCGCTACGCCATCGTGAATCCCGACGGCAGCGACGGAGACGCCTTCGAGGTCTTCCAGCGCCTGAGCGATCCGCCGCTCCAGCGCCACCCCGAGAGCGGCCTGCCGGTGCGGCGCGTCCCGGTGGCCCCGCAGTTCCAGACGGCCACCGAGAAGTCGAAGCTCTCCGACAAGAACCTCGATCGGCTCGGCTTCGCCAAGTACCAGCGCTCCGACAAGGGCGTCTACGAGCGCAAGGCCGGCAAGGGGCCCGACACGCTCCGCGCCGACTGACGGCGCCGACCTCCGTTGCGGTACCGTGCCGCGCATGGCCCGCACCACGGAACGGGACCGCATCCTGGAGCTGCGCCGCCTGCTCCACCGCGCGAATGTGGCGTACTACGCCGACGACGCGCCGTTCATGGCCGACAGCGAATTCGACCGACTGCTCGCCGAGCTCGCGGAGCTGGAGTCGCGACACCCCGAGCTCGCCGACCCCACGAGCCCCACGCAGCGCATCGGCGGAGCGGCCATCGAGGGCTTCCGGAGCGTGGAGCACTCGGTCCCGATGCAGTCGATCGACAACACCTACTCGATCGAGGACTTCCGCGCCTGGCATGCGCGCTGCTCCGAGGCCCTGGGCCGCGAACCGGAAGTGACCTGCGATCCCAAGATCGACGGCATCGCGGTGAGTCTCCGCTACGAGGACGGAGCCCTGGTGCAGGCGCTCACGCGCGGCGACGGCGTGCGCGGCGACGACATCTCCGCGAATGTCCGCGTCATCCGCAGCGTGCCGTTGCGGTTGCGCGAGGAGCACGGCGTGCCGATCCCGGCGGTGCTCGAGGTCCGCGGCGAGATCTTCATGCCCACCCCCGAGTTCGAGCGCATCAATCGCGAGCGCGAGGAGGCGGGGGAGCCGCTCTTCGCCAACGCCCGCAACTCCACCGCCGGCACGCTCAAGGGGCTGGACCCGGCGGTGGTGCGGGCGCGTCGCCTGCGCTTCGTGGCCCACGGCGCGGGAGAGGTCCGCGGCCTGAAGGCCGTGCGACCCGGATCCGGACCGGACGCCGGGCGCGGGGTCGGAGCCGGGCGCGGCGCCCGCGGTGCGAGCGGCGGCGCCCGCGGCGCGGGCGGTGCCTCCGCCGCCGCGGGGAGCGACGAGGAGGTCGGCGGCTACTGGGAGTTCCTCCAGGCGATCCGCGCGCTGGGCGTGCCCATCTCGCCGCTGACGCGCCGCTGCCTTCGCCTGGACGAGGCGATCGAGGCCATCGAGTCTTTCCGCCAGCAGCGCGCGGAGCTCGACTACGGCGTGGACGGCATCGTGGCCAAGGTGGACCGGTTCGCGGATCAACGAACGCTCGGGTCGACCGCCAAGGCGCCGCGCTGGGCGGTGGCCTTCAAGTACCCGGCGGAGCGCCGCGAGACCACGCTCGAGCGCGTCGACTGGCAGGTGGGCAAGGGCGGCACGCTCACGCCGAGGGCCACGCTGGCGCCGGTCTTCGTGGCCGGCACCACCGTGCGGCACGCCACGCTCCACAACATCGAGGAGATCCGGCGGAAGGACCTGCGCGTCGGCGACACGGTCATCGTGGAGAAGGCCGGCGAGATCATCCCGCAGGTGATCGAGCCGGTGCCCTCCAAGCGTCCGCGCGGGTCGAAGCCCATCCAGCCGCCGTCGGAGTGCCCCGCGTGCGGAGGCGAGGTGGTGCAGGAGGGGCCGAAGCTCTTCTGCGCGAACCCCGCGTGCCCGGCCCAGCTCCGCGAGAAGCTCAAGTGGTTCGTCGGCCGCGGGCAGATGGAGGTGGACGGCTGCGGCGAGAAGCTCGTGGATCAACTGGTCGACGCGGGACTGGTGCACTCCTTCGCCGATCTCTTCCGCCTGAAGCGCGAGGCGCTGCTCGAGCTCGACCGCATGGGCGAGAAGAGCGCCGACAACCTCCTCGCCGCCCTCGAGGAGGCGAAGTCGCGCGGCCTGGCGCGCGTGCTCGCGGGACTGGGCATCCGTCATGTCGGCGAGAGCGCGGCGAAGACGCTCGCCCGGCGCTTCCGCGACGCCGATCAGCTGCTCGCCGCCGGCGAGGCCGACCTCGCGGCGCTGGAGGACTTCGGCCCGGTGACTGCCGCCGGCGTGGCCGCGTGGCTCCACTCGCCGCAGGCGAAGGAAATCATGCGCGACCTCGCCCGCGCCGGCGTGTCGCTGGAGAGCCGCGAGACGGCGCCGGCCGCCTCGGGATCGCCGCTCTTCGGGAAGACGGTGGTGCTGACGGGCGCCCTCGAGTCGATGGACCGGCGCGCCGCCGCGGAGCGGCTCGAGGCGCTCGGCGCGAAGGTCGCCGGGAGCGTCTCGTCGAAGACGCACCTGGTGGTGGCCGGCGCCGAGGCGGGGAGCAAGCTGGACAAGGCGCGCGAACTCGGGATCGAGATCTGGGACGAGGCGCGCCTGCTCAGGGAGCTGGAGGGCTCGCGCCGGTAGGCGCGGGGTCCGACGCGTCGCTGCGCGGATCGACGAGTCCCATGGCGCCCAGGAGCGCCTGGCGGCTGGCCAGAAGGGTCTTCTCCACGCGTCGATTCGGCGCTGGTCGCACGCGCAGGAGCCACCACTCCATCGCTCCCTCCCGGGGCGAGGCTCCAATGCCCAGCGACATGCCGCCGTCGAGGAGCCGCGGTCCCCAGACCTCGCTCCACGCGCCGCCGATGCCGAATCGCTGCTCGCGATCGCTTCCCTCGCGGTGCTCGAGGAGCGTCCACGCCACGGGCTCGGCCTTGTCGGCGCTCCCGGAGACGCGCCAGTTCCACGCGGCGCCGTCGAAATCCCATGCGGGAAGGCTGACGCGCTGCGGCGCGGGGAAGAGCGTGCCTCCCAGGATCCACGCCAGGAGCGCCGCCATGATCACGAAGATCACCAGGCGCACGGCCAGGTTCTTGAGACCGAGCGCCACCTGTCCCATGGGCGCGAGTCTAGGTCCGCGTCCAACCGGTCGAAGGACGCCCGGGGACGGCGGGTCGGCCCGGTCTCAGCCGACGATCCAGCCCCGGAGCAGGGCGACGGCGAAGACGCCCGCCACCAGGAGTCGCCACCAGCCGAAGAGCTCCAGCGAGTGCCTGGAGAGCCAGCCCACCAGCCACTTGATGGCCAGCGCCGCCGAGAGTCCCGCCACCGCGATTCCCACCAGCATCGGCGCCCATCCGCCGTTGTCCGTCACCAGTCGATGCAGTCCGTCGAGCGGCGAGCCGCCGGCGGCGCTGCCGCTTCGAGCGGCCTTGAGAAGTTCGTAGACCGTGGCGGCGCCGAGCGTGGGCAGCCCCAGCAGGAAGCTGTACTCGGCGGCTCGACGCGGCGGCAGTCCCACCAGGAGTCCGGCGAGGATCGTCACCATGCTGCGGCTCGTCCCCGGCCACATCGCCACCACCTGGGCCAGGCCGATGAGGAGCGCGCTTCGCCATGACATCGCCGCGAAGCCCTGGTCGGGTGCGTCGCGATGCTGCTCATGTCGGCGGCGCTGCCAGCGTGCGCTGGCCAGGAGCAGCACGCCTCCCACGGCGAGCGCCGCCACCACCGGCCAGGGATGGAAGAGGTGCCGCTTGATCCACGGCGCCAGCGTCGCCCCGAGGATCAGGGCGGGCAGGAAGCTGATGACCAGGTTGCGAAGGAGGATCGCGCCTTCCCTCGCTTGCGCGTCGGCCGCCGATCGGCCCCGCAGAGAGGCCAGCAATCCGCGCGCCATCTGCACGATGCGAGGCCAGTAGAGGCCCGCCACGGCGAGGATCGCACCCCCCTGGATGACGATGGTGAAGCTGTCGATCGACTCCTTGAGCCCGGCGAGATCCTCGGCGGGGCCACCCAGCCCCAGCAGCGCGGCCGCAAGGATCAGGTGCCCGGTGGAGCTGACGGGGAGGTACTCCGTGATCCCTTCCACCACTCCAAGAATGACGGCGTCGAGGATGGTCACCGGTGTCGTGGAG
>CAZSVT010000029.1:0-19019 GCA_964610365.1 uncultured Isosphaeraceae bacterium
GGCGTGGCCACGGTGGTGGACTCGGGGACGGCGCGAGTCCATCGGCACGATCCGCGCCGGGCGCTGGACGCCCTGGTGCTGGAACCGATCAGCCGCGCCGCCGCGGATCAGCGCGCGGGCCGCGCCGGCCGGACGAGACCCGGGACCTGCGTGCGACTCTGGAGCGAGCAGGAGCACGCCCGGCGACCGGCGTTCGATCCGCCGGAGATCCTGCGCAGCGACCTCACGGAGCCGCTGCTCATGGTGGCGGCGGCGCTCCCGGGAGGCTGGAGCGAGATCGAGCGCTTCCCGTGGATCGACGCCCCGCCCGCCGAACACGCGGCGCAGGCGCGGCGCGTGCTGGAGCGCCTGGAATGTCTCGACGCCTCCGGCGCCCTCACGCCGATGGGCCGCCGCGTCGCGTCGCTGCCGCTCCATCCGCGCCTCGGCCGGGCGATGGCGGAGGCGGCGTCCTTCGAGCGCGCCGCGGGGCGCCGCGCGGCGTCCGACGCGGCGTTCGCGGGTTGCCGGGGCGCCATCGATCGAACCGCGGCCTGGTGCGCCATCGCCGCGTCGCGCGACTTCGTGGAGGATCGCGACGCCGCGGGCCTGCGGACGCTGCTGGAGCGCGGCGAGCGGCCGTCGGACCTGGTGGTCCGCGAGCGCCTCCTCGACGGCGGCGAGCGCGGCCGCGCCTCCGTCGTCGCGAATCCCGCAGCGCTCGGCGAGGCGCGCCGGGCGCGGGAGCAGCTGCGCCGGGCGGCGGATGCGGGCGCGCCGGCAGCGGTCGCGGGCGCGCCGGCAGTGGACGCGGGCGCGATCGTGCCGGCGCCGGACGCCTCGTCGGGGCCGCCGCCCGCCGATGCACTGGAAGCGGCGTCGCGCGCCCTGCTCGCGGGCTTCCCGGAGTTCGTGGCGTGGCGACCCGACCGCGAACGGCCGCACGCCTTCATCGCCGGCCGGCGCAAGGTGGAGATCGATCGCGACTCCCTGGTGCGCGACGCGGGATTCCTCCTGGCCCTGCAGGTCCGCGCCGATCCGCGCGATCCCGCCGTGCAGCGCCTCTCGATGCTGGCGCCGATGGAGCGATCGTGGCTGGAGGCGTCGGCGCCCGAGCGATTCGCACGGGTGACGGAGGAGCGATGGAATCCCCGCACCCGCGCCGTCGAGTCGATCGAGGCGCTCCGCTTCGACGAGATCCCCATCGAGCAGACCTCCCGCCCCGCGCGGAACCTCGGCGCCGCGGCGGCGATCCTCGCCGAGCGCATCGCGGCGGGAGAGATCGCGCTCGCACATTGGGACGAGCGCGTGGAGCAGTGGATCGCCAGGGTGCGCTGCGCGGCGGCGTGGTTCCCCGACCGCGCACTGCTGCGCTACGACGACGAGGACCTCGCGGTGATCCGCGCCGAGATCGTGCACGGTGCCACCCGCGCCGGCGAAGTGACGGATCGTCCCTGCCTGGAGGCCGTGCGCGGGGCGCTCTCCTTCGACGACGCCCGCTTCGTGGATCGCATGGCGCCGGCCGAGATCCCGCTGCCCAGCGGGCGCCGCCTGCGGCTGCGCTACCAGGAGGGCCAGCCGCCGCGCGGCGCGGCGCGCATCCAGGATCTCTTCGACCTGCGCGAGACGCCCAGCGTGGCGGGGGGCCGGGTGGCGGTGCTGCTGGAGATCCTGGCGCCGAGCCAGCGCCCGCTCCAGGTGACCAGCGACCTCCCGGGATTCTTCGAGCGCCTCTATCCGCAGATCCGGCCCGAGCTCAAGCGGCGCTATCCGCGCCACGAGTGGCGCTGATCCGCGCGCCGCCGATCCCGCCCTGCGGTCGGTGCTCCGTCGCCCGCGATGGACCGGCGTCAGGAGGGGGAGGTCCGGCGCCGCCGCGCGGCGACCCGCGAGGAGGCTCGTCAGGGCTGGGCCGTCGGCGGCCGCGACGATTCGCCCGCCGCGCGCTTCCGCGGCAGCACGCCCTCGCGCGTGCCCTCGCCCGTGGGCCCCGCCTCGTCCTCGGGGAAGCGCGGCAGGTTGGCGGCCCAGGCGCGGCGCCCCTCGCTCACCGCGTGCACCAGTTCCACCGCGTCGTGCACGTCGTCGGTGAGATGGAAGAGATGGAAGTCGTCGGCGTCGATCGCGTGGTGCTGCCCGATCACCACCTCGCGGAACCAGTGCAGCAGGCCGTCCCAGTAGCCCCGTCCCACGAGCACCACCGGCATCGGACGGATCTTCAGCGTCTGCATCAGCGTGAGGGACTCGAAGACCTCGTCCAGCGTGCCGAAGCCGCCGGGGAAGATGATCGTGCCGCGCGCGTACTTCACGAACATCACCTTGCGGATGAAGAAGTAGCGGAATTCGAGCTCCACCGACTGGTACGGATTCGGCACCTGCTCGTGCGGGAGCGCGATGTTGAGCCCCACGCTCACGCCGCCGGCCTCATGGGCGCCGCGGTTGGCCGCCTCCATGATGCCGGGGCCGCCGCCGGTGATGACCGCCAGTCCGCGCTCCGCCAGCAGGCGACCGCAGGTGCGCGCCATGTCGTAGTAGCGCGTGTCGGGCTGCGTGCGCGCGGAGCCGAAGACGCTCACCGCCGGGCCGATCGGCGCCAGGGTGTCCACGGCTTCCACGAACTCGCTGAGGATGCGCAGGGCGCGCCACGATTCGGCGCCGGGCCCGGTGGCCGACGAGCCGACTGGCGGCATCACGATTCGGCCCTCTCCGACGACACGACGGCGAGTCTACGGGTCCAGCGCATCAGCTCGCAACCTCCGGTGCAGCATGGTGTTGCGCGGCGATCGTTTGAACCGATTCCGTCCCGCCGATAGAATCGTCCTTCCTATGCCGAAGCCTTCCGCGGCCCGGTCCCAAGGCCGGGCGTCCTCTCCGGGAACGAACGCCTCCAAGGGCGGCTCGGCCGCCCGTTCCGAGCCCGGTGCGACGAAGCGCGAGGGCGGTTCGGCACGGCGACCGGCCCCCATCACCACGGAAGTGAAGCCCGGCGCCGCGCGCGGCGGCGACGCGAAGACGGCCGCCATGACGCGCGCCGCGGATCCGAAGTCTGCACCGGGAGCGCGCGCCGCGGATCCGAAGTCTGCGCCGGGAGCGCGCGCCGCGGATCCGAAGTCGGCGCCGGGGAGTCGCGCCGCCGGTGCGGCCACCACGAAGCGCTCGGCGCCGGACCTCTCGTCGTACGCCCATGTGGTCCGCTGGCTCCACGACCGGACGGACATCGAGCGGATGCGCGTGGTGAAGCTCTCCGACGAGTCGTTCAAGCTGGACCGGATGCACCGGCTCCTCGACCGGCTCGGCAATCCGCATCGGCAGATCAAGACCGTCCACGTGGCGGGCACCGTGGGCAAGGGCAGCACCGTGGCGATGATCGCGGCGATGCTCGAGGAGTGCGGCTACGCGGTTGGCCAGTACACCAGCCCGCACCTCACGGGCCTGCGCGAGCGCATCTCCATCAACGGCCGCCCCATCGGCAAGTCCGACCTCGTGGAGCTCGCCCGGCAGGTGGCGAAGGCGGCGTCGAAGCTCGACTTCGAGCCCACCTTCTTCGAACTGGTCACCGCGATCGGCTTCAAGTACTTCGTGGAGCAGGCGGTGGACGTGGCGGTGGTGGAGGTCGGCCTCGGCGGCCGCCTCGACTCCACGAACGTGCTCACGCCGCTGGTGAGCGTGGTGACGCAGATCGACTTCGATCACACGAAGATCCTGGGCAACACGCTGGCGGCGATCGCCCGCGAGAAGGCGGGCATCTTCAAGCCGGGCGTGCCCGCGATCGCCTTCGAGCCGCAGCCGGAGGTGGAGCGCGTCTTCCGCGAGGTGGCGGAGAAGACCGGCGCCCTGCTGCGCGTGGTCAACAAGGAGATCGAGTTCTCCAGCCGCTTCTGCACCGATCCGGATCTCGGCCCCCACACGCGCGTCTGCCTCTACACGCGCACCAGCCGGCTGGAGCATCTGCCGGTGCCGCTCCAGGGCGAGCACCAGGCGAGCAACTGCGGCCTGGCGCTGGCGGCGGTGGACGCGCTCAAGAGCTGCGGCTTCGACTGCCCCGAGGATCGCATGACCGCCGGCCTGGGGAAGACCCGCGCGCCGGGCCGCATGCAGCTCCTCTCGGAGCGGCCGCGCATCCTGGCCGACGGCGCCCACAACCCCGCGTCGATGAACGCCCTGATGCGCTGCGTGGGCGCCCACGTGCCCTACGACTCCATGGTCTGCATCTTCGGCTGCTGCGCGGACAAGGACGTGGGCGCCATGCTGGACAAGGTCAACCTCGGCGCCGACAAGGTGATCTTCACCCGCGCCGCCACCACGCCGCGCGCCGCCGATCCCGACGAACTCCAGAAGCAGTTCCAGGAGCGCTCCGGCAAGATGAGCCAGGTGGCGCGGTCGCTGCCGGAGGCGCTGGCGCTGGCCACGCGCGCCGTCAGTCGCGACGACCTCATCGTGGTCACCGGCAGCTTCTACCTGGTGGGCGAGGCGATGAAGCACCTGGAACAGGAACGCGCGAAGTCCGAGTCCTGAGCCGGCCGGCGGCCGCGGAGGAGCGCGCCGTCGTGCCGGGATCCGAGGCGCCGTCGCGCCGGACGCGCCCGCGCCCGCCGCGGATTCGCGGGCGGAGGTAGCCTTTCGGCCATGTCCGCGGAGCTGGAGACCCGCCATCGATACACCGGCGCCCTCGCCAACGAGATCGAGGCGAGGTGGCAGCAGCGCTGGGCGAAGGAGCGGCCCTTCCGTGCGCCCGATCCCGGCGACCCGGGCTTCGACGCGTCGCGCCCGAAGTTCTACTGCCTCGACATGTTCCCGTATCCGTCGGGGGCGGGGCTGCATGTCGGTCATCCCGAGGGCTACATCGCCACGGACATCCTCTGCCGCCTGAAGCGCATGCGCGGCTTCGACGTGCTGCACCCGATGGGCTGGGATGCCTTCGGCCTCCCGGCCGAGCAGTACGCGGTGCAGACCGGCATCCACCCGGCCATCACCACGCGCAAGGCCATCGACACCTTCCGCGGCCAGCTCCAGCGCTTCGGCCTCAGCTACGACTGGTCACGCGAGTTCGCCACCTGCGATCCCGAGTTCTACCGATGGACGCAGTGGATCTGGCTGCGCTGCTACGACGCCTGGTACGACCGCGCCGCGGGTCGCGCGCGGCCCATCGCCGACCTGGTGACGGAGTTCGAGCGCGGCGGGCGCACGCACGGCGGCAAGCCGTGGTCGGCGATGGACGCGGCGGAGCGTCGCGAGGCCATCGACGCCCATCGGCTGGCGTACCTCGGCGAGCAGACCGTCAACTGGTGTCCGAAGCTCGGCACGGTGCTGGCCAACGAGGAGGTCATCGACGGTCGGAGCGAGCGCGGCGGCCACCCCGTGAAGCGCGTGCCGCTGCGCCAGTGGATGTTCCGCATCACGGAGTACGCCGACCGGCTGCTGGGGGACCTGGCGCTCATCGACTGGCCCGAGAGCACGCGCGTGCAGCAGACGGAGTGGATCGGTCGAAGCGAGGGCGCGGAGATCCGATTCGAGGTCCGCGCGGCGGGCTCGCGCGGCGACGGCGGCGCCGGCCTCGATCCCATCGTGGTCTTCACCACGCGGCCGGACACCCTCTTCGGCGCCACCTACATCGTGCTGGCGCCGGAGCATCCGCTCGTGGAGCGGGCGATCGCGGCGGCCGCGCCCGCGCGGGCCGCGGCGCTGCGGGCGTACGCGGACGCGGCGCGCCACCGCGCCGACGTGGATCGCCAGGCGGATTCGAAGACGAAGACCGGCGTCGACAGCGGACTGGTGGCCCGCAACCCCGCCACCGGCGCGGAGATTCCCGTCTGGGTGGCGGACTACGTCCTCATGGGCTACGGCACCGGCGCGATCATGGCGGTGCCCGGGCACGACGGGCGCGACTTCGACTTCGCGAAGGCCTTCGACCTCCCGATCCGGCGGGTGGTGATGGCGCCCGGCGGCGCGCCGGGGGAGGCGCTCGAGGCCGCCTTCGTCGAGGACGGCGTGGCCTGCAACAGCGCCGCCGACGGCATCGTCCTGGACGGCCTGGCCACCGCCGAGGCGAAGGCGCGGATGATCGACTGGCTCGAGCGGCGCGGACTCGGCCGACGGCGCGTGAACTACAAGCTGCGCGACTGGCTCTTCAGCCGGCAGCGCTACTGGGGCGAGCCGTTCCCCATCGTCTTCGACGACGCCGGTCGGCACTATCCCGTCTCGGCGTCGCGCCTGCCGGTGCTGCTGCCGGAGATGGAGGACTTCAAGCCCATCGAGAGCGACCTGCCGACGCCGCCGCTGGGGAAGGCTTCGGCGTGGGTGAACACGACCGCGGGCGAGGCGGGCGTCGACCCCGAGGTCCTGCCTCCGGCCACGCCGGTGCGCCGCGAGACCAACACCATGCCGGGCTGGGCGGGGAGCTGCTGGTACTACCTGCGCTACTGCGATCCGCGCAACGAGCGGCGCTTCGTCGGCGTCCAAGCGGAGCGACGCTGGATGCAGGGCGGCGGCGTGGATCTCTATGTCGGCGGCGCCGAGCACGCGGTGCTGCACCTGCTCTACGCGCGCTTCTGGCACAAGGTGCTCTTCGACCTCGGCGAGGTGAGCACGCCTGAGCCGTTCAGGCGGCTCTTCCACCAGGGGATGATCACCAGCTGGGCGTACCAGCGCGCGGACCGCAGCCTGGTGCCCGTCGACGAGGTGGAGGAGCGCGACGGCGTCCACCTGGAGAAGGGCACCGGCGAGCCGGTGACGCAGGTCATCGCCAAGATGTCCAAGAGCCTCCGGAACGTGATCAACCCCGACGGCGTGATCGCCGAGTACGGCGCCGACACGATGCGCCTCTACGAGATGGCCATGGGCCCGCTCGAGGCGAGCAAGCCGTGGAACACGCGCGACATCGCGGGCGTCTTCCGATTCCTGCAGCGCGTCTGGCGTCTGGCGGTGGACGAGCGCACCGGGGAGCTGCTGCTGGCGGCGAAGGAGGATCCGGCGATCGAGCGGCTGCTCCATCGCACCATCGCCCGCGTGGCCGCCGACACGGAGCGGCTGGCCTTCAACACCGCCATCGCGGCGATGATCGAGCTGGTGAACGCGGCGACGCGGCCCACGGAGATGACCGATCCGTCACAGGGCGGCCTCACCCGTTCGCAGCTGGAGCGATTCGCGCTGGTGCTCGCGCCCTACGCCCCGCACCTGGCGGAGGAGCTCTGGTCGCGCCTCGGCCACGCGGCGTCGCTCTCCGCCGAGCCGTGGCCGACGGTCGATCCGGCGATGCTGGTGGACGACGAGGTGGAGATCGCGGTGCAGGTGCTGGGCCGGATCAAGGCCCGGATGCGCGTGCCGTCCCGGGCCGGCAGCGCGGACATCGAGCGGATCGTGCTGGCGGACGAGTCGGTGGTGAAGCACCTGGCGGGCAAGCCGGTGCGCAAGGTGATCGTCGTCCCGGGCCGCATGGTCAACATCGTCACCGGATGAGGCCTCACATGAGCCGCGCCGCCGCTCCGCCGACCTCCCCCCTCGCCCGCGAACTCGACGGGACGCACCCGCTGGTGGTGATCCGCACCGACGACGAGGAGGCGATCCGCGACGAGCTCTTCGCCGCCGTCCCGGGCGACATCCCGTACCGGTCATGGACCGCGGTGCAGGGGCTCGCATCGGGTCGCCTTCGCGAGCCGGGCGTGCCCGGGACCGAGCGCGCCGCGGCGTCGCTGGCGTGGCTCGCAACCCAGGCGCCGTCCGAGCGCGCCGTGAACGTCTTCTACGACCTCGGCGCGCACCTCGACGACGCGAACACGGTGCGCGCCCTCCGCGAGGCGATCGGCGCGGCGAAGCGCGCCTTCGGCGTGGTGGTGCTCGTGGAGCGCGAGCCGCGGCTCCCGCCCTCGGTGGAGGCGGAGGCACGCCACTGGTCTCCGCCCGCGCCGGGGGCGGAGGAGGTGGAGCGCCTGGTGCGCGAAGGCGTGAACGACGTGCGCAAGACGCGCCGGCTCCAGGTGGAGATCACGCGCCGAGCGCTCCAGTCCGTGGTCCGGAGCATGACCGGGCTCACGGCACGGCAGATCCGCCGCGTCATCACCCTCTGCGCCGCCGAGGACGATCGCTTCGACGCCGACGACCTCGACCGCCTGGTGATCCTCAAGCGCAACGCCCTGGGCGATCTCGGTGGCGTTCTGGAGTTCGTGCAGGCGCCGGTCTCGCTCGACCGGATCGGCGGCATGGCGGCGCTCAAGCGATGGCTCGGGGAGCGGCGCGACGCGCTCTCCGACGACGCCGCGGCCTACGGACTGCGGCCGCCCCGAGGCGTCCTGATGCTGGGCGTTCCCGGCTCGGGCAAGAGCCTGGCGGCGAAGGCCATCGCCACCGCGTGGGGGCTGCCGCTGATGCGCCTCGACGCCGGCGCCCTCTTCGACAAGTTCATCGGCGAGAGCGAGCGGAAGCTCCGCGACTCGCTGGCCCAGGCCGACCGCATGGCGCCCGCCGTGCTCTGGATCGACGAGATCGAGAAGGCGTTCGCGGGCGCGGCGAGCCACTCGAGCGACGGGGGACTGGCCCGGCGCATGTTCGGGTCGCTGCTCACCTGGATGCAGGAGCGCCCCTCGTCCACCTTCCTCGCCGCCACCGCCAACGATGTCAGCGCCCTGCCGCCGGAGCTGCTCCGCAAGGGTCGCTTCGACGAGATCTTCTTCGTCGACCTGCCCGGCGCCGAGGCGCGCGAGGCGATCGTGCGCATCCACCTCGCCGCGCGACGACGCGACCCCGGGCGCTACGCGATCGAGGCGATCGCCCGGAGCGCCGAGGGGCGGAGCGGTGCCGAGATCGAGGTGGCCGTCGAGGCCGCGCTCCACCGCGCCTTCGCCGACGGCCGGCGCGAGGTGACCGATCGGGACCTCGTGGACGCGCTCGAAGCCAGCCCGCCGCTCGCGGTGGTCATGGCGGAGAAGATCGCGGCCCTTCGCGACTGGGCCGCCACGCGGTGCGTGCCGGCGGATTGACGCCGAGGCGCCGCGTCACGGCGCAGGCGGCGAGCCCCGACGGCGCCCGGACACCGCCGCCGTCCCAATGCACAAAGGGCGAGGCCCGTCGTCGCGGTACCTCGCCCCGGGGAGAAAGAAACGAGAGATGTCGGACGCCCCTCCATACGGGGCCCGACGCTCCCCGGTTCAGCCTTCCTCGCCATGCCAGGAACGGCTCGGCAGGTCGTAGATGAGGCTCACCGCCGCCGGATGGCGTTCCGAGGGGGCGGAGCAGCAGCAGCCCATGTCCGCGAAGGTGGACGCGATGAGCGTCTCCTTCGGATGGAGTTCGAGGTGTCCGGAGACGCTGAGGAGCTGCGCCATCCGCCACGGCTCCGGCCGTCGCACCTCGCGGTGCGAGACGCCGAGCTGCGCGGCGAGGTAGAGGGCCACGCCCTCGGCCACCAGTTCGTGGACCACGGCGCGTCGACGCGAGAGGATCTCCACGCGGGAGTCCGGTCCGCATCGCAGCCACGCAATGGTCCTGAGATCCGCTTCGAGCGGCGAGCGCTTCGGGGCCGCGCTGCGCACCACCGTCTCGATGTCGCTCGCCTCCACGCGGTCGTGCTCACCCGGCTCCAGGCGCACCGCGTGCGCGAAGCCGCAGAGACCCCGACGCAGGGCGCGCAGGAGGGCGACGTCGTCGAGCACCAGGTAGCCGGCGCCGGAGGCCGCCGATTGCGGCCCGGCCGTGCCGAGGAAGTCCGCGAGATTGCGACTCGTCTCGCCGACGGCGGCGAGGGCCGCGGCGGCGCCGCCCTGGATGCCGGTGAAGCCCACGAGCAGCGTCATGCCCGGGCGCATCGCCCGCGCCGTGATGCACGCCAGCGCCTCGCTCGGGCGCATCGGCGAGATCTCCAGGGCGTACCGGTGGCCGCGCTCCTCCTCCGGCGTCCAGAGCTCCCACTCGGCGCCGCCCTTCAGCTTCCGGTCCTGGTAGGCGCCGCGCAGCGGCAGGAACTCCGCGCGGCGGTCGACGGGCAGCCGCGACGGATTGAACGCCGGGCTCTGGTCGGCGACGGAGATGGTTGGATCGTGCATCTCGTGCATGGCTCACCTCGCATGGAACAAGGCCCTGCCGCGTCGGGCAGGGCCTGCGGGGTCTCGGGGCGTCACGCGCCGCTACCGCGCAGGTCTCGTCCGACGGATGACGCGGCACGGAACGAGTTCCGCGCGCGCCCGGGACCGGGTGAATCGATGAACGCAGTCAAGGATCATGGTGATCAGGACACGGAGCATGGCTTCCTCTTCCTCGTCTCCTCGAACCTCGATGGCCCGCTGGGAACGGATGCTGCCGCGCGAACGCGTCGACGCAATCCCGCCGCATCGCGATTCCACCGCTCGCTACGCCTCGTGCGGGCCGCGTGTTCCGGGAAGTTCCGGCGCCGCGTCCATCGCGTGACGGATGGGCGCGCCGATCCACCGTCGCCGCCACTACGATCCGACCCGATGCGATCCGCGCCTCCGAGAACCGCCGCATGACCGACGACCGCACCACCGCGCACGACCAGGGCGGCGACGCCGACGACGCCGGATCGCCCGGGAATCCCGATTGGAATCGCGACGGGCCGGAGCCGTCGGGGTGGGTCGCGTTCTGCCCGGACGCCGAGTGCCCGGGGGCGGCGGAGGTGGAAGCGGCGGTGGCCCGATGGCTCGGAGGCGAACCGGAGATCCGCAGGGCCGAGAACCCCGATGAGCGCGACGAGGTCCGGTGGGCGTTCGCGCTGCGGGTCCCGAGCGTCGACTCGGAGGTGGTGCTCTGGGCGGAGCGCGCCGCGAGCGGGAGCGTGGTGGAGGCGCCCGAGCTCGACTCCGCGATCCGGCGCTGCCCCTGGGTGATCCGCATGCAGGCCGTCCTGGGCGCCGAGGACCCGG
The DNA here is from genome assembly GCA_964610365.1 of uncultured Isosphaeraceae bacterium. Lineage (GTDB taxonomy): Bacteria > Planctomycetota > Phycisphaerae > Phycisphaerales > SM1A02 > VGXK01. The sequence goes on from CAZSVT010000029.1 coordinate 10,848, forward strand.
TCGCGGATCACTTCCTGCTCACCACGATGCTCGCCGGCATCGTCCCGGACGGTCCGGCCATCATCGATGCCTCCAGCGACGCCGTCTTCGATCGCGCCGAGCTCGACGCGTGGTACCTCCATCCGCAGGCGAAGCCGCTCGAGCGCCTGCTGTGGAGCATCAAGGGTCTCACCATCGACGGCGACGCCGGCGAGGAACCGCGGGTGATCGTGCGCACGAAGGGACTCGCCCGCTGCGGCCGGCCCGAGCTGGGCATCTTCGAGGCGCCGGGTCGCCACCTCGACGCCGCCGTCACCCTGGTGCACGCGGTGGCCTCGCTCCTCCTCGAGGGACCGATGCCGGCGCGCGAGTCGGCCATGGAGATTGGGCACGGGATCACGGTGCACCTGGTGCGCGCGGAGGTGGAGACGGGCGAAGGGCCGGAGCGCGTGCGCGAGACGATCGCCCTCCTCTGCGAGCGCGGCGACGACGGCACGGCCGGCTGGAGCTGGCCGCGCCGGGCGATCGAGCGCGTGGAGTCCGGCAACGCCGTCCTCTACCTGACGAGCCGCACCGCGGAGGCCCTGCGCGAGCATGCGCGACGATCCTTCCCCGACTTCGCCACCGCCTGGGCGGCGCTCCATCGCAGCCCCGATCCGGCGCTGCGCACGGAATCCGAGCAGGCGTTCCGCATCCTGGCGCCGGTGGATCCCGGCGGCCACCACGAGACGCCGGAGCACGCGTGGTTCCGCGTGGACGGCTTCGAGGGCTCGCTCGTCCGCGGCGTCCTCCTCGATGCCCCGCACCAGCGGCAGGACCTGCATGCGGGCTCGGTGATGCTCATCGCCCCCGAGCTCGTCCGCGGGTGGCGCGCCGACCTCGGCGGACGCTCCTTCGGTCCGGACGACGCCCCGGCGCTCCTGGCCGAGGTCGATCGCCTGCGAGGCATCGGATGAGCGACTTTGATCCGATGGAGCCGCTCATGGAGGCGCGCGACGAGTTCGAGGCGCGGACCATCGTGGCGGTGTTGGAGGACGCGGGCATCGAGGCGCGCGTCTTCGTGCTGGGGAACCTCGGCCTGGCCCACTCGCTCACCCCGGGGTGCGCCGGCGTGCCCGTGCATGTGCGGCGCTCGCGACTGGCGCAGGCGCGACGGGCCCTGGAGGCCTCGCGCGAACTCGGGGCGAGCGTCGACTGGGACAGCGTGGACGTGGGCGACGAGGTTCCGTCCGACGCACGGAACCGCCTCACGCTCCGCTCGGTGTGGTGGGCGGGCGTGATCGTCCTCGGCGCCGGCGCGGCGGCCGTCGTCGTGGCCACGGCCATGGGCGCCACCTCCGTGGTGGCCAGCCAGGCGTTCGGCGCCGCGCTCCTGGGGTCGTTCGCCATCATGGCCACGGCCGCGTTCCTCCGCGACTGGCACGAGCGGCGGGCGGAGTCCGGGGACGACGCGCCCGATCGCTGAGCCGCGGCTGCTACCCTTCGGCGCATGATCCGTCGATTCCTTCCCGCCGTGACGATCGCCGCCGCGCTCCTGGGCGGCTGCACCTACGAGCTCAAGGGCCGCGTCGTCGAAGAGGGCTTCGACTCGATGACGATGGTGGCCGCCGACGACGGTCGGCTGGAGGAGGGCAAGCCCGTGAAGGGCGCGCGGCTGGTCGTCACCCGCGATCCGAATTCGCTCGCCCGCCGCGACGTGGCGAGCGCCGTGAGCGACGGCAACGGCTGGTTCACCCTGCGTCTCGACGAGACCGGGAGCGGCTTCACCGACGAGGTGTGGGGCGTGCGCGTGGCGCGGACCGGGTTCTCCGGCGTGGAGGAGACCATCCGCCTTCCCTTCGATCCCAAGTCGTCGCGACTGCTCGTGACGCTCTCGCCGGGGCCGTCGCGCCGCGGTCCGGAGCGCGGCGCGGGCGCCGGCGCCGATGTCCAGTCCGACGTCGATCGGTTCTCCTCCAGTCCCACCGGCCGCGCTCCGTGAGATCGTCGTGAGCGCCGCGCGCCGCCTCTACCATGTGCCGCTCGGGGGCGCCGCGTACATCGCCGTCACCATCCTGCTGGGCGTGGCCAGCGCGTACCGACCGAACAACCTGCTCGTCTGGACCTTCTCGGCGATGCTCGCCGGCGTGATCGCGTCCGGCGTCATCTCGGGAGGCATGCTGGTGCGGCTGGCGGTGGTCCGGCTCGATCCGCGCCCCGGCCGCGTGGGGGAGCCGATGGCCCTCCGCTACCTGGTGCGGCATCGCGCCCGCTGGTGGCCGCTCTTCGATCTCACGATCGAGGAGGCGCGCGTGGCGGGCGCCCACGGCTGGAACGCGGCGGGAGCGTCGTCGCCCGCGTGGCTGCTGCACGCGGCGCCGGGCGAGTCGGCGCACGTGGAGGGCCTCTTCATTCCCCAGCGTCGCGGCCGATTCCGCTTCGAGTCGATCCACGCGTCGAGCTCGTTCCCGTTCGGACTGCTGCGCAAGATCGTGGTCTTCCGCCAGCCGACGGAATTCCTCGTCTTCCCGCCCGTTCGGACGCTGCGGCCGGGCGTGCTGCGATCGCTCGCGCCGCACGGCATGGGCGGCGTGCGCACCAGCCGGGAGCCGGGTCCGGGCGAGGACTTCCTCGGCGTGCGCGAGTACCGCCCCGGCGACAGTCCGCGGCAGATCGCGTGGCGCCGCCGCGCGGGCCTGGACGAACTGGCCACCATCGAGCGGAGCACGCCGTCGCCGCCGCGCCTCCGCGTGGTCATGGATCTCTCCCGTCCCACCGCCGCGCTGCGGGTGGCCGAGGGCGCCGCGCGCAGCGCTCGCGAGCTCGAGGAGGACGCGATCACCCTCGCCGCCAGCCTCCTCGCCGCCGCCGATCGCGAGGGGTACGAGTACGCCCTGGACCTGGTGGGCGTGGAGGCGCCGCGGACGCCGCTGCGCCGCGGACACTGGCATCTCCAGCGGCTCATGGCGGTGCTGGCGGGCATCGATCTCGATGCCCCGCGCGGGGCGCCGCCGCGCGGTGATCGCGAGGAGCGGGCCGCCACGGTGCTCGTGCACGTCGATCGCGTGGAGCTCTCGGCCGATCGGCCCGACGCCATCCATCTCAGCGCCACGCGGCTGTCGGACCTCATCGCATGACGGGCCGCGCTCCATGAGTCCCGCGCGCCACTTCCCGATGGTCTCCTTCGCCACCTCGCTGGTGGCGATCGTCGCGTTCGGCGTGGCCCTCCAGGACGTGGCCCTGCTGCTCGCGGCGTCGGTGCCGGCGGCGGCGAGCTGGATCGTCACCGAGGGACCGTCGAGGCGCGGACTGCCGAAGTGGGCGACCACGCCGCTGGTCCTGGGCGTGCTGGGCTGGACGCTCCTGCAGGCCCCGCTCCAGGCCGACCCGCTGACGCTGGCGCGGCTCGTGGGCACCTTCGTGCTCTGGACCTCGGTGATCAAGCTCTACGAGCGCAAGAGCACGCGCGACCGGCGCCAGCTCCTGGGCCTCTCGCTGGTGATCATGCTCGCCGGCTGCCTGGTGAGCGTGGACCTGGTCTTCGGCGTGCTGCTCCTGGTCTACGCGGTGCTGGTGATCGCCTCCCTCATGCTCTACCGGCTGGAGCGCGGCGGCGAGCGCCACGCCGAGCGCGTGCGGGCGGTGGCGGGCCCGGTGGCTCCGCCACCCGCGGTCTACGGCGGGCGCGCCGGGGCCCATGTGCGGCGCGTGGTGACGGCCGGTCTCCTGATCGGCGCCGCGGTGAGCCTGGTGCTCTTCGTCCTCTTTCCGCGCGACATCCTCCAGCGCTTCGAGGGGTGGGGCAGCGTCGCGCGGCTCACCGGATTCCGCGGGGAGGTGGATCTCCGTCGCGGTCCGCCGGGCGAGCCGTCGCGCCGCGAGGTGATGACGGTGGAGTGGGTCGATCCCGCGGGGGAGCGGACGCGTCCACTGGAGCCGCTGCGACTGCGCGGGACGGTGCTCGATCGCTACGACGCGGGCTCGTCGCGCTGGATCTCCACCCGCGCCCGGGCCCTGGTGCGCTCGATCCCGGCGGGCGACGACCGGGTCTTCGAACCGCTCGCCCAGCCTCCGGTGCCCATGGGCGCGCAGACCTGGACGCTGGCGGTGGAGCCGCGCCTCATGGTCACCGAGATCCTCTTCAGCGCCTGGGCGCCGGTGGCACTGTCGTATCCCGGCAGCGGCGCCATCCTCTTCGACGGGGTGACGCTGGAGATGATCGACCCGGGCGTGGAGCGCGGACCGCGCATCGGCCGCTACCAGGTGAAGGTGCAGCCGTTCATCGGGCCGGAGGGACTGGAGGCGCTCGGCGGGCGCGAGATCCCCTGGCGCGTGCCGCGATTCACGGTGGAGGGCGTGGCCGAGGAGGCCCGGCGCGTGCTGGGACAGGTGGGCGAACGACCGCCGGATCGCGCGCTCCTGGAGCGCGATCCCGAGGCTCGCTGGGAGTGGGCGCGCCGATCGTCCACGATCTTCCTGCGATACCTCCAGGGGAGCGGGTTTCGCTACTCCACCGATCTCTCGGGGCTGGTGCTGCGGCCCGGCGAGGATCCCATCGATGCGTTCCTGCGCCGCGGGCGCAGCGGACACTGCGAGCTCTTCGCCTCGGCGCTCTGCGGCATGCTCCAGAGCGTGGGCGTGGAGGCGCGCCTGGTGGTGGGCTTCGTGGCCGTGGAGTTCGACGCGTCCACGCGCCAGATGCCGGTCCGCGAGAACAACGCCCACGCGTGGGTGGAGGTGCGCACCGGGCCGTGGACCTGGATCACGGTGGATCCCACGCCGTCGTCCACGCTCGAGTCCCTCGCGGGCCAGGGCCGGGGCTGGGGCGACTCGATGCGCTGGTTCTACGACGGCATCGACTTCCTCTGGCGCACGCAGGTGGTGGCATTCGACGCGTCGGCGCAGCGCTCGCTCCTGCGCGGCGCCGGCGACCGGGTGACCGAGCTCGCGCGGGGCGCGATGGCGACCGTCGGCGACTGGCTCGACACGCTCTCGCGGCAGTTCGAGGCGGGAGGCATCGGTCGGCTCTGGGCGGTCTCGGTGGTGGTGACGCTGGCGGGCATGATCGCCACCGCGGTGCTCCTCTCGCGCCGCGAGCGACGGCGCGCCCGGCTGCTGCGCCTGGAGGAGCTGCCCGCGCCCGAGCGCCGGCGCCTGCGCCGGGACGGGGCGTTCTTCGCCGACGCCCTGCGCATGCTGGAGGCCGCCGGCGTGGGCAAGCCGGAGTGGCGCCCGCCGCAGCTCCACTCGGAGTGGCTCGCCGCCACCGATGCGGCGAGCGGGGAGAGCTTCGCCCGGATCGTGGAGCACTACTACGCCGTGCGCTTCGGAGGTCGCGTGCCGTCACGATCCGACCAGACGGAAACGGCGGCGCTCCTTCGGCGCCTGGAGTCGGGACTTCGACGCGCATCGCGACCGTGAGCGGCCGATGAATCCCGCGCGTTCCACGGGGAGCCGAGGAGCCGCCCATGCCCGCGTCCCGCAGTCGAAGCACCCACTGGCGACGGACACTCACCCAGATCCAGGCGCGCGAAGGCGCCCTCGAAGTGGCGCTCGCGCCCCCCGACGATTCGGAGGGTCCGCGCAGCGGCGACCTCGTCTGGCGCGTGCGGCTGCTCTCCCTGGGCGAGCGCGACATGCTCGTCGAGGCCCCGCGGACGCTGGGGCACGACGTGCGCTTCCCCGCGGGCACCCGGATCATCGCCGCCGCCGTCATCGGGCAGAATCGGTGGATGTTCCGCTGCGCCGTGCTGGACGAGCGGCGCAGCGCCGACGCGAAGCGGCCGGGCACGCTCCTGCTCTCCATGCCGGACCACCTGGAGCGCTGCCAGCGACTCCACGGTCGCTACGACGCGCGCGGGCTCCAGCTTCCCGAGGTGGACTGCTGGCCGCTGCTCGATCCCGCGAGCGTGGTGCCGGCCGAGCGGGCCCTCGCCGACCTCTGCGAACGGCATCGCGCCGGCGAGCCGGTGGACCCGTCGATCCTCGACGCCATGCTCCCCACGGTGGGGCCGCGCTTCGGTGCCACGCTGATGAACATCGGCGGCGGAGGCGTGGGCGTGCGCGTGGCCCCGGCCGACGCCCCGATCCTCTTCCGGCACCCCATCCTCTGGCTGCGCATCCCGCTGGGCGAGGCGATGCCCATTCCCGTGCTCACCACCGCCAAGGTGGTGCACACGCACATCGACAGCGCGCAGATGACCTACGCGGGTCTCGCCTTCGACTTCAGCTTCCACCCGCGGGCGCAGTCGATCGTGGCCGAGCAGATCCTTGGGGCCATCGACTGGCAGCATCGGCAGCGTCCGCTCCGCGCGGCGTGAGCCGCTGCACCGTCCGGCGGAAGGGCTCCAGCTTCACCAGCCGCTCCCGCGCCTCGGCGTCGGGATCGGAGTCGGCCACGATGCCGCAGCCGACGGAGCCGGTCACCCGCGGACCGCGCACGCAGAGCGTGCGGATGGCCACGCCGAGCGCGCCGTCGCCGTCGTCGCCCAGCCAACCCACCGCCCCGCAGTAGGGTCCGCGCGGCAGGGCCTCGAGCGATTCGATGACCTGCATGGCGCGGATCTTGGGAGCGCCCGTCACCGAGCCCGGGGGGAACGACGCCAGCAGCAGCTCCGCGGTGCCGGTCGATTCGCGCAGGACGCCCGTGACCTCCGCCACCGCGTGCTCCACGCCGCAGTGCCCCTCGATGCTCCGCGCCGCCTCCACGCGGACGGAACCGGGCACGCAGACGCGCGAGAGATCGTTCCGCATCAGGTCCACGATCATCACCAGCTCCGCGCGCTCCTTGGCGTCCTCCATGAGCTCGCGCCGATCCGCGCCGCCGGGGCGCGTGCCCTTGATGGGTCGCGTGCGGACGGCGCGGCCGCGACGCTCGAGGAAGAGCTCGGGACTCATCGAGACGACGGCGCGGTCGCCGGGGAATTCGATGACCGCCCCGTAGCGGGCCCGGCTCGCCTCCAGGGCCGCCGCCGCCATGGCGCGGATGGAGCCGCGCCGCGGGGCCTCGAAGCGCTGCGCGATGTTCGCCTGGTAGAGATCGCCGGCCCGGATGAGCTGGAGGGTGCGTTCCACCAGGCGCTCGTAGCACTCGTCCGCGCGGCTGGGCGCGATGGGACCGAGTTCCGCCTCGTCGTCGGCCGCCGGCGCGCCGAGGGCGGGCGGCGCGCCCGCGTCGGGCGCCGCGCACCACCACCACGCGCCCCGACGATGGTCGTGCACCGCCGCGGCGCGACAGCGCCATCCGCCGGCGAGGGGGAAGTCGGCGTCGACGCCTCCGCGCGGAAGGGCCGAGGGCTCCCCGAGGGCGCCGAGCTCGTACGACAGCACGCCGATCCAGCCGCCGCGGAAGGGCGGGGCGTCGTCGTCCGCGTCGGCGTCCGGCCGCGGCGCGGGCGCGGCGGCGCCGTCGGCGATGGCCCGGAGGGCGGCGATCGAGTCGAGGCGCGGCAGCCCGTGCGGGATCTCCTCCCATCGCCACGGCACGCCGAGGATCGACCAGCGGGCGCCGGGATCGTCGGCGCCCGACACGAGCGCCGCCAGGGGGAGCGTGCGCGGCCAGCGACGGATCGCCTCGACGGGCGTGCAGCGCCACGGCAGCGGCCTGGCTCCGGTGGTCGTCACGCGCGCATCGTACGACCCCGATGCGTCGATGCGACCGGGAGGGATACACTCCGCGATTCCCCATGACCACCCTCGCCGCGCCGCCCCGCCGTTCCACCGCCTCCGCCCGCACCCGAACCAACGCCTCGAAGTCCGCCTCCGGCCGATCGCGCGGCCGCGCCGCGCCGGCCGCCGGCGCCGCTCGCCGCGGCGCCGCCCGGGGATCGCTCATCTACTACTTCGGGCGCACGCGATGCGACGGTCGCGGCGACATGAAGGCGCTCCTCGGCGGCAAGGGCGCCAACCTGGCGGCGATGACCGCCATCGGGCTCCCGGTTCCGCCGGGCTTCACGATCACCACCGAGGTCTGCACCGAGTACTACCGCGTCGGCAAGAAGCTGCCGAAGCCGCTGCTCGCGGAGCTCACCCGCGCCATCGCCATGCTGGAGAAGGAGACGGGGAAGCGGCTCGGCGACGCGAAGAACCCGCTGCTCGTCTCGGTGCGCTCCGGCGCCCGTGACTCGATGCCGGGCATGATGGACACCATCCTCAACCTCGGCCTCAACGACCATACGGTCGAGGCGCTCGCGAAGGCCACCGGCAACCCGCGCT
>CAZSVT010000030.1:0-16738 GCA_964610365.1 uncultured Isosphaeraceae bacterium
TCGTTCCGGGGATGAAGACGATCACGATGGAGAGGGCGATCAGGATGATGATGATCCACTCAAGGATCTCCATCCGCCGCGTCGACTGCTCCGCCGCGTGCTTCTCGTAGAGCTGCTGGAGCGTCTCCAGCTTCCGGAGGATCGCCGCGTCCCACTCGGACAGGTGGAATCGCCGCGCGGCCAGCCGGTAGACGCGGGCGAGGTACTGATCGCCGAGGAGTTTCAGGGCGTTGTTCACCCCCTCGAAGAGGAGGGCGCTGTCCATCTGGAGGGCCGCGAGCCGACGGTGTTCGCGCTCGATGGCGGTGCGCCGCAGCACGGGCCAGCGCCGGCGGCGGCGCGCTCCTGCGTCGTCGGCGGACCAGACGGCGCGGTAGGCGCGATCGAGGATGCCGTCGAGGCGATCATCGAGGAAGCGCAGCTCGACGAGCTCCACATTGGCGAACTCGAGGACGGCGAGGAGATCGGCGGCGCTGCGCGGATCGGGTTCGAAGAGGATCGCGGCGTTCCAGTCGATGATCGCCAGGTCGCCGAGGCCGTACGACATGGCGCAGGCCAGGGCGTCGCCGACCTCCGACTCCGAGAGCGGCTCGTCGGCGGCGCGGAGGACCTGCGCCAGCGCGGCGCCGAACTCCGCGATGGACGGCGCCTCCGCGGCGCCCGATCCGGCACCGACCTCCCACTGCCGGCAGAGGAAGACGAGATGATCCTCCACCGGGTCCGCCACCTGGACGCGGCGCGCCGCGCCGCCGAGCTCCGCGAGCGCACCGTCCACATGGGCCCGCGCCGCCTGGAGGAGCTCCGGCGCGTCGGAGAGGCCTGCGGCGAGGCGCCGGAGATCCTCGAGCGTGGCGTCGTCGATGACCACCCGGAAGGCCACGGAGATCGCGCCGAAGTCGTAGAGCGTCAGCTCCACCTCCGGCGCGGTGCTCCACGCCGTCGCGGCGATCGGATGCGGACGCGCGGGCCGGACCACGCGCACGGGCTTGGGCTTGAACTGGATCCCCGGGGGCGTTCGCTTCGAACCGGAGATCGACTCCCGGGTGGCGCTCGCGCCGGGAACGACGGTCCGCGTGCCCAGCAGGTGCTCGGCGCGTTCGAGGTCGATCGCCGCCGCGGCGTCGAAGGCCACATGGATCCAGCACTCGCCGGAGCGGACCCGCAGTCCCGTCATGATCCGTGCGAGTGTATCGGTGGCGGGCGCGGTATAAGTCAGCGCCCGGCGCCGACCGCTGCGCCCGGGCGAAGGAGCGGCGTCATGCGTCATCCAGTCACTTCGCGAATCTGCGGCTGCGGCCTGCTCGCCGTCACCGCCACCGCGCTCGTGTTCGCCTCGCAGTCCCAGGCGGGGCCGCTCGATCCGCAGTCGACGGCGCCTCCGTCCACCGCGCCCGGATCACCGGCGCCCGCGGCGGCCGGTGCCGCCGCGCCGGCGGCCGCCACGCTGACGGAGGGACAGCTCGAGGCGCTGGTCGCTCCCATCGCCCTCTATCCCGATGCGCTCCTCTCGCAGATCTTCATGGCGTCCACCTATCCGCTCCAGGTGGTGGAGGCCGATCGATGGGTGAAGGCGAATCCCTCGGTCACCGGCGACGCCGCCGCCAAGGCGCTCGAGGCGCAGCCGTGGGATCCCAGCGTGAAGTCGCTGGTGAACTTCCCGCAGGTCCTCTCCATGATGAGCTCCAAGCTCGACTGGACGCAGAACCTCGGCGATGCCTTCATCGCCCAGCAGAAGGGCGTGCTGGACGCGGTGCAGTCGCTCCGCGCGAAGGCGAAGGCCGAGGGATCGCTCAAGACCACCGAGCAGCAGGTGGTGAAGACCGAGCCCGCCACCGCCACGGCGCCGCAGACCATCGTCATCGAGTCGTCGAATCCCGATGTGATCTACGTGCCCACCTACAACCCGAACATCGTCTACGGCGCGTGGGCCTACCCGGCGTACCCGCCGTACTACTACTACCCGCCGGGCTATGTGGCCACGGCGGCGGTCTCCTTCGGCGTGGGCGTGGCGTGCGGGCTGGCGTGGGGATACGCGTGGGGAAACTGCGACTGGAACCGCGGCGACGTGAACGTGAACGTCAACCGCAACACGCAGTTCAACCAGAACATCAACCGCCAGAACTACGTCAACAACTACCAGAACAACATCAACAACTCCGGCAACCGCCGAGCGGACTTCAACGGCGGCCAGGGGACCTGGCAGCATGACCCGGGTCAGCGCGGCGGCGTTCCCTACGGCAACGGCAATGTCGCCAATCGCGCCGGAGGCGGCGTCTCCCAGCAGCAGGCGCAGCAGGCTCGCGATGCCTTCCGCGGTCGCGCCGACGCGGGGCGCCAGGCGATCAACCAGGGCGCAGCCTCGGAGTTCCGCGGCCCCAACGCCCCGAGCGGCGCCGTCGGCGATCGCGGGTCGGGCGCGGCAGGCGGCGCCAACCGTCCCGGCGGTGATCGCGGGTCGGGCGCGGCAGGCGGCGCCAACCGTCCCGGCGGCGATCGCGGATCGGGCGCGGCGGGTGGCGCGGGCGGGGCCAACCGTCCAAGCGGCGATCGCGGATCGAGCGGTTCCGGCGCCTTCGGCGGCGTGAACGGCGGCGGGAAGTCGGCCTATGACGCGAGCAACCGGGGTCGGCAGAGCCAGGGCAGCGGATTCAGCCAGAACCGCAGCTCCGGCGGCGGAGGCAGCTACGGCCAGAGCCGCAGCGGCGGCAGCCGAAGCGGCTACAGCGGCGGCGGTTCGCGCGGTGGCGGCGGCGGAGCACGAGGCGGCGGTGGTTCACGCGGTGGCGGCGGAGGAGGTCGACGATGAGAGCGCTGGTCCTTGGAATCCTGGTCTCAGGCTCGGCACTGCTCGGCGCGTGCACCACGCCCGGGCGCGTCTACGCCACGCCGGATGCGGCGGGCGACGCGCTGGTGGCTGCGGTGTCGCCGATCAACGAACCGGCCGTGCAGCAGGCCCTCGGCTCGAAGGGGCTTCAGCTCCTGCGCGAGGGTGACGACGCGGACGCCCAGGCCAACGCCGACCGCTTCGTGGAGGCGTATCGTGCGAAGCACGAGTTCGTCCAGGAGGACGACGGCTCGATGACCCTCGAGGTGGGTCCGGACGGCTGGCCGCTGCCGATCCCGCTGGTGCGCGACGGCGCCGGGTGGCGCTGGGACGCCGCGGCGGGCGAAGCGGAGATCGTGGCACGCCGCGTCGGTCGCAACGAGCTCGATGCGATCCAGGCATGTCTGGCCATCGTCGATGCGCAGCGCGAGTACGCCGCGATGGGTGCCGGCGGAGCGCCGGGCGTCTTCGCCGACCGATTCATCAGCCAGCCAGGCACCCGCAACGGCCTCTACTGGCCCACCGCCGAGAACGAGGCGCCGAGTCCGCTCGGGCCCGCCTTGGCCGAGGCCACGCCGGAGCAGCTCGCCGCCGCAGCCGCTGGCGGCGTGGCCCGCTCCTTCCACGGCTATCTCTTCCAGATGCTGGGCAGCCAGAGCGCCATGGCCCCGGGCGGCGCGATGAACTACGAGCAGGATGGCCGCCTCACCGGCGGATTCGCGGCGGTGGCCTATCCCGCGGAGTACGGGCGAACCGGCGTCATGACCTTCATGGTGAGCAACTCGGGCGTCGTCTTCCAGCGCGACCTCGGCTCCAACACCGCCTCGATCGCCCGCCGCATGAAGGTCTTCGATCCCTCCCCCGAGTGGAGCGTGGTCCCGCTGGACCAGGAGTAGGAGTGCGCGTCTCGGTCGATCGCGAGGCGATGCGGCGCGCCTTCGACCCGTTGCGGAATTCCGGCGCCTTCGCCGAGAGCGCCGCCGCCGTGGCGAAGGGCGGCGAGCCGGTGGAGATGCTCCAGGCGATGAGCCTGCGACCCGAGCTCCTCCGCGCCTTCGGCGCTCTCAGCGAAGCGATCTATCCCGGCGGCCTGGTGGAGCGCGAGGTGAAGGAGTTCATCATCCTCGATGTCTCGCGCCGCAACCGCTGCCAGTTCTGCGAGTCGTCGCACCTGGCCATGTGCCGCATGATCGGTCTCTCGGAGCCGATGCGGAAACTGGATGACCTCGCGTCGCTGCCGGAGCGCTGCCGACTGGCCGTGGAGTATGCCCGGGCGGCCACGACGGATTCGAACGCCGTTCCCGAGGCGCTCATGGCACGGCTGCACGCGGCCTTCAGCGACGCGGAGCTGGTGGAGATCACGGCGATGATCGGCCTGATCTCGATGCTCAATCTCTTCAACAACGCCCTGGGGGTGCGGTACCGCGACGACTACGGCGCCTGAGCGCCGGTCAGGGCGTCGGCACCAGCATGGGGCCGTCGAACGACCAGCCCTTGTTCGGATCCACCTGGTTGACCAGGTCGGGGGCGGTGCAGTAGCCCGCGGTGACGAGCTTGTTCAGCTCCGACGCGGCCACCGGACCGTCCGCGATCGGGATCGGGTCGCCGCCGTGGAACTGGTTGTAGCGCACGATCAGCGTGAGGAGCTGCCGGCCGCGCGCCGTCGCCGCTTCTCCGCGCGAGTCCTGCATCGCCGAGATGACCTTCGGCACCACGAGCGCCGCCATGATGGAGAGGATCACCACCACCACCAGGACCTCGATCAGGGTGAAGGCGCTGGTGCGGCGAGACATGCGATCCTTGCATCGGCCGTCGGGCCCCCCCGCTTCGCCGCTCCCCGGTGCAATTCCAATCCTGACGACTGTTCCGCGGATGCGGTCCATCCCGGCCCGCGGGGTCGGTCATTTGGAACCGCGCCGGCCCGCCGGGACACTCAGTGGATGACGAACCCATTGGAGGACGCCATGAACCGGATCACCGAATCCCGCCCGTCGACCGCCGCCACCCCCGCCGCCGCGCTCCCGGACCGTTCCGCCGCCGGGAGCCGGAACGGCGCCACGGAGGCGGAACGCCGTGCGGCGCCGGACGGCGATCGTCCCGGCGCCGTGACGGAAACCGCGGCCGTTCCCGAGGCGTCGCCGCGCGAGATCGAGGAGTGGCTGCGCCACGGCCGGGCGATCCTCATCGATGTCCGCGAAGCGGACGAGCATGCACGCGAGCGCATCGCGCCGTCGCGCCTCCTTCCGCTCTCGCGCTTCGACGCCGCCTCGCTGGCCGGCGCGGCGCAGCGCGGCGCGCCGCTCGTGGTCCACTGCCGCAGCGGTCGACGCGGCGCCGACGCCGTGCGGCAGCTGATCGCCGCCGGCTGCGATCGCGGCGCGGTGGTGAACATGGCGGGCGGGATCGAGGCGTGGAAGGCCGCGGGGCTCCCCACCACCGTCGACCCGGGCGTGTCGCGCGTGAGCGTGATGCGGCAGGTGCAGCTGACGATCGGCCTCCTCGTCCTCACGGGATGTGCGCTGGCGTGGTTCGTGCACCCGGCGTTCATCGCCCTCCCCGCCGCCCTCGGCGCCGGCCTCACCTTCGCGGGAGCGACCGGCACCTGCGGACTCGCGCTCCTCCTGGAGCGCATGCCGTGGAACCGGATCCCCTGTTCGCCGGGCGCCACCGCCGGACGCCCCACCACCTCCGGCCGTTGAACCACGAGGAGACCGACGATGATGCACGACGCACGATCGTTCCAGGAGTCCTGGCCCGCCGCGATGAACCGCATGAAGTCCGTGGCGCCCGAGATCGGCCGCGCCTTCGCCCCGTTCTTCGGGGCGCTCATGAAGGACGGGGCGCTGCCGGTGAAGCAGAAGGAGCTCATCGCCCTGGGGATCGCGGTGGCCACGCACTGCGAGCCGTGCATCCACGCCCACGCGGAGAAGTGCCTCCGCAGCGGGTCGAGCGCGGCGGAGATCCTCGAGGCGGCGGGCGTGGCGGTGATGATGGGCGGCGGCCCGGCGTACACCGCGGTGCCGACGCTGGTGGCGGCGCTCGACGCGCTCGGCGCCACCGCGCCGGCCGCGGCCGCCGGCTAGCGAACGAGCGGCGGGCGGCCGCGTCGAGGAGCGGTCGCTCGGCGCGCGGCGTCGGCCGACGCGGCCTGGAGCTCCCGCATCACGGCGCGACGCACGGAGGGCGGGATGCGGCCCTCCTCCATCCGCGCACAGGCGTCGTGCACCAGGTCGAGCTCGCGGAAGACGGCGCGGCAGCGGGCGCAGAGTTCCGCCGGAGGAAGGCGCCCGGCGATCGCCCCATCGCCTCGATCGAGCGCGTCCATCTTCGCCTTCAGCAGGTCCACGCAGACGCGCTTCTCGTAGACCGGGGCGGGCGCGTCGATGGTGGCCACCCGGCGCAGCAGCGTCCGGCGCAGCGCCAGCCTCGCTCGATGGAGGCGCGTCTTCACAGTGTTCGGCGCCAGGCGCAGGAAGGCCGCCGCGTCGGCCATCGAGAGCCCCATGATCTCGTGGAGCACCACCGGCAGCCGCAGGTGATCGGGGAGCCGCGGGATCTCCTCGCGCAGCCTCGCCAGGGCCTCGGCACGCTCCGCGGCGTGCGGCGCCGATTCGACGGCCGCGCCGAGCGCCGAGACCTCGTCCTCGCGCCAGGGAAGGAGATCGGCGTCCGCGCGGAAGCGGCGCTCGCGGACGCGGGAGCGGATGCGGCGCCGGCATCGGCGCAGCAGGATGGTGGTCAGCCAGGTGGCGGGGTCGGAGCGCCCTTCGAAGGCGTGCCAGCCGCGGAAGGCTTCGAGGAACGCCTCCTGCACCGCGTCCTCGGCGTCGGAACGATGGCCGCAGAGGCGCAGGGCCGTCGCGTGCAGGCGCGCCCCGTGACGGTCGAGGAGCGTGGTGATGGCGCGGCGCGGGTCGTCTCCCGGCGCCGGGGCGCGGGGCGCGCGCCCCGCGGACGAGGCCGGCGCCGGTCCGCGGCGGGCGCTCCTGGATCGCGGCGGAGTCCGGGCGATGGCGGAGCGAGGGGGCATGGAGTCCGGCGGCACACTATCGTGGATCGGGCGCCGGGAACGGCTCGACCGCGATGAATCCCAGCGACGCACGGCATCGGATGGTGGAAAGCCAGATCGCGGCTCGCGGCATCCGCGACGAACGCGTCCTCCGCGCCATGCGCGAGGTCCCGCGCGAGGAATTCGTGCCGGTCGCGTGGCGCGCCCACGCCTGGGACGACTCGCCTCTGCCCATCGGCGAGGGCCAGACCATCTCGCAGCCGTTCATCGTGGCCCTCATGGCGGAGGCGGCCGCCATCGGCCCCGGGGATCGGGTCCTCGAGGTCGGCGCCGGATCGGGCTACGCCACCGCGGTGCTGAGCCGGCTTGCCAGGGAGGTCTTCGCGATCGAGCGCCATCCGGGCCTTGCCGAGGAGGCGCGTGCGCGGCTGGCGAAGCTCGGCGCCGCCAACGCCCGCGTCGAGGCGGGCGACGGCACGAAGGGCTGGCCCGCGCATGCCCCCTTCGACGCGATCATCGTCTCCGCCGGCGGCACGGAGATTCCGCCCGCGCTCGTCGAGCAGCTCGCGCCGGGAGGACGGCTGGTGATCCCGGTGGGCGCGATCCGCCGCGAGCAGCGCCTCCTGCGGCTCGTCCGACGCGGCGCCGACGAGGTGGAGCGCACGGATCTCGGCCCCGTCCAGTTCGTGCCGCTCGTCGCCGACGAGCGGTGAAGTCCCCACGCTCCCGGTCCTGGAGGAACCCATGCACGCCGGCCGCACCGTCATCGAAGCCTTCGAACGGGAATTCGAGCGCGTCCGCACCGGCGCCGAGCGCGCCATCGGTCAGCTCGACGCCGCGCAGCTCCGCGCCCGCCTCGACCCCGAGACCAACTCCGTGGCCATCGTCATGAAGCATGTGGCGGGCAACCTCCGCTCGCGCTTCACCCGCTTCCTCGACGAGGACGGCGAGAAGTCCTGGCGCCGTCGCGACGAGGAGTTCGTCGACGACTTCGCGCCCGGCGAGGCGGGGCGCGAGGCGCTGCTCGAGCGATGGTCGAGCGGCTGGCAGGTCCTGACGGAATCGCTCGCCGCGCTCACCGACGCCGATCTCGACCGCGTGGTGCGCATCCGCGGCGAGGCCCACACGGTGGCCTTGGCGCTGGCGCGGTCGCTCTCCCACATGGCGTATCACCAGGGGCAGATCGTCCAGACGGCGCGGACGCTCGTGGGACCTGCGCGGTGGAAGACCCTGTCCATCGCGCGCGGCCGGAGCGATGCGTTCAATCGCGGAATGGGGTACGAGCCGCCGGCGACTCCGGGCCCGCCGGCGACTCCAGCGGCTGGATGACCGCGGCGATGGAGCGCGCCTCCAGCCGGTAGGTGCGACCTTCGATCGCCGGGGCGTCGCGCCACGAGGCGATGTCGTCGGGTGTGTCGAGGCCCGTGTCGAACCAGCGACGCCACGCCCGAGCGCCTTCTCCCGAGGGGCCCGCGCCCGGGGCGCGCCCGGCGGCGCCGCCCTCGGAGCCGTCCGGCAGTTCGAATTCGTGCGGCTCCCAGTGCGCGTTGAACATCAGGTGGAGCCGCAGGCCGGCGCGCTCAAGCTCGACGCAGAGGGCGACGCAGTGGGAGTGATCGCTCCAGTCGGGCTGGTTCAGGCGCGTTCCGTGCCAGGACTTCGTGGCCTGCTCGATGAGCTGGTTGAGCGTGACCCGGCGTCCCTCCTCCGCGATCGACCGATCCAGCCGGCGCTCCAGCAGGAGCCGGACGAAGCGGAACAGATCCGCGTGGCGCTCCTGGAGCGTCCAGTCGAGCCAGGTGCGCTCATCGTCGTGGCAGTAGGCGTTGTTGTTGCCTCCCTGCGTGCGCCGCATCTCGTCCCCCATGACGAACATCGGAATCCCCAGCGCCAGGAGCGTGACCGCCATGAAGTTCTTCGCCTGGCGGTTCCGGAGGCGTTCGATCGCCGGGTCGTCGGTGGGACCCTCCACGCCGCAGTTCCAGCTCCGGTTGTCGTCGCAGCCGTCGCGATTGCCCTCGCCGTTGTCCTCGTTGTGCTTGCGGTCGTAGCTGACGAGATCGTTGAGCGTGAAGCCGTCGTGGCAGGTGACGAAGTTGATGCTCTGCTCCGCTTCGCGCTCCTTGTGCCCGTAGACGCCGGGACTCCCCACCAGGCGATCGGCGAACCGGCGCAGCGAGCCGGGCGCGGCGCGGAGGAAGTCGCGGACATCGTCCCGGAAGCGTCCGTTCCACTCGCACCAGGCATCGCCGACGAAGCTCCCCACCTGGTAGAGACCCGCCGCATCCCACGCCTCGGCGATGAGCTTGGTGCCGGCGAGCGCCGGATCCGACTCGATGTCCCAGAGGATCGGCGGGTTGGGCATCGGGTTCCCGGAGGCGTCGCGCGCCAGGATCGACGCGAGGTCGAAGCGGAAACCGTCGACATGCATCTCCTCCACCCAGAAGCGGAGACTGTCCACGATCATGCGCCGCACCACCGAGTGGTTCGCGTTCAGCGTGTTGCCCGTGCCGCTGTAATTGGCGTAGCGGGCCCGGTCATGCTCCAGGAGGTAGTAGGTTCGGTTGTCGATCCCGCGCAGGCCGAGCGTGGGTCCGCGCTCGTCGCCCTCGGCGGTGTGGTTGTAGACCACGTCGAGGATCACCTCGATGCCGGCGCGATGGAGGGCCTTCACCATGTCGCGGAACTCGTCCAGCACGGCCAGCGGATCCCGGACGGATGCGTAGGCGCCGTGCGGAGCGAAGAAGGAGACCGGTGCATAGCCCCAGTAGTTCGTGCGGCCGGGCGGCGCATCCTGGGGGTCGAACTGGAAGACCGGCATCAGCTCCACCGCCGTGATGCCCAGGGCGCGCAGGTAGGGAATCTTCTCGATGAGTCCCGCGTAGGTGCCGCGCTTCGACTCGACGACGCCCGAGCTCGGGTGGCGCGTGAATCCGCGGACATGCAGCTCGTACACGATGGTGCGGATCGCCGATCGACGCAGCGGCGCATCGCCTTCCCAGTCGTACGAGGAGGGATCCACCACCACGCTCTTCAAGGCCACGCTGGCGTCGTCGCCCGCGCTCCCGCACGCCGCGCGCGAGTAGCCCTTCGGAACGGCGACGGCGCGCCCGTAGGGATCGAGCAGCACCTTCGTGGAATCGAAGCGATGTCCGCTCGCCGGATCCCACGGGCCGTGGACCCGCAGGGCGTAGATCTGCCCGGCGCCGAGACGCGGCACGAAGGCGTGCCAGTAGTGGTACGAGCGCCCGTCGCGCGGATCCACGGGGACCACGCGCGAGGGACGCGCATCGTCCACGCGATCGAAGAGGAGGATGTCCACCCCGGTGGCGTGGCGCGAGAAGACGCTGAAGTTGACGCCGTCGCCGACGATCGTCGCCCCAATCGGGCTGCTGCCGCCGCGGGTCGGCGGCCCGGAGGTCGGATGGCGGCCGTTCGTCATGCGGAGCACCCGCCGGTCACGGGGGCGGCGGATCGAACGGGATCGCCTTGAGCGGGGCGTCGCTCAATTGCATGAGCCCGGCGCGCGGATGATCGAGGTCGAAGGTGATCCAGAGCGACAGGGCGATCACGGCGGCGAGGGCCCCGGTGAGGAGCAGCCGCCGTGATCCGGAGGGTCCGCCGCCGTAGCCGATGACGCCCATTGCGAGGATCGAGCACCCCAGCAGCAGGCCGAGCACCAGCATCGGAAGGTGCTTCCGACCGGCGGCCAGGCGCGTCGAGTGCAGGTCGATGACCTCGTTCACGGGCTCGACCAGGGCCAGCAGCGCGGCCGGCCGGGCCTCGACGCCGGCCATCGTGGCCTTCCAGATCCGTGCATGCAACCGGTCGATGTCCGTCAGGTGCGCCGCAGTGAGTCCGCGCTGGAGCTCGGCGCTGATCTCGAGCCGGCGCCGCGTGTAGTCGCGCAGCGAGGAACGGAGCTCGGTCCGCTGCGGTTCCGGCACGAGGTCGGCGCGGAGGTACGCGGTGCCGATGGCGTTCGCCTCGGTGGTGATGAGGTCCTGCCGTTCCAGGAAGCGCGCGGCGGCCGCCGCGAAGCTGAAACCGAGGAGGAGACCCAGCAGGCCGAGCAGCGCGCCCTGGATGGCGCCCACCTGCCCGGGAGCGGTCATCGCGCCGGAGCGGGCGCCGTGCCGTCCTGCGCGGAAGCCGACCTCGGCGGCCACCAGCAGGACGCCCAGCAGGCCGACTCCCACGAGCACTTCAACGATGATGGCGTCGTCCATCGGTCTCCTCTCCGGGGAATGTACTCGCTGGCCGGCATCGACCGGACGACGGGTGGTTGCCGTACCATCCGCTCACCCGCGTCGCGGGCGATCCTGCGGTGAATCCCTCCGACACCAGCACGGCGACGGGACCCGACCTCGCGTCGCTCCCGCGGCGGCGCTACGGCGGCTGGGGAAACCATCCCGTCGAATCATGCCGCGCGGCGCGCCCGGAGCGCCGTGCGGAACTCCGGGCGATCCTCTCGGCGGCGGCGGAGGGCCGCGGCCCCAGCGTGCTCCCGCGCGGACTGGGCCGCAGCTACGGCGATGCCGCGCTCAACGCCGAGGGCGTGCTCCTCCTCCAGGAGCGACTGAACCGCATCCGCGCCTTCGACGAGACGACGGGCGTGCTCGAGTGCGAGGCCGGCGTCACCGCCGCCGACCTCCTGGAGGTCTTCCTGCCGCGAGGCTTCGTCATGCCGGTGACGCCCGGCACGCGCCATGTGACGCTGGGCGGCGCGATCGCCAGCGATGTCCACGGCAAGAACCACCACCACGACGGAACGATCCTCTCCTTCGTGGAGGAGTTCACGCTGGTCGGCGCCGACGGTCGCGAGCATCGCTGCTCGCGCCGCGACCACGGCGGGCTCATCCTGGCCACCGCCGGCGCCCAGGGGCTCACCGGGATCATCCTCGACCTGCGCCTTCGACTGCGCCGCGTGGAGACGGCGTTCGTGCGCGTGCGCCGGGAACGGGCCCGCGACCTGGAGCACGCCTTCGCCATCTTCGACCGGCACGATGCGCATCATCCGTACTCGGTGGCGTGGCTCGACACCGCCCGCCGGCGCGGCCCGATCGGCGCCGCCACGGTGATGCACGGCCGCCACGCGGCGCTCGACGAACTCCCGACCGGGCAGCGCGCCGCGCCGTTCCGCCTGCCGCCGTCGCGGGCGCGAGCCATCCCCTGCTTCGCGCCGGGCTTCGCGCTCAATCGCACCACCATCGCCGCGTTCAACCGCCTGCACGCGTGGCGCGAGCGCGAGGGCGACGCCCTGGAGCCGTTCGACCGCTTCATGTACCCGCTCGACGGGCTGGATCACTGGAACCGGCTCTACGGCCGACGCGGCTTCGTGCAGTACCAGCTGGTCATTCCCGAGGCCCGCGCCTTCGACGGCGTGCGCCGCGTGCTGGAGCGCGTGGTCGGCGGCGATCCCACCTCGTTCCTGACGGTGCTCAAGCGCATGGGACCGGCCACCGGCGGTCCGCTCTCCTTCCCGATGCCGGGCTGGACGCTGGCGCTCGACCTCCCCAACACCGGCCCCTCGCTCGAGCGCCTGGTCCGCGACCTCGACGCGATCGTGCTCGAGTCGGGCGGTCGCGTCTACCTGGCGAAGGACTCGATGCTCACCCCCGAGGCGTTCCGCATCATGTATCCGCGCGTGGAGGAGTTCCGGCGGATCAAGGCCGCGATCGATCCGCGCGGCCTGTTCGACTCGTCGCTGGCTCGGCGGCTCCGCCTGACCGGAGGTCGCGCATGAACGCGTCTCCCGGCGGCGACTGGGTGATCATCACCGGTGCCACCTCGGGCATCGGCAGCGCCGTGGCCGTGCGGCTCGCATCCCGGGGGACCAACCTCGTGCTCGCGGCGCGGGATGAGGCGGAGCTGGAGCGCATCGCGCGGGATCTCCAGTCGCGCCACGGCGTGCGCACGGCCTCCGAGCGCTTCGACGCCGCCGATCCGTCCTCGGTGGTGGGACTCTTCACCCGCGCCGCCGCGGCGGCCGGCGGCGAGCCGCGCGGGATCCTCCTCTGCCACGGCACGCTCGGCGACGAGGCGCGGGTGCATCACGACGCCCGCCAGGCGATCCTCGTGGCGAGCGTCAACTACACCTCGGCCGTCGCGATCCTCACCGAGGCGGCCGACCACTTCGAAGCGCGCGGCGCGGGCTTCATCGCGGCGATCGCGTCGGTGGCGGGCGACCGCGGACGCCAGAGCAACTACGCCTACGGCGCCGCGAAGGGCGGACTGGCGATCTTCCTCCAGGGACTCCGCCATCGACTGGCGCGGCGCGGCGTGGCGGTGATCACCATCAAGCCGGGCTTCGTCGACACGCCGATGACCTTCGGGCGCCCGGGCATGTTCCTGGTGGCCAGCCGCGAGCGCGCCGCCCGCGACATCGTCCGGGCGATCGACCGACGGCGCGGCGTGGCCTATGTCCCGTGGTTCTGGCGCTGGATCATGCTCCTCATCCGCGCGCTGCCCGACGCCATCGTGCACCGCACGAAGATCTAGCGCCGCCCGCGGACGAATCGGACGCCGCACCGCCGACGGCCCGGGCATCCGCGCGGAGCGCCGCGCAAGAGTTGCCGCAATCCGCGCCGCCCGGTCGACACCGGGTGGGAGCGCAGGTAGCCTCCGCGCTCGCCCATCCCGGAGGGCGCTCATGAGGGGGTTCTCGTCCATGTCCACGACCGCCTGCCGCGCGATCGCCGCGCGGCGGGGAGGGTGAGGCGATGTTCGGCTCCGCGGCCCTCGACACCGCCATCGGCCTCGTCACGATCTTCCTGATGCTGAGCCTGATCTGCTCGGCCATCAACGAAGCCTTCGCGTCGTTCTTCAATCGCCGCGGAGGATTCCTGCGCTGGGGCATCGCCCGCATCTACGGCGAGCGCCGGCCGGGCCTCTTCCTGAAATCGAGAAGGAAGCATCAGCCCTGGACCTCCCGGTTCTACGACGATCGCCGGATCGAAGCCCTCTGCAAGGATTCGATGGTCGGGCGCTGGCTGGGACTGCGAGCGCCGTCGTACATCGATCCCCTGCTCTTCGGTTCCGTGACGCTCGACCTGGCCACCGGATGCAAGGACTGCTCCGACGCCGTGCGGCTGGGGAAGGCCGTGCAGATCAAGCGCGACGATCATCGCAGCGGCATCCCTGCCGACATGCGCCTCCTGCTCGTCGACGCCATCCAGGACGCATCGCGAGCGCCACCGCGCCTCCAGGACGAGGAACCCGCGGTGGCGGTGAGGCGCATCGAGGCGGAGCTGGGCAAGGCCTTCGACCGCACCATGCAGCGCGTGGGCGGCTGGTATCGGCGCCGACTCCAGATCTGGCTCTTCGGGATCTCGATCGTCGTCACGCTGGTGGTGAACGCCGATGCGCTGGTGATGGTGCGCCAGCTCTCCATCGATCCCACCGCGCGCGAAGCCCTGGCGAAGATCGGGACCGAGATGGCGAAGGAACGGGCCGACGCCGCCGCGGCTGCGGCGGCGGCCGGCGCGGAAGCCGGCGCCGCGAATGGCGCCGCTCCCGCCGCCGGGAACGGGGCCGGCGACGCCGATCAGGCCAGGCTCCTCCTGGAGCGCACGCGCGGCGTGACCATGCCCCTCGGCTGGGACTTCCACGATCGCGGCTACCGGGAATGGAGGCAGCGATGGGAGGCCTGTGTTCCCCCGGAGGGCGCCCCGCCTCCCCCCGCCCCGGCGCCGGGCGCCGCGACGACGCTCTCGCCGCGCACCGCGCTGCTGGCCTTCATCGGTCTCAAGTTCCTCGGGCTCATGCTCACCGCGGTGTCGGTGGCGCTGGGCGCACCGTTCTGGTTCGATGTCCTCCAGAAGCTCAGCGTGCTGCGCGGCGCGGGAACCAAGGTGGCCGACACGGCCGCCTCGGCGAACGACGCCGCGAGCGATGATTCGAAGGCCGGCGATCGACCCGGCTCCCCCGCACCCTCCGGCGGCGGAACCGCGGCCATGACCGCGACCACCCCCGCGTCCCGTTCCTCCGCATCGGCGCCGGAAGGCGAGCGAACGCTCGGGCCGGCGTACTGGGAGGGTCTCGTCGCCGCCGGTCCCTGGAGGCCGCTCGACGACGGCGCCGCCGCGCCGACGCGACTCCGGATGGCGCAGCTCTCGGCCATCGCCTACCGGCCCGGCGCCGTGGCCGAGGTCATGCTCACATCGATGGGCATGGGCGCCCCGGAGTTCATCGACCAGAGCGGAACGCAGCTCTTCGTGGCCCGGCTCCACGACGACGCGGTGGTCTCGTTCCGCGGCACCGAGCCGACCAAGCTCGACGATCTCCTCGCCGACGCCCGCATCGCCTGGAAGAACGCGGAGTTCTGCGCGGGCCGTGTGCACGGCGGATTCCTCGGAGCGCTCCTGCCGGTCCTCGAGCGCACGGTGGCCGGGCTCAAGAAGCACCGTGCAGCGCAGGGCCGCATCTGGATCACCGGTCACAGCCTCGGCGGCGCGCTCGCCAGCCTGCTCTACGCGTGGCTTGCGGCGAAGGAGCCGTCGCTCAAGTCGTCGCTTCGACTCGTCACCTTCGGCTGCCCGCGCGTGGGTGACGACCCGTTCACCGCCACCGTCGACGGCGCCACGGGCGGCGCCGGCGTGGGCATCGCCATGGAACGGGATCCGGTGCCGCTGGTGCCCCCATGGTCGATGGGGTACCGGCACATCGGGAAGACGGTCAACCTCTCCGTCGGCGGGCTGGTCAGCCAGGGGGAGGGTTGGCGCGCCCTGCTCGACGCCCTGGTGGACGCCTCCACCGATCTGCGCCGCGCCAGCGCCGAGTCCCTTCGGCGCCACGGCATCGAGGTCTACATCGCGGCGCTCGAGCGCCACATCGAGATCGACGCCCGCTGAATCGCAGGAGCCCCATGATGAGCCACGATCGAGATCGCATCGTTCCGCCCTCGAGGTCGCGCGTCGCCCTCGTCGCCGCCCTCGCCTTCGCGGTGCTCCTGGTGGGATGCGCCGAGCTGGCGATGAAGCAGAAGGAACGGCAGATGGAGCTGGTGGCCCGCGACTGGTGCATGGTCATCCGCGCCAGCCAGGTGATTCCGCTCTATCCGCTGAGCCAGGACGTGCAGCCCGGCGATGTCTTCCTGGTGAATCGCACCGTGGCCGACCAGAGCCGTCGCTTCCGCGAGCGGGGCTTTCTTCCCACGGATGTGCGCGTCTGCCGGCTCTTCCCCGAGAACTACGGCGACTTCTACCGCGGGCGCGTGAAGCTCAAGGTGAAGGACGAGATCACCGGGAAGGACAAGCCGGATCCCGTGCTCGTCCTTCCGCGCGACTGGCGCGATCCGGCGGCCACCTCGAAGCCGTGGGAGCGCTTCCCCGCCGCGGGATTCCCGAGCTACACCTTCTCCGTCTCCAACTCGGGAGGCCTGAGCATCGCCGTGCCGGTGCAGTCGGTCCCCGTGGCCTTCAGCATTCTCGGCGCGGCGAGCGCCACCGGATCGCTCACCATCACCCAGTGCTTCACCTACGGCCTCGACGCCAACACCCTGGTGGGTCTCCTCGACGCCGCGCGGCAGCGCGGTGATCTCGACTGCGCCCGCCCGCCGGAGGACGGCCAGGTCTGGTTCCTCCGCGTGGTCACGCAGGTCTACGGGGCGAAGTCGTGGGATGTGTCGCTCACCGCGAACTCCACGCTCGGCGCCGGGGTCGATGCGGGCAAGCCGCAGCCGGTGGGCGACGCCCGGGCGTCCCTGGAGAACGGGATCACCGTCACGGAGATCAACCGGCAGCTCTCCAGCGTGGGCAGCGAGCGCGGCCCCACCGGCTTGCCGATCCCCGGCGTCTCGGCCCGCGCCACCTTCGCCAGCGGTCGCACCATCGGCATGACCGAGACCTTCGTGGAGCCGATGATCTTCGGCTACCAGGGCTTCGATGTGGCCATCGACTCGCAGG
>CAZSVT010000030.1:16748-18689 GCA_964610365.1 uncultured Isosphaeraceae bacterium
CAGCCTCATTCCCACGTTCGAGGTGGTCGACGGGGATGCCAATCCGATCCCGCCGACGACCGCGATGTCGTCGGACAACATGGCCTATCTCGGCCTGCTCACGGACCTGCGCGCCATGCCGCCGGGCGAGTCGATGAAGATCCTCGAGAAGGCGGCGTCCAACGACGAAGGGCTAGCGTCGGCGTTCCAGTGCGCCGTGGCGGGCCATCCCAACGACGGACCCGTCGACTGCTGGGTCCTGGCCACCACGATGAGCCGGCTCGCCGAGAACGACGCATCCACGCTGACCCGGTGGTTGCGGAGTGCCATCAAGGAAACCAAGCGAGGAGGATGACCCATGGCCGTGATCGTGGAACAACTCAGGAACGATGTCTCGGCGAGCGAAGC
This sequence comes from uncultured Isosphaeraceae bacterium, assembly GCA_964610365.1. GTDB lineage: Bacteria > Planctomycetota > Phycisphaerae > Phycisphaerales > SM1A02 > VGXK01. The sequence goes on from CAZSVT010000030.1 coordinate 17,136, forward strand.
GTGGTCGAAGATCACCAGCAGGCTGAAGGCGGGATACGCGGTGGTGGAGGTGCGCGCGAAGATCGAGACGGGACCACCGCAGCGCGCGTACTGGGAACTCACGAGCCGGACCGCGGAGCTCGTGCCTCCGCCGCCGCCTCCATCGGGGCCGACGTCCTCATCGGCATCGACCACGCCATCGACTCCGGCACCCGCTCCGCCGTCCGGTCCGTGATCGCCGCCCGGACGGCACCGGGACGCGCGCGGCCGGGCGTCCTCGCGCAGGAGGAAGGCTCCCATGGGCGACTCGTGGCGTGAACAGACGCAGCGGAACTGGATGGCGCGCTGCCTGACCTGCGGCGAGGAGTTCCCGTATCCGGGGATCCGGATCGGCGCCGCGGGCACGCCGCGGAAACTCCTCCGATGCCCGCGCTGCGAGCGGCTGCGGTGCTGCCGCGTGGTGCCCCGGCGCGCCGACGACGACGCGGCGGCCGGAAGCCCGTGACGGACCCGCCTTGGGCGCAATCTGCGGCTTTCTTCCCTCGATCGAAGCCTTCGGTGGGTATCACTGGAGGCGTTCATCGCGGCCTTCGCCGCGAGGGTGGAGGAGAGAACATGAACGGGATGCTGCGCACGCGTGGGTTGGATTCGATTCGCACCGATCGTCGGGGGTCCGTGGCGAAGCGGACGGCCGCGGTCCTGCCGTTGTTCGGCGCCGCCGTCGCCTCGGCGGGCATCACGGCCCACTTCACCGCCAACGGCACCACGGTGGACGCGGTGGGAGGTGAAGTGGCCAGCCTGATGAACGGCGCCGGCTACGACGCCGGCGTCGAGGACCAGGCCTTCGCCTTCAACGGCACGCAGTGGGTGCAGGCGCCCGACAGCGCCACCTGGGACCTTCCCGGCAACGAGTTCACCATCGCCGCATGGGTGAACTTCGAGACGGTGCAGTTCGGAGAATCCGGTGCTCTTCCGAATGTCATCGTGGGGCACGACGACTCCAGCGGCTTCTTCCAGAAGTGGGTCTTCTATCTCACCGGCGAGCGCCTCGGATTCCACATCAACGGCACGGAATCCAAGTTCCTGGAGTCGCCCACCCCGTACACGCCCCCGACCGGCGAGTGGCATCACTACGCCCTCACCCGGACGGGCACGCTCCTCACCTTCTATGTCGACGGCGTCTCCTTCGGCAGCGTGAACGAGCCGTTCACGATGCCGGACTCCGATGCGCCCCTGACCATCGGCCGCGCCGAGCAACTCGGCTGGGTGAACGGCCGCATCGATGATCTCCAGATCTACGACACGGCGCTCACGCAGGCACAGGTGCAGCAGCTCGTCGAGAATCCGGGGAGCGTGATCGAATCGTGTCTCGCCGACTTCAACGCCGACGGCCTGGTGAACGGCGACGACCTCGGCTCGCTCCTGGGCGAGTGGGGATCGTGCCGCGGCTGCGCCGCCGACTTCAACGGCGACGGCACGGTGGACGGCGACGATCTCGGCACGCTGCTGGGTGCCTGGGGGCCCTGCCCAGGTTGATCGGCTCGCGCCGGCGCTGCCGGACGCCGCGGTGCGGCG
>CAZSVT010000031.1:0-18179 GCA_964610365.1 uncultured Isosphaeraceae bacterium
CCGCGAGCCTCGCGCTCGGCTCCCGTCGCAGCGCGGGGGCGAACTGCGACGCGGGGCATTCGTCCACGATCCGGCCCGCGTCGAGCGTGATCACGCGTCGCGCGAGCGCCTTGATCTCGTCCAGTCGATGCGATGCGAAGAGCAGGGTGCGGCCGTCGCCGGAAAGGCGTTCGAGCAGGCCCACGAACTCCTCGCGTCCGAGCGCGTCGAGACTCGCGGTCACCTCGTCGAGCAGCAGCACCGGCGGATCGCCGAGCAGCGCCAGGGCCAGGGCGAGGCGCTGCTTCATGCCGCCCGAGAGTTCCCGGATGCGCTTGCGGTGCTGGCCGGAGAGCCCGACGCGATCGAGCACGGGCCCGGCCGAGGAGAGCACGACCGCCTTGAGGCGAGCGAAGTAGCGAAGCGCCTCGCCGACGCGAAGGTCGTCGTGGAAGCCGATCTCCTGCGGCACGTAGCCGACGAGGCGCCTCGAGGACTTGCCGTGCCGGAGCACATCGAGCCCTCCGACGGAGACCGAACCCTCGAAGCGGAAGAGTCCGAGGACGCAGCGGATGATCGTCGTCTTGCCGGCACCGTTCGAACCCCAGAGCGCCACCGAGTCGCCGGGGGGAATCGAGAGCGTGACGCCGTCGACCGCCACGGAGCGACCGAAGCGCATGCGAAGGTCGTCGATGCGGATCATGAGCGGAACTCCGGGCCGCGACCCGAGTTTCGATCGTCCGGCCGCGACGCATCCGTGCCGCCCGCCGGCAGACCCATGAGCAGGATGAGCGCGCCGATCCCCCCGAGCGACGCCGCGACCGCGAGCAGCCCGGGGCGGCGCGATCGGGATGGGCGGGCGGCATCGAGCGACATCGGCACGGGGTCCATGAGCGGCGCCGAGTCGAAGAACTTCGCCTCGGGGCGGATCGCCGGGAGTGCGCGAGCCACGAACTCGACCGCGATCTGGGCGGGACTCAGCAGAAAGAGCCGGAGCTTCGGCTCGCGCTCGAGCAGGCTGTCCATGAGGCTCGACGGCTCGTGGTCCCAGTCGCCGATGCCGTCACGATCCGCGTCGTAGCCCACGTAGTCCGACCAGAAGTTGCCGCGGCCGTCCTGCGTGAAGTCGTTCTCGCGAAGGGTGCCGCGCCCCGAGACCACGATCTGCTCCAGGTTGTCGACGAAGTTGTTGCCGGTGAGCACATTGCCGCGCACGGAGGGAAGGAAGACCATCGCGATGTCGTTCCACGCGAGGGTGTTGTTCCTGAAGAGCCCCGGTCGGGCGCGAGTGAACGGCGACCCGTCGAGGTAGACGCCCACGCGATTGCCGGCCAGCACGTTCCCGTCCACGGTGAAGCGATCGGTCTCCTTCAGCCCCAGCCCGTAGCCGCTCGGTCCGCGGCTGCGCTCGATCCGATTCGCGCGCAGCGTCACCGTGTGGCTGTACATCAGGTAGATGCCCACCGAGTTGTCGCGAAGCGTGTTGTCCTCGATGAGCACCTCGTCGCTGTACATGAGGTGGAACCCGTAGCGGCAGTCATGGGCGTGGTTGCCGCGAAGGACCACGCCGCGCGAGTACCAGAGGATCGCATCGCGTCCGCCATGGAGTTCGTTTCCCTCGACGACGACCCCGTCGCTGCGCCAGAGGCGCAGGCCGTCGCCCCGGCGAGCGATGTCGAGGTCCTTGCCCCCGATCCTGTTGCCGCGGACGACGCTGTCGGATGCCTCCTTCAGGTCGATGCCGAAGAGAACGTCCTCGAGGACGTTGTCGACGACGGTGGCCCGCGGAGCGAGCAGGCGAACGGCGCAGTGCTCGCGGTCGAGGTCGATGCCCGTGTTGCGGATCTCCAGGCCGCGGATCTCCACGCCCGGCGCCGTCACCACGATCACGTCGCCGACGCCGCCGCCGTCGATCACGGCGCCGCGGGCACCGACCAGGCGCAGCGGCTTCGCGATGAGGAGGCGCTCGTGGTGGATGCCGGGCCCGACCTCCACCGTGCTGCCCGGCGCGGCATCACGGATGCGTGCGGCGATCGTCCCGTCGACGATCGGCGTCAGGTCCGCCGGTCGAGTCGCGCGCTCGTCGGGTGCACGCATGGGCGGATGGTCCACCTGCATCGCGAGGGCCTCCGCCATGCCCCGGTCGGTCACGCCGATGACGGCGGCGAGCATGGTGGCGGCCGCCGCGCCCGCGCCGTCGCCGGGTCCATGGCGTACCCGCCCTCGCGCCGCGTCGTGGAGCGGCTTGTACGCGCGGCGATGGAACCAGAGGGCGAGGAGGATGACGCCGGCCGCCGCGAATGCGAGGTGGAGACCCGATCCCATCTCGGCGTAGGTCCTGAACTGACCGATGCCCCCCTCGCCCAGGATGGTGGGCGTGAACGGCTTCACCGACGCCGAGAGCGGCGCGTTCGGGTCCAGGTTCTGCCCGAAGGTGCGCATCCAGTAATGGAGATCGAGGAGGAAGAGGGGCGGGAACGCGACGGCTGGAATCGCCAGAAGCCCGGCCCAACGACTGTGCGTGACGATGGCCCCCTCCATGAGGAAGACCATCGCCACGATCATCCACACGGACGCCTGCCGTTCGAGCCGTGCGGCGTCGTTCAGCGGGCGCATGCCGATGTAGTGGTTCAGGCCGTCGATCTCGCGCACGTCGCCGGAGAGGTGGTTCACAAAGGCGGTGAGGACGAGGCCGTTCGGATACTGCGGCGCTTCGAGCTCCATGTGCCAGTACGGGAGGAAGATGGAGACGAGCAGCAGGACGCGCGCCACGGTCAGCAGCACCGTGGGCATCGCGTATCGAAGGGGATGCCGCGAGAACTCCGTCGGCGAGACGCGTGGTCCGAGCAGGGTGGCGGCGAGGCCGTTCATGGACGCTCCTGGAGGTGAGGGTGGCGGAGCGATCCGCACGGCGCGGGCGTGAACCCGCACCGTGCGGATCGGGAGATCACTTCGCCATGCCGACGGCGTCCTTCTTCGCCGCGCTCGGCTTCACCTGGAGGTACCCGAGCATCTCCAGGTGCAGCGCCGAGCAGAACTCGGTGCAGTAGAAGGGGAAGGTGCCGGGCTGGTCCGCGGTGAACGAGCATTCCGCGAACTCGCCGGGTTCCAGGCTCAGGTTGATGTTGTAGCCGCCGATCGTGAAGCCATGCGTGGCGTCCGGCGTCTGCTCGAGCGCCGTGATGCGCCAGGTGACGTGATCGCCCTCGTTCACTTCCACCTGTTCGGGCTTGAAGTGGCTGCGGACGGCGGTCATGTTCACCGTCACGTTCGTGCCGTTCCGCACGACGCCCTCCTTGCCCGCCTGCGGCGCGTTCGGGTCCACCGACTGCGTGTGCGGATTCCAGCCGATCTCCGGGTAGACCTGCCAGCTCTTGAGCTTGTCCGCCTTGATGATCTGGGCGTAGTGCGGCTCACCCACGCCGATCGGCATGTCGTAGAGCACCGGCATGGTGGTGCCGTTCTGCGAGATGTCGATGAGCTGGAAGTTCTGCGGCAGGAGCGGACCGGTCGGCAGGAATCGGTCGACCGACCACTTCGACATCGAGATGAGGAACTTGCCGTCGGGGCTGGCGCTGTCGCCCTCGGCCGTGGCGAGGTGCCCGATGTTGTATTGCACCGGCGTCTTGGTCACGAGCTTCCACGGCTGCTCGGGATGCTTGGACTCGTACTCGCCTCCGAGCGTCCAGCGCGCGACCGCGGAATCGAGGAAGAGGGAGGTGTAGGCGTAGCCCTTGTCGTCGAACTGCGTGTGGAGCGGCCCGAGGCCCAGTTCCACCTGCGCCTCCTTGACCGCGTCGAAGTCGAGGATGGGGACGCCGTAGTCGTCCTTCCCCGAGTACTTCCTGTCCGCGATCGCCTTGCGGATCCGGTCGGTGCCGAAGACGGTGACATGCGGATCGAGCTTGCCGGCGACCACGATGTACTGGCCGTTGGGCGACACGTCGACGCCGTGCGGGCTCTTCGGCTCGGGCGCGAGATGGAGCACGCCTTCGGCGATGCTCGTCTTCAGTGGAATGACCTTGAATCCGCCGAGGTCCTCGGCCTTGCCCTCGGCGACGATCCGTTCGGCGAGCTTCCAGTCGATGATGTGCAGGTAGTCGGTGTCGCGCTGGCTGCACCCGGCCTCGAACGGAGGCTTGCCTTGCTCGATGCCGCCGGTGGCCATCTCGGCGTTGAAGGAATTGCCGAAGACGAGACCGAGGCTCGGGCCCTTGCCGGCGTCGAAGAGATCCTGGAAGTAGGGGGGGAGTTCCAGCGCGAAGGACTTCGCGACATCGATGCGTCCACGCGAGCGATCGAACTTCCAGAATGTGACGAAGCCCCGGTACGACTTCTTGTAGTCGTCGAGCGGGGCGTAGCCGAAGCCGAGGGGCGTGGCGTACTGGCCGCCCTCGACGACATACTCCGTGTTGGGCGTGACGAAGCAGCCGCCGTGATCGCTGACGGAGAGGGGATTCTTGATGACCTGCTTCGTCTCCCAGTCGCGAAGGTCGATGACGCCCACCCGGGCATTCGCCTTGTCGCCGATGAAGAGGAACTGTCCGTCGTATTCGCCGTTCGTCTCGCTGAGGCCGGGATGGTGCGTGTCGCCCCAGCCGATCACGCGGCCGCTCGGCATGTTGCCGCCGGCGAGCACATCCTGGCCGACGCCGAAGCCGTAGCCCTGCCACGACTCGGGCGTGAACACGGCGATCGAGCGCAGCAGGCGCATCGAGGGCACGCCGATGGCGAAGACCTGACCCGACTGGCCGCCGGAGGCGAAGCAGACATAGTCGTCATGGCGTCCGCTCGGCATGAAGGTCTTCGACGCGGCCATGAGGTCGTCGAAGTTCAGTTGCCGCTCATTGGCGATGCGCGTGAGCTCGCCGACCTGCGCCGGCGTCAGATCGATGGGCTTCACTTCCTTGGTCCGCGATCGGCGGCCTTCGCGCCGGGTCTCCTGTCCCAGCGCCGGCGTGGCGCTGGCGCCGGCGGCCAGCAGCAGGACGAGTGCGGTCCGGATGGTTCCTCGGTCACGGTTCGACGGCAGCATGGCGGGTCCTTTCTTCATGGGATTCGCGGCGGCGTCGCGTCGCGGTCACTTGCCGGCGCCTGCCGGACGGGTCTGGATGGAACGGACGTAGGCGATGATGTCGAGGAGGTCGTCATCGTCGAGGGCGGGGTTGCCGCCCTTGGGGGGCATCGCCACCTTCGTCGTGTTGAGTGGATCGTTCGGATCGCGACCCTTGAGGAGGAAGGCGACCATCTGGTCGTCGTTCCGCTCCCGCACGAAGGCGGAGTTCGTCAGGTCCTTGCCGAGGTTCGGCATTCCCTTCGCGTCGCGGCCATGGCATGAGGCGCACGAGGCGACGAACAGCCGGGCGCCGGAGGCGATGTACTCGGCGAGTTCCTGATCACCGCCCGCGGCGGCAAGCGCACTCGCCTTCTCGGCCTCGGTCGGCGGTGGCGGTGCGAGCACGATCGGATTCGGTGTGCTCGCCGCCGCGGCGGGAATGCGTCGAGGATCCTGCAGGCCGCGGAGATAGATCACCACCTGGGCGATGTGCTCGTCGGTCAGATCGGGCCGTCCCCCTCGAGGCGGCATCGCGACCTTCGTGGTGCTGAGCGGATCGCCGGCGGCTCGACCCTGCTTGATGAATGCCGTGAGCGCCAGGTCGCGCTTCTCCGCGACGAAGAGGCTGTGGGTGAGATCGCGTCCGAGCCCGTGCATGCCGCGCCCTTCCGGTCCGTGGCACGCGGCGCAGACGGCGGCGAAGACCGCGCGCCCGTGGACGAAGGTGTCGAGCGGGAGCTCCGGCTCCGGCGGCAGCGTCGCCAGCTCGAGCGGCGCATTCGGATTCGGAGTGAGTCGGACCTGGAGCGCGCCCATCATGAAGGTGGCACCGACCATCAGCGACATCGCCGCCACGCCGGCCGCCGCCGCCAGCGCGACGGCGCGGAGCTCGTGCGGCCAGGACCAGCGGAAGGCCCCGTGCTCGCTTCGGTGCGACGTGCCGTGGGGGGAGCGAACGCCTTGCGCGTCGTCCCGATCGGGACGGGGAGGCGGTTCGAGCATCGCGCGACTGTTCGGGAGTGGTGCCATCGGTCGTCTCCGGCGCAGAGAATAGCACATATCAGGAGCAATTTAGAGAGATATCTGGCAAAGGAGAAGGATTCCGTGGCGAGATATCCAACCTCCTTCCGTGGCGAGACTTGCGACCGTCACGGCCGCCCCGGACGCGGGCCATCGCCGTGGCTACGCTCGCCTCCCATGCCGGACGGGCCCGTTCGATCCCAGGAGCGCTGGAGCACGCGGCGTCACGAAGTCGAGGGTCGGGGCCGGGCGGTGGCCCTTCCCAATCTCGGCCGCCTTCCGCTGGTCCAGCTCCTGCGCCCGTTCGTCTGGCTCTTCATGCAGTCGTTCCACCAGGTGCGCTTCGTGGGATTCGAACGGATTCCCCGGGAGATCGGGCCCGAGGGGCTGGTGCTCGTCTCCAATCACGCGTCGCTCGTCGACCCGTTGATCCTCCAGGCGCTGACGGTGACCTCGGTCCGCTGGATGACGGACCGCTCGCAGATGCCCGCCGCCGCGAACTGGTTCTGGAAGGGAACGCGCGTCATTCCCGTCTCGTTCGGTCCGCGCGACGCCGAGGCCTTCGCCGAGGCGGTCGCCCATGTGCGCTCCGGCGGCGTGCTCGGCGTCTTCCCCGAGGGAGGATTGCCGCGACCGCCGAACGAGATCCGCCCGTTCCTCCCCGGCGTCGGCGCGATCGTGGCGAGATCGAAGGCGCCGGTGCTGCTCATCTGGGTTTCCGGCGGGCCCCGGGCGGATGGACTGCTGCGCTCGCTCTTCACGCGCAGCCTCATCACCGTGACGGTCATCGGCGTGGTGCGCTTCGAGGGCGAGGAGGCTCGAGATGTCAACGCCATCGCCGAGCACCTGCGCCGCGAGATCGCGCGCGTGAGCGGCTGGCCGCTCAACGACGAGCCGCTGCCGCACCTCCGCGCCGCGGCGCGCCGGCATCAGCGATGGCAGGAGCGCGAGAGGCTTCGAAGCCCTTCGTGATCAGCCGGTCCGCTTCGTCTCCAGCGCCTGCCAGCGGTCGAAGAGGGCTCGTTCGCGCGATTGCGCCACCTCCAGATCGGCGCACGCCTTCGCCAGCGCCGTGTGATCCGCGATCACCTTCGGATCGGCCAGGCGACGCTCGGCGGCGGTCACCGCCTCCTGCGCCGCGATGATCGCGGCCTCCATGCCGTCGAGCTCGCGCTGCTCGTTGAAGCTGAGCCTGCGACCGGTGGGCCGGGGTGCGGCAACGGGGCGATCGGCGCGGCGCTCCCCGGCGGAGGCGGCCTGGCCATCGGCGTCCCGAACGGCCGCCGGCGCCGCGGATCCGCCCGGCGCCGGCATCCGTTCCGCCGCATGTTCGAAGCGATGGAGCGCCGCGATCGCCTGGGCGAGGTCGGTGACCACGGCGACCTCGCCTCCCGGCCCGCCGAGCACCACGATGGTGTCGGCGCAGCGATCGAGCAGGGCGCGGTCATGCGTGACGAGCACCACCGACCCGGGGAAGGAGTCGAGCGACTCCTCCAGGACCTCGAGGGTGGGAATGTCGAGATCGTTCGTCGGTTCGTCGAGCACGAGCACATCCGCCGGCTCGAGCATCATCCGGGCCATGAACGCCCGGGCATGCTCGCCGCCGGAGAGCGTGGAGATCGGCTGGAGAAGCTGTTCGTCCCGGAAGTGGAACATCCGGGCCCAGGACTTGATGTGCAGGGCCCGATCGCGGAAGTGGACGGTGTCGCCGCCGGGCGAGATCGCGTCCCGCAGCAGCGTCGTCGGCGGCAGCTCGTGACGATTCTGGCGAAGCGTGGCGATGCGCGGCGGAGGATCGGCGATGCGGATCGTCCCCGAGTCGGGAGGGAGTTCGCCGGAGAGCACGCGGATGAGCGTGGTCTTGCCGGCGCCGTTGGGTCCCATGAGACCGAGGCGCCCGCCCGGAGCGAGCTCCAGGTCGAGCGAGCGGAAGAGGGCTCGTCCTCCGAGCGTCTTCGAGATGCCGACGGCCTGCACCAGCCGGCGGGTGCGCCGACCGCTGGCGGAGAAGTCCACCTCCGGACCGCCCGCCGATGCCGCGGCATTGCGATCGGAGATCTCGGCGAGCTCGTCGCGGCGCGCGGCGCTGTCCTCGATGCGGAACTTCGCCTTGGTGCGTCGCGCCTGCGCGCCGCGCGCCAGCCAGACATCGTCGCGACGCACCTCGTTCGCCAGCGTGGACTGCGCCTTCGCCTGGGCGTCGAGCGTCTCGGCCCGGCGCCGGAGGAACTCGCGGTAGCCGCCGTCCACGGAGAGGGCGCCGCCCGCGAAGGCGGGGTTCAGCTCGACCACGCGCGTGGCGATGCCCTCGATGAAGGCGCGGTCATGGGAGACGAAGACGCACGCGCCGGCGCGCAGGTCGCCCACGCCCCGGCTCAGCAGGGACTCCAGCCACTCGATGCCCGCGACATCGAGGTGGTTCGTCGGCTCATCGAGGAGGAGGAGGCCCGGAGCGCCGTCGGCGCGGGCGAGCGCGCAGGCGATCGAGAGTCGCTTGCGCCATCCGCCGGAGAGCTCGCCGACCGGTCGATCGATCGAGCCGGGGTCGAATCCGAGCTTGGAGAGGACGAGGGCTCCGAGCGTGTCGGCCTCGTGGACATCGCCGTGCACGGAGGGGCTCTCGAGGGCGGCGACGGCGGCGCAGCCGCGGGGCGTCGAATCGAGCGGCTGGAGATCCTGCTGCGGCACGAGCACCCGGCGCACGCCGCGCGCCGCGGTCACCCGCCCCTCCTCGGGCGCCTCCAGCCCCGCGAGCATCCTCAGCAGCGTGCTCTTCCCTCCGCCATTGGGACCGATGAGCGCGATGCGCTCGCCGTCGTCGACATGGAAGGAGACGCCCCGGAAGAGGGTGCGCGACGCGAGCGTGCGGCCGAGGTCGGTGGCGGTCAGGAGCATGGGGCGGCGCCGGAGGAGGAGAGACTACGATCCGCGTCGTGATCAGCCGCATTGCGGGCGAACTGATTCGCGTGGAGGACGGCAGCGCGGAGATTCGCGCCGACGCCATCGTCTACGAGGTGCTGGTCCCCGCCTCCGACGAGGAGCCGCTGCGCGGCCGGATCGGCGAGCGCGTGGAGTTCCACACGCTGCACTTCCTGGAAGGCCAGGGCCAGGGCTCCAGCTACTGGCCGCGCCTCATCGGCTTCCGCTCGCCGCTGGAGCGGGACTTCTTCGAGCTCTTCACCACCGTCAAGGGCATCGGCAACCGCAAGGCGCTGCGGGCGCTGCGGATGCCCTTCGGCATGGTGGCCGAGCTCATCGCGCGCCGCGACGTGGCGATGCTCACCACGCTGCCGGAGATCGGGCGCAAGACCGCCGAGTCGATCGTGGTGGAGCTCAAGGGACGGGTGGAGCGATTCACGGTGCTGGGGCGCGGCGAGGGCGCCGCTGCGACCGTGAAGCCGGCGCCGCGGAAGGGTTCGACGCCGCGGAACACGGCGCCGGCGGCGGCCGCCTCGCCGTCGACGGGCGTGGACTCGGGCAGCACCTTCACCGACGCGGTGGAGGTGCTGGTGCAGCTCGGCGAATCCAGGCTGGGCGCCCGGCAGCTGGTGGAGCGGGCGCTCGATCGGGAGCCGGAGCTGCGAGACGCGGAGGCGATCGTGGCGGCGGCGCTGCGGGCCCGCTGAGTCCTCGCAGGGACGGATGCGGCGGGAGGCGCCGCGGCGGACCTGCGGCGGTGAGGCGTTGCGCCCCGGCCGCTACGCTCCCGTTCGTGCGCTACGGCATGATCATGGCCGGCGGATCCGGCACGCGGCTGTGGCCGCTCTCGCGCCGCGCGGAGCCGAAGCAGCTCCTGCGGTTCATCGGCGGCCGGTCGCTCCTCCAGATCGCGGGCGAGCGGATGGAGGGCGTGATCCCGAACGAGCGCCGCCTGGTCTGCGCCGCGGAGGCGTACCGAGCGCGCATCCTGGAGGACCTGCCGTGGCTCGCCGCCGAGCGTTTCCTGGGCGAGCCGGAGGGGCGGGACACGCTCAACGCGGTGGGGTTCGCCGCCGCGGTGCTGGCGAAGGACGATCCCGAGGCGATCATCGCGGTGCTCACCGCCGATCACCTCATCGAGCCGCAGGAGGAGTTCGCGCGGGCCCTCGACCTGGGGTTCCGGCTCGTCGAGGCGCAGCCGACTCGATTCGTCACCTTCGGCATCACGCCGACCTTCGCCGCCACCGGCTACGGGTGGGTGGAGCAGGGCCGGCCCATCGAGGCGCCGCCGGCGGCCGGGAGCCCGCGCGCCGCGAGCGCCGCATCCGCGTCCGCTGCCACCGCACCCGCCGCCGCGAGCGCCTTCCTCGCCGCGCGCTTCGTGGAGAAGCCCGACCGCGCGAACGCGGAGAAGTTCCTCGCGAGCGGCACCTTCCTCTGGAACAGCGGCATGTTCGTCCTCCACGCCGCGACGCTCCTTCGGGCGATCGAGTGGTTCCGCCCGGAGACAGCGAAGGGGCTGCGCGAGATCGCCGAGGCGTGGAAGGGCCCGCGCCGCGCGGAGACGATGTCGCGCGTCTATCCCGCGCTCCCCAGGGTGAGCATCGATGTGGGCGTGATGGAACCTGCGTCGAAGGATCCGCGGCTCTCGATCGCCGTCGTCCCGATGTCGGTGCGCTGGATGGATGTGGGCAGCTGGAGCCGATTCGCCGAGACGATTCCCGCGGATGCGGGCGGCCACCGAACCTCGGGGGCCTCGGCGGTCCATCTCGATTCGCGGCGCATCACCGTGATCGGCGATGACCCGTCGCACCTCGTGGCCACCATCGGCTGCGAGGACCTGATCGTGGTGCGCACGAAGGATGCCACGCTCGTCTGCCGCGCCGCGGACGCGGAGCGGGTGAAGGAGATCGCGTCGATGGCGCCGCCCGCGCGGCACTGACCCGGGCGGTTCCGGTGCAGGCGCCGCGGCGAATCACGGCGGCGCCGACGCCGTCTGCCACGCCTTCACCGCGTCGATCGGCACCGCCAGCATCACCGTGCCCACCACGAGACTGTCGCGGATCCAGAGGAGGAGGATCACCTCGCTGGCGAGGAAGATCGCCAGCGCCCAGCGCCAGCCGACGCGCTCCGCCACCAGGAACCCCAGCGCGCACGCGAGGACATCGCCCAGCGAGTTCGTCACGCTGTCCCCGAGGTAGTTGAGGGACATGGTGGCGGTGCGGTAGCGGTCGATGATGAAGCGGGAGTTCTCCAGCACCTCCCATCCCGCCGCCAGGGTCACCGCCACCGCGAGGCGCCGGGAGAAGGGCCAGCGCGGCACGAGCAGCCCCAGGGCGATGGAGAAGAGGAGCCCGTGCGAGAGGTGCGTGAGGGTGTAAGGGTCGAAGAGATGCTGCGAGCAGTGGGAGGACCAGATGTCCGCCACGAACGGCCGCACGGTGGCGCACTCGCACCACCAGCGTCGTCCCTCGAGCCGCAGCCCCGCCACCGTCAGCGCCAGCACGCCGAGCACCACCCATGTCGGCCAGGACTCGCGAGCGCGGCGCCGGCCGAGGCGCACGCGGACGTCGTGACCGGCCCCGCGCTGCGACGCGCTCACGGAGCGCCCTCCGACTCCGCTCCGGCCCGCGCTCGCAGGAACTCCTCCAGGATCGCGGCGGCGGCGAGCGCATCCCGCAGCGCCTTCTTCTCGGCGTGCGTGCGGCCGCTGCGCGCCATGCGGGCATCGGCATCGACGCTGGTGAGTCGCTCGTCCTGGAGATGCACCGGCAGGCCGATGCGTTCGCCCAGCGACGCCGCGAAGGTCCGCATCGCCTGCGCCGCGGGGCCCTCGGTGCCGTCCATGTTGAGCGGCAGTCCCACCACGATCGCGTCCGGCCCGTGATCGTCCGCCACCCTCGCCAGTTCGGCCAGGAGCCGCGGACCCCGCGGCACGGTGACCACCGTCACGGGCTGCACCAGGCGCACCTGGTCGTCGCCCGCCGCCACGCCCGTCCGCCGGTCGCCGATGTCGAAGGCGAGGAATCGCATGGTGGGTGTTCGACGCCGGAGGCGGGCGCCGGCGTTCGCACGGCCCGCGCCGTCAGCGCGGCGGCGCCTGGGTGCGCGGACCGCCGGGATGGGCGCCGGGGTCGACCGGCGTGGAGTCGCCGCACGCGGCGCGATCGAGGTACCAGCGCAGCTCGCCCGCGTGCGGCCGGATGCCCTTGATGGGGAGGGCGTGATAGTCATCGCCGCCGCGCGCCACGCGCGAGATCATCGCGGCCTTGCCGGCGCCCACCACCAGCACGCCCACGAAGCGGGCGGCGTTCAGGAGCGGGTAGGTCATCGTCACGCGCGGCGGCGGAGTGACGGTGGGGCCTTCGCAGGTGCTCACCCAGCGCACGCGCTCGTCGAGCACGGGCGTGCCGGGAAAGAGACTGGCGGTGTGACCGTTGTCCCCCATGCCGAGCAGGACGAAGTCGAGGCGGTCGTGCCCGCGCTCGCGCCAGCCCAGGGCCTCGCGCAGCGAGCGCTCGTACTGCGCCGGAGCGTCCGGATCCGTGGCGAGGATGGGGTGCACCTGCGTCGCGGGGATGTCCGAGTGATCCACGATGATCTCGCGGATGTGCCGGTAGTTGCTCTTCGGATCCTCGAAGGGCACGCGGCGCTCGTCGACGATCCAGAGGTGCGTGCGTCGCCACGGCATGAGCCGGTAGTTCGGATCGGTCATCAGCCGCTCATAGAACGGCATCGGCGTGCCGCCGCCGGAGAGCGCCAGGTGGTAGTCACCGAACTGGTGCACGCAGTTGAGCGCCTGCGCGATGAGGTCCGCGGCCAGCCGCTCGTGGAGGCGCTCGGCGGTGTCGGCGGTCAGCACCGAACCCGGCAGCGGCGGCGCGGCGATCGCGGTGTCCGGCGCGAGGTCGATCGGCTCTTCGGGCGGATCGTCGGCCATGCCCGGATGCTAGCGGATGGGGTTCAGCGCTTCTCCATGACCACGCGCCAGGTCCCGCCCTCTTCCAGCGCCCGCCAGAGCGGCGCCGCGGTGCGGTCCTTCCATCCCCTGGCCTTGAGCCGGATGAGCAGCGGATCGGCGTTGGGCAGCGAGATCATCGGGGTCATGCCGTCGCGATCGGTCTCGGTGACGAAGGCGTTCGGACTCGCGGGCAGGCCGTTGCGGATCTCGCCGTAGCTGATCTGCACGCCCGGGATCGGGCGCCCCTTCCCGTCGACCACGCGGAACTGCTGCGTGCGCCAGAGGAGCGGCTTCGGCGAGAGTCGCACGGTGGACCCCTCGGCGCCGTCGACATCGATCCACGCCTCGCCTCGCTCCGGCGAGCGGGCGGTGATGCGGTTGCGGAAGCCCGACCAGGTCTGCACGAAGGCGCGGCCCTGTGCATCGGTGGTGGTGCGCTGCAGCGCGGGGAACCCCCACTCCGGCTCGACGCCCGGGATCGGCAGGTAGAGGAAGGTGGCGCCCAGCACTTCGCAGTCGGCGAGCGGCGCCCCCTGCTCGTCCACCACCACGATCTCCGCCGTCGCCGATCGAAGCGGTCGCATGCGCACCGCGACGGGGACCCTCGGCATCAAGTCGTCCCAGCGGAGGATGCGCTGCCAGGCGGCGCACGGATCTCCGGCCGGCGACGGCACGGGGCACGACTCGGCGCTGGTGCGCGGCGCGTCCGTCGGAGCGGCGGCCGCATCGTCGGCGCCATCGCCCTTCGACAGGCCGGCGGGCATGGTGCGGAAGACGGCGATCGAGGTCGGCTCGTAGCCCTGGCGCAGGAAGGTGAGACAGGTGGGATTCGGCGGGATCGGAACGACGGCGTCGCCCTGGAAATCGGTCTCCACCGGCGGGCGCTTCGTGGGCAGCGGCGTGAAGAAGGAGACGCTGTGCCGGTAGATGCGCACGCCTTCCAGGGGTGCGCCGAAGTCCGTGTCCGCCAGCTTGAACGGGATCGGCTTGGAACACGCGCCGAGGGGCATCACGGCCGCGAGTGCCAGGGCGGCCGCGACGAACGACGCGAAGAGCGACGGGGGTGCCGGACGACGAGGTGGAGCGGGATGCATGGGGGACTCGCGGCGAATCGGCGAACGGTACATCATTGGACGCCGCCCGCGCCCGAGAGGAGGGCCTCGCCCGCCTGCACCGGGAGCGGATTGATGTCGAACCCCTGCTCGACGAGCAGCCGCTCCAGCACCTTGTACTCGGCGAAGGAGTCGCTCCAGACGCCGATCTCGATCCGGTGCGTCCGCGGCGAGACGCCGGGCAGCAGGGCGGCGAGCGCCGCGCGGGCCTCCTCGGCGGAGGCCACGCGGCGCGGCTGCCGGGCGCCGGGCAGGAGGCGATCCTCGCCGGGCGCGGGCTGGGCGCGCTCGAGGGCGTGGTGGGCGAGCAGGAGGAGGACCGGCGGGCGCGGATCGTCGCGGAACCGGCTCACGCGCACGAACGACGCGCTCTCGGGGATCGACTCGATGCGCCGCTCGAGGCGCCGGCGGCGCTCCTGGAGCTCGCGGGCGTCGCGGAGCGCGTCGGTGGCCGCGCGCAGGCTCCGCGACACCTCGTCCGAGGCCGCCGCGGTCTCCGCCAGCGTGCGCGAGATCGAGTCGCGTCGTTCGCGCATCGACGCCTGCAGCGCCTCGGCCTGTTGACGCAGCCGCGGATCTCCCTCCATCGGCGCCCGGGCGATCTCCTCCTCCAGCACCGCGGCCTCCGCCAGGAGCGCGGTGACGACCTTGGCCTCGGTCGGATCGGGGGCGGGCGTCGCCCGTCGCTCGCCCGGCGACGACTCCGGCGGCGCGGCAAAGAGCACCACCATGATGGCGATGAACATCACCACGCCGAGGGTGTTCGCGAGCGCGTCGAGGAAGAGGTCGAAGGCCTCCTCCGGCGCGACCACGCCCCCGGCGGTGCTCCGTCGGCGCCGGCGCCTCATCGCGAATCCCCCGCGCCGCGGGAGGTGCGGTCCATGGCGTCCGGCGGCGGCGGCTCGAAGAAGCCGCCCTCGCGCGCATCCCAGAGCTGCCAGCCCACCTCCCAGCCGCGCTCGGAGAGCGCCCCGCAGAGCGTCGCGAAGGCGGGGATCGCGTCCGCGCGCACCACGAGCACCACCTGGTGACTGGCGGGCGATCGATCGCCGAGGATCGGGGCGAGCGCCTCGACGGTGCAGTCGTCGCTCCGGCCGATCGGGCGCACCACCGCGTCCGCGCCGAACTCGCCCACGGTGCAGCCCGACGCGGCCACCTCCACGAAGAGCGGCGCCTTCGGGAAGCGCTCGCCGGGCAGGAAGCGCACGCGCGAGCGCTGCTGGGCCAGGGTCCACTCCTGCTCGGTCCGTTCCAGCGCCGCCTGCGCCGCCTCCCGTTCGCGCTGCGCCGACGCCGACTCGGCGGCGCTGCGTTCCTTCGCGGCGAGCGCGCGATCGCGCCGTTCCCGGAGCGTGGACTCCAGTCGCCGCAGTTCCGCGTCCTCGGCCTGCAACGACGCCACCGTGGCCTCGGTGATCGCGGGCGCGGCGAGGCGACGCTCCAGCGCGGCCCGGAGCCCGGCCACGAGTTCCCTCGCCGCCTCCGCGCTCGGCATCGGCTCGGGCGCGGCCGCGGCGGTGCGTCGGCGCGGCGTGGAGTGGAGCATCTCGTCGGCCAGAGGCTCCAGGGCCAGCAGCAGCGTCACCATGATCATGATGCCGGTGACGGCGGCCATGATGTCCTGGAAGGAGAAGAGGGAGATGGCGGTTCCGGCGTCGTGCCGTCGGCGGGCCATGACGAGCCTCGATCAGAGGTCGGTGAGCTTCAGGCGGCTGATCACGTGGTCGTTGCAGTACTGCGTGCACGCGTCGAGGAGATCCTCCTCGCGCCGGTAGACATAGGTGGTGAGGAGCTGCACGGCCACGGCGGCGAGGAGGGCGATGAGCGTCGTCTCGAAGGCGGTGCGCAATCCGAGGACGACGGGCGTGAGTCGATCCCGGATCTGCGACGCGTCGTCGGCGCCTCCGGCCGGTCGCTCGAGCACCCCCTGGAAGCTGCCGATGGCGTCGGAGAGACCCACCACGGTGCCGATGAAGCCCAGGACGGGCATCACCCAGATGAGCGAGCGCACGGTGGTGTAACTCGACTGCATCGAGTTGGCGTCGGCGTCGGCCTGGCTCTCCAGCACGGCGCCGACATCGCGCACCTCGCCGATGTTGCCGAGGTTCGAGAGGGCCATCACGACGCGGTTGAAGAGGAGGAACTCGCGCGGTCGATCGCAGATGGCGCGGAGCGAGGCGAGCACGTCGCGGGCGGTGGCGGGGCTGAGCACGAAGTCGGCACGGCGCGGGAAGAGATCCTCCTGCCGCAGGGCGCGCTCCTGGATGCGGATCTTGAGGAGCTTGTTGCCCAGGAGCAGCAGGCAGAAGAGCGCCGAGAAGGTCACGCCCGTGTTCGTCCAGCAGCGGAACTGCATCTTCGAGATCTCCCACTCGGGGCGGAGCGAGAGACCCCAGTCGATGAGGGCGGTGAGGACGCCCGCCACCACCAGCCAGAGCGGGCCGGAGGCGCGCGTGCGGCGCCCGCCGGAGAGACCCAGCATCGCCTCGAGGTCGCCGTGCGAGGCGTCCAGGTGCGGCGCGGGCGGATCCCGCGGATCGCCGGACGGTGACGGATGGTGCGATGGGGACGAATCAGCGGGGTCCATGCGAATCTCCGGAGCGTGGGAAGCCGGGCCGGCGGGCGCGCACGGTCAGCGCGCCCAGGAGCGCGGAGGCCGTCGCCGCGAGCATGACCACGCGCGCCACCGCGAGGGCGTCGGAGCGCGAGCCGGCGAGGAGGGCGGCGACGACCGAGACGGGCGCGAGCGCCGCGCCCAGGAGCAGCGGCCCGAGCACGGGACGCCCGACGGCGCTCCCCCGCCGCGCGGTGCCGCTCACCAGGGCCGCCACGCCGATGGCCAGCGCGCCCACCACGGCGACGATGGCGGGCGCGGTCGCTTCGACGCCGGGAACGAGGCCGACGAACCGCGTGATGCCGTCGCCGACCGCGAGCAGCCCGAGCGCGATTCCCGCCGCCAGGCAGCGACGATCTGGGACGGGCGCGGTCCAGCCGCGCGGGGCCGCCGCCACCGCCGCGCACGGCACGAGCGCCAGCGCCGAGGCGGCGAGGAGCGGCGCGCCGGTGGCCGACCATGCCGGGAGGGCCGCGAGGAAGGCGGCGAGCATGCAGAGCGCGGCGCCCAGGAACGCGGCCCCGCGACCATCGTGGAGCGTCGACGCCACCGCCAGGATCGGCGCCGCCATGAGCGACGCCACGCCGCCGAGGCCCAGGGCCGGATGATCGGTCCACCAGAATCGGAGCGACGGGCCATCGCCGCCGGTGGGCAGGAGCGCGGCGAAGAGGGCGGCGATCGCGGCGATCGCCATCAGCACGCGCGGATGGACGGGACTCTCGGCGCCGTCCGCGGCGCGAGGGGGCGCGACGGCGCTCACGGCGCGGTCCTCGGCGCCGCCGGCGCGGGCGGACCCTGGCGCTGGAAGACCACGGAGCCCGCCGGGACCTCGCCGCGCGCCGCGTCGTTCAGTTCCACGCGCGGGCGCCCGTCGGCGCCGGCCGACACGCGGCCGATGGTCACCACCAGGTCGTTCGCGGTCCCGCCGCTGCGGATCGCCAGCAGGTCGCCCACCGCGAGTCCGGCGATGGTGCGCAGGGCGGGCCCATCGGCCCCCGGGACCAGGAGTCCGACCGGCTCGTAGCGCACGCGCACGGCCAGGTCCGCGGCGCCGGCGCCCTCGCGAACGCGCGTCAGCCAGCGCTTCGATTCGATGACGCGCGGAAGGACGCCCTCGATGCCGCGCGCGACATCGGCGGCGGCCGTGGTGCGCGGATCGAGCCAGTCGAGCGACGAGGCGTCGAACTCGGCCAGCCGTTCCCGGGCGGCGCGGATCTCCGGCTCCAGCGTGGGCGCGGCCACCGCCAGTCGATCGAGCAGGTCGGTCAGCAGGCTGGCGCGCAGGACGGCGGGGACGCCCGTGGCGTCGCGCACGCGCTCCAGGACGGTGATCAGCCCGTCCACCCCCGAGAGCGAGCCGTCGCGCAGCGCGGCACGGAGGGCGCGGGCCAGCGTGCGCTGCGGGCTCTCGCCGTCGTGGACGATCTGGCGCGGATCGAGGCGCAGGAACTCCGTGTCGAAGGTCCCCTTCGCCGGATCCCGGAGGCGCTTCACGATGCGATAGACGCGAGCGCCGTC
>CAZSVT010000032.1:0-3073 GCA_964610365.1 uncultured Isosphaeraceae bacterium
GCCGCGGCGCCCGCCGCCCGGCAGTCGCTCGAAGGGCGGCGTGGGCAGCTTGACCATCTCGGGATCGATCGCGCCGCTGTAGAGACTGTTGTTCTCGTCCTTCGGCGGGAGCGCCGTGGGGATCACTTCTCCCACGAGCACCCAGTAGGCGGTGGCGCCGAAGTTGTAGACATCGGTCTGGACCGTGATCTCCTCCCGATGGGCCTGCTCCGGGGCCATGTAGCCGGGCGTTCCCTGGATCCGCTTCTTCTTGGTGCCGATCTCGCAGGCCTGACCGAGGTCGATGATCTTCACGCGCCGATCCTCGGTGACCATCACGTTGATCGGCTTCATGTCCGCGTGGACGAAGCCGCGCGAGTGCATGTGGGCCAGCCCGTGCGCCACCTGGGAGAAGACATGCACCGCTTCCTCGGCGCTCTGGGGCAGCCGACGATCGAGCGTGGCCGCATCCACCAGTTCCATGAGCAGGCCCACTTCCGTGGTCCGGAAGAGCTTGCGGGCGCGGATGATCCGCTCGATGCGACGGATGTTCGGGTGGTCGAGCTTGGCCCCGATGGCCGCTTCCAGCTCGCACTGCTCGATGAAGCGATCGTCCTTGTCCGTCCGCTTGACGCAGTGCTTCAGGGCGTAGACCTGCTTGGACCGGGGATCCTGCACCGCGTAGATGGTGCTCGCCGCGCCCTGACCGATCCGGGCCAGCACCTTGAAGCCGAAAAGCTCGCGGACATCGGTCGACATGGCGGGTCTGGGGGCGGTCCTTGCGATCACGGGTCCCGAATCCTTCCTAGGACGGCGAAGCCCTCGACCCCCATCACCGGTGGTCTGGAGAGGCCCCTCGCTGGTTCAACGGGCAAAGGCCCGAAGAGTTTCGTCCGCCTGTCAGAAGTCCGACGACCCTCGAGTTTGAAGTGCGCTGGGATAGTAGTAAGCCGTCAAATCGGCTGCAAACGTCGATTGCCATGTCGGCGAATCATGAAGATTTCCGGGCCGGCGCCGCCCCTTTTGCAGGGATCCCGGCCGAGGTCCGGCGATCAGCGAAGGAGCTGGGACTCGAACTCGGCGGCGGGGAACTGCTCGCCGGGGCTGGAAACCATCGCCAGGTCGCGGTGAAGGAAGACCTCCGTGGCGGGGATCTCCAGCTCCCGCTGGAGGGCCGTGACGAGCGCCACCAGTTCGCGGATCTGCCGCGGCGTGAAGGGGGCTCGGTCGCCGTTGCCCACCAGACAGATGCCGATCGATCGCTCCCCGAGTCGCGCGAGATCCGCGGGCCCCATGGAGGCGGGTCGGACGCCGGTGGCGCCGGATGAGTTCGCGCGCGGACGAAGGGCCACATGGGCTCCGGGAAGCTGATGCGACCAGCGATAGCCCACCTGGATCTCGCCGTCGCCGAGGCCGTGGCCGTTTCCGATCACGAAGTGGTATCCGAGTCCCGCGATGCCGGCCCCCTGCTGGTGCCGCTCGATGCTCGCCGCGTTGCCGGCGGGCAGTCCCGAGTGGTGGATCACGATCGAGGTCCATCGCTCGCGGTCGAAGGCGGCGGCGGAGGGCGCCACGCTGTCGGGCCGAAGGTCCCGCGCCGCCGGGATCACGGAGACGGTGCTCGCCAGGACCGTTCTCGGCGCCGTTCCGTCGAGCAGGACCAGCATGCCGCCCACGCCGGTCATGGAGGCGGCGAAGAGAGCCCACACGCATCGCGTCCGGCGCGACGAGCGCGAACTCGAGACGACCCGATGTCCCGGCGCACCGGCAGTGATGTCGCGCGAACCCATGAGTTGCATCGATATCGGCGAAGTGCCGCGCCGCACATCAACGCTCGGGCGTCAGTCGTGCGCGGACCGCCGGGCGCGGCGTGCCGAAGACATCGGGCTCCTCCAGGGGCACGTAGCGCTGTCGCATGATCTCGTACGCCTCGAACTGCGTTCGCGGCTGATTCTCGGGGAAGAGCGACTTCTGGCATCCGGTGAGCGGCAGCAGCGCGATGGCGAGGAGCGGCGCCGCGACGACCACAATGGAGCCGACCGCGCCCGCGGCTCGGGCCCCATCGGTGGTGGTCGCCTGGATGGATCGGGATCTCGGCATGGGTCAGGCGGGAGGCGCGGGGTTCCCGTCGGAGGCCGAGGCCGGCGCCGCGTCGATCCGAACGGGGAGGAGTCGTCGCTGATCGTCGAAACTGCGACCGGTGAGGGCGTCGTCGAAGCGGATGGTCACGGTGAGCGGAGTGGATCGAAGATCCGCCGGGATGGCAAGCGGGAACGCGAAGGCGTAGTGGGTGCCCATGAAGCCGCTTCGCCAGGCGTCGCGGACCTGGAGGGGACCGAAGACCGCGCTGGCCACCTCCATCGGTTCGGCACCGGCTCGGATGACGGCCACCGACGCGTGGAGCGTGCCGACCAGCTGGAGGAACCGGCCGCGACCATCCCTGGGCGACACCCAGAGCCGCAGGGTGGCCGGCACGGCGGGATCGGCGCTCGGGGCGACGAACTCGCTTGCGGAATCGATCTGGATGCTGGCCAGGCGGGGCACGGCACCTTCCGGAACCGCCATGACGGTGCCCGACCCCGCCCCGGCGACGCCGCCGGCCGTGGCGGCGCCGGACGCTGCACGCTCCGCCGCCCGGCACTGGGCGAGCGCCCCTTCCAGCTCCCGCACCTGCAGCGAAAGCCGCTGCACCTGGTCGCGCAGTTCCTGGTTCTCCTGGCGCACCGGGTCATTGGGCGACGGGCCCAGCACGGTGGCCCGGTTGCACGACGCCAGCAGCATCGATCCCGCAACCAGCGCCGTCAGCGCCGCCGCAACGGCGGCGCCGCCCCTGCGACCCGATCCGCTCATCACTCACCCTCCTTCACGGGCTTGTGCACGCTGATCTCGAATGCCAACTGCTCCAGCGCCACCGTGAGATCCACCGCCCCCACGCAGATCGGCGAGGGGACGCAGAGTCGGCGCGGCGCGAAGTTCAGGATGCCTTCGACGCCCGCCTCGACGAGTCGATCGGCCACCTCCTGCGCCGCCTCGCCGGGCGTGGCGATCACGCCGATGCCGATGCCGCGGGCGCGGATCTCGGTGGCCATCGAAT
>CAZSVT010000032.1:3083-18060 GCA_964610365.1 uncultured Isosphaeraceae bacterium
ATCAGGCCCTTCTGCGGCGCGGCGTGAAGCTCCGGCTCCAGGACCCGCTGGAACTCGTTGAGCATCGACAGCGGGGAATACTTGTTCAAAACCGCCCGCACGATCACGCGGTAGTGCAATGGCGCGTTCAAGGATGCCCTCGCCAGCTCGGCGGCCTTGGGCGTGAGAAGCTCGAGCGGGAAATCGAACTTGTCCGGCAGCACGCGCACGCCGGCAATGGTCTGACCGATCACCTGCGGCGAGCGATCGAAGGCGGCCTCGAACCGGAATCCGTCCTCGCCGAAGCGGCGGTAGGCCAGGATGGCGCGGCCGATGTTCCCGACGCCGACGAGCGCCAGTTTCCAGCCTCGGTCGCGGCCCATGATGTGCCGGATGCGCTCGCTCAGGTCCGAGGCCCTGTAGCCCACGCCGGGCTGACCGAACTGCCCGAAGCACGCCAAGTCCTTGCGCACCTGCGCATCGGTCAGGCCCAGGGCGTCGCCCAGCACCTTGCTGCTCACGCGGTCGCGACCCGACTGGATCCGCGAATGCAGCTCGCGAAGATAGAGGCTCAGTCGCAGAGCGGTGGGCTTGGGGATGCGCGTCCGCTCGGTCATGGTCGCTCCCGTCGAGTGCAGCCTACCGCAGCCGGCGGGAGGGCCCCCATAGACTGCGGCGATGCATGTGGCGGACATCCTCGCCCGCGACGAGCTGACCACGAGCTTCGAATTCTTCCCGCCGCGGACGCCGGAGGGGTGGGAGTCGCTCTACCAGACCATCGCCGACTTCGAGGCCCTGGCGCCGTCCTTCGTCTCGGTCACCTACGGCGCGGCGGGGACCACGCGGCATCAGACGCATGAACTGGTGGTCCGTCTCCGTCGCCGGACGCGACTGGATCCCGTTCCTCACCTCACCTGCGTCGGGCACTCGCGCGCCGAGATCGAATCGATCCTGGAGCGCTACGCCGCCGAGGGCGTCTCGAACGTCCTGGCGCTGCGCGGCGACGCGCCGAAGGATGGTCGCGCCGCGGTGGACGGCGACTTCCGGCACGCGGCCGACCTGGTGGCGTTCGTCCGGCGGTTCAACGAGGCGGGTCGGCATCCGGATCGGCGCGGCTTCGGCATCGGCGTCGCCGGCTTTCCCGACGGCCACCCCCAGACACCCAACACCCTGGTGCAGATGGAGCACCTCAAGGCCAAGGTGGACGCCGGCGCCGACTGGATCTGCTCGCAGCTCTTCTTCGACAACCACTCCTTCCTCGACTGGCGCGAGCGCTGCGAACTCGCGGGAATCCGCATTCCCATCCTGGCCGGGATCATGCCGGTGACCAGCACCGCCGGCCTGCGCCGCATGGCCGACCTGGCGGCCGGGGCCCGCATCCCCGCGCCGCTGCTGCGGGCGATCGAGCGTTGCCGGGGGGACGAGGAGGCCGTGTCGCGCGTGGGGGCGCACTGGGCCACCGAGCAGTGCCGCGATCTCATCGATCGCAAGGTGCGCGGCCTGCACTTCTACACGCTCAACCGAAGCAGCGCCACCCGGCGCATCTACGAGTCGCTGGGGGTCCGGACCTCCTCGCAGCTCCGCTAGGTTCCAAGGGTGGATCGCCGTCTGCCCGAGGGCGAGCCTCCGCGCGGCGGCGGCGACCGTCCTCGACTCGAACTCTCAGCGCCACCGCCGGCACCGGCCGATCGATGAAGCATGGAGGTCGTCGGTCGAAGCAGCATTCCCCCGCCCGCGCCCGGAGTCTCGGCGCCGGGACGACCCCCGCCCGTGGACGACCGGCGGAAGGAAACGCGTCACCGTCCGGCCCGTGACGGCCGGGAGCGCCGCGAGCGGCCCGCCGTGGTGCTCGACCTCTCGGGCGCGCCATCGGCGCCGGTCCGCGCCGACCCGGGCAAGGGATCGGCGCCCGGACCGGGACATCGAGTCGATCTTCGCGCGTGAGGGGCCCCTCCGCGCGGCCGCGTGAACGGTCCTGCCGCGCGGCGTGGCGCTCGGTGATCAGGGCGCCGCGGGCGCGCTCGGGGCCGGGGGCGCGATCGGCGCCGCGGGCTCGCTCGGAGCCGCGGCCGGCGCGCCGAGCCAGATCCCGCGCAGCAGCGTCGCCAGCGTCGCATCGCCGGCGCTCGCGGACTCGAGCGTGGCGAGCCCCTGCTCCATCGCCGACCGGTCGCCGAGCTGGCGGCCGACGTAGGCCCGGAGCAGTCCCACGTCGCCGGCGTTGCGTCCGTCCACGGGCGTCGACGCGAGCTTCTCCAGGATCGACTGCATGCGCTCGCGCGGAGGCAGGAGCGCCGGGGCGATCGTCGCGTCGATCAGTTCCGGATTGGAGATGTAGAGCTCCCTCAGCGAGATGGCCGAGGAGGCGAGGAGGCCGGCGCCGAGCTGGGCGTTCGCCAGTCCGAGCTTCGCCAGCGGATTGTTCGGGGTGAGGGCGAGCGCCGTGTTGAAGTGCTGCTCCGCCAGGAAGTACGCCTGTCGGGACATCGCCGACTCGCCGCTCGCAAGGATCTCCTGCACCCGAGCCACCGTGTTCTCGCTGACGCTCGACACGGTCTGACCGTGCTTGAGCGTGGCGACGAGTTCGTTGAGCATCTTCTCGCGCTCCGGAGTGCGCGCGGTGCCCGTCGCGGCGGCGTCGACGCTGATCGGCTCGGCCTCGCCGGCGGTCGGCACGGTGGCGGCCCCCTTCGTGCCGTCGCCGGGCTCCGTGGATCCGGCGGGCGCGCGACCGCGCATCTCGTCGCGGATCTCGTCGAGTTCCTTGAGGAACTTCTGCCGCGCTTCCTCCTCGGGCGTGAGCGCCGGTCCGCCATCCGTCCGGCCGGCCCCCTCGGCCCCGCGAGGCTGCGCCGCGTCCCGGTCCGCACCGCGCGGCGTCGGCGCGGTTCGACCCTGGATCTTGCGCTCCACCTCGCTCAGGATGGTGTCCATCGTCTTGATCCCGGTGTCGATCCGTCCCGGCTCGATCCGCGTCGAGCCGGCGCCCGGCGCGTCGTCGGTGCGCGACTCGGCGCCGCCGCCCGGCGTGGACGGGCGCGGCTGGAGCGGGCTGCGGTAGTCGAGCGCCTTCAGATCCTTGTCGATCTTGCCCTGGCGCAGCTCGTGCTTGAGCTGCGCCGTGTCGTAGAGCCCCAGGTTCATGCGGTCCACGGCGTCCACCTCGGGGATGGCGCTCACGCCCCGGAAGCCGTTCGTGGTCACGCGCACGCGCTGTCCGTCCGCCTGGGTCACCGACGCCACGGTGGAGAGTTCCATCGTCGCCTGGCGCGCCTCGGGCGTGAGCATTCTCGCCGCCGTCTGATCGAAGACGAGCCGCGTGCCGTTGACATCGGATCCAATGAGCGCGCCGCGCACGGCGCTGCGCCCGTACTCCACCGTGCCGTAGTTCCGGGCCAGGTTGAGGCTGTCTCCCATGCTGCCGGCACGGGCGATGCGCGGATCGGAGAAGGCGCTGCCGGCGCGGAAGTCGTAGCTGGTGTCGTCGCTCGTCGCGCCGCGGAAGTCGCGATCGGCGGTGTAGTTCACGTTGCCGCGGAAGCCGCGCCCGCCCGCCACGTTGCCCGTGACCACCAGGTTGCGGGTGCGGAGGTCCTCCTGGATTCCGGGCGTGTTGCTGCCGCCGGAGCCGGACTGCGGATTCCGGTCGAGCACGCGGCCGGAGCCGCTGGAGTGCTCCAATCCGCGCCCGTC
Organism: uncultured Isosphaeraceae bacterium; assembly: GCA_964610365.1. Taxonomy (GTDB): domain Bacteria; phylum Planctomycetota; class Phycisphaerae; order Phycisphaerales; family SM1A02; genus VGXK01. Next base: position 6,756 of record CAZSVT010000032.1, read on the forward strand.
TCCCAGCGCGTTCTGCGGCGCGCCGCGGGCTGGAGACGCGACGAACACGAGTCCCGAGAAGGCGAGGGCGGCGCCGGCGAGCGCCAGCGGACGCCGGGCGTCGGTCGGCATGGAATCGCTCCGGTTCTTCATGTCGGATCATGGTATCCCCGGCGACGCCCGCGCCGATCGAGGCGGCAAGGCGACCCGAGGGAGCGTGACGCCGGCGGGACGCCGGAAGCCGCCGCTAGGCTTCCGGGGTGAGCGGAACCGCACGCACGCCAGGTTCGCCGCCGCCCAGCATCGTGGCGATGGTGCTCTGCGTCCTGATCGTGGCCGGCGCCGTGCTCTTCGGCATCTTCGGACCCGGCATCGCCCAGCGCTCCCAGCTCGGGAACCGACTGGCCCTGGCCGATCTCGTCTCCGCGGCCGCGTCGATGCGGGATCGCCTGGTGGCCGGCGCCCTGCGACCGCGGTCGCCCACGCTGCGGAGCGACGACGAGGCGGAGCGGATCGATGCGGAGAAGGTGGCCGGGGAGATGCGCGCCGCGCTCGGCGCCGAGGCGATGCCGCCCGATCTGGCGGGCCACGGCTTCGAACTCGTCTCCGCGGGGCCGAGCATCGTGCACGGGTCGTCACCCGACTCCTTCTCGCTGGGCTACCTGCGCCGCGATCCGCTGGAGTGCGTGGTGCTGGTCCTCGTCCCCGACGACGGTCGCTTCGTGAGCTTCGACGAGTTCGGCCGTCCCGTGGCGCTCCTGCCGGGGCGCACCCTCATGGAGCCGCTCGAGCGCGCGCCCGGCGACGAGAGCGTGGCGCTCGTCTGGAGCACCGGCGCCGTCGTGGTCGCCGCCATCGTCCCGGATGCGGCCGCGGCGGCGGCGCTGCGCGCATCCCTCGGCGCTCCGTGACGCGCCCGCGCTCGCCGCGCGGCGCCGACCGTCGCGCCGATTCCGCGTACCATCCGGCCCCGTGTCGCGCCCCGCGTACATCACCACGCCGATCTACTACGTGAACGATCGGCCGCACATCGGCCACGCGTACACCACCACGCTCTGCGACGCCTGGGCCCGCGCCATGCGCCTGCGCGGCCGCGATGTCCGCTTCCTCACCGGCACCGACGAGCACGGCGTCAAGGTCGAGAAGAGCGCCGCGGAGAAGGGCGTGTCGCCGAAGCAGCTCGCCGACGAGAACTCCGCCGAGTTCCAGCGCGTGCTGCGGCTCTTCGAGCTCACCAACGACGACTTCATCCGCACCACGGAGCCGCGCCACGAGCGCCGGGTGCAGGCGCTGGTGAAGCGCCTGCTCGACGCGGGACATGTCTACCTCGGCGAGTTCGAAGGCTGGTACGACGAGAGCCACGAGGAGTATCACACCGAGACGAAGGCCAAGGAGCTGGGCTACCGGAGCCCCGTGAGCGGCAAGCCCTTCATCCGGGCGAAGGAGCGGAACTACTACTTCAGGCTCTCGGCGTTCCAGGAGCCCCTGGAGCGCTTCTTCGCGGAACACCCGCAGTTCGTGCGGCCGCACGCCCGCTTCAACGAGGTGCTCGGCCGGCTCCGCGAAGGGCTCCAGGATGTGCCGATCACGCGGACCAACTTCACCTGGGGCATCCCGTTCCCCGGTCATCCCGAGCACGTCATCTACGTGTGGATCGACGCCCTCTTCAACTACGTGACGGCGCTGGGGATCGGTGAGGGCGATCCGCGCGGCGCGGGTGCGGACGGGGCGGCAGCGGCGCGCGGCGCCGGCGCGGAGGCGGCGGCGCACGGCGACTCCCGCCGAGGCGCCGTCGGCGGCGCGTCCTCCGGTGGCGCCGATGCCGAACTCGCGCGCTACTGGCCCGCCGAGTTCCATGTGATCGGCAAGGAGATCCTCTGGTTCCACGCGGTCATCTGGCCGGCGCTCCTGATGGCGCTGGAGCTGCCGCTGCCGCGCTGCGTCTACGCCCACAGCTTCTGGATCTCCAACGGTCAGAAGATGTCCAAGAGCCTCGGCAACTTCATCGACCTGCCGACGATCGAGGAGTACTTCGCCCGCTACGGGCTCGACGCGTGGCGCTGGTTCATGATCACGCGCGGACCGCTGGAAGCGACCGATGCCGACTTCCGCGCGGAGGCGTTCCACGAAACCTACACCGCGGATCTGGTGAACACGGTGGGCAACTGCGCCAGCCGCGTGACGGCCATGATGGAGAAGTACTTCGGCGGCGTGGTGCCCGAGGACGCGGAGCGCGGTGGGGAGTGGCCGTCGCGCGTGCGGGAAACGGTGGCGGCGTGGGAGAAGGCCGTCGACGAATTCGCGCTGGCGGAGGCGGCCTCGGCCGCGATCGGCCTGCTGCGGCAGGTGGACGGCTTCATCAACGCCACCGAGCCGTTCAAGCTGGCCAAGGATCCCGCGCAGAAACCGAGGCTCGCCTCGATCCTCGCCCAGTGCGCCGAGTGCGTGCGCGTGGCCGGCGTGCTGCTCGCCCCGCTGCTTCCCGGGAGGATGCGTGACCTCGCCGTGGCGCTCGGGCAGCCGGAGACGGCGACCGATCGCGTCGCCGTCGATTCGGCCGCCCGCACGACCCGCGCCGCGGCGCCGCCCTTCGCCGAACTCCTCCGCTGGGGCGCGCTGGTCCCCGGGACGAAGCTCACCAAGTGCGCCCTCTTCCCCCGCGTGGAAGCGCCGAAGCCTGCGTGATCGCGGGCGTGCGGAATTCGTCGGCGCCGGGTGACGAATCCGCCCCGGCGGCTCCGTTCCGTGAGGGGATCGCCCCAACGACGGGCGCCCGCCGCACCCTCCCGGAGCCCATGCCGCCATGATCGCCTCCACGCTTCTCTGCCTGCTCCTCGGATTCTCCCAACAGTCCGACTTCATCCTCGAGGGGCCGGGCGACGAGCCGGGGCTCAATCGCGTCTCGTTCGTCAAGTGGGGCGAGCGCTCGCGCGACGGGTTCCTCATCGGCCACTACCGGCTCGGACGCGCCGACGGCGGGTCGCTCGCCGCGACGGGTCAGCTCCGTGCGCCGGAGGGCGGCGATCGCGACCATGCGATCGCGGCCTACGACGCCCAGGCGGATCGCGTGGGCGCCGCCACCGTCGAGCGACTCGCGATCGGCCTGGGGCCCGCATGGCGCGTCGCCGACGCCATCAGCAGCCGCAGCGTGGAGGTCGCCGGACCGGCGGATGACAGGAACTCGCGCATGCCGGTGCTCGCGGCGGCCAGCGCGGCCATCGGCGACGAGGTCCGCAGCCAGGTGCGCGCGAACGCGCTCCCGCCCGGACCCGAGCGCGACGCGGCGCTCGCGACGGCGAAGGCGGCCGGCGAGAAGGCGGAGGAGGCGCTCGCGCAGCTCCGCGCCGAGACGACGGTCCTCATGGTGCGTCACGCCGTGGGCGAGGATCTCGCCAAGGCGCTGAAGGCGGCGCTGCCCTGGGGATCGTTCGCCTCCGTCGGTGGAACGCAGATCGTGGCCAGCGGCACGCGCGCCGAGCTCGCCGCAGCGCGGGAGCTGGTGGACGAACTCGATCGCGCGGCCCAGGTGGAGCAGGCGGAGGCCAGGAAACTGTTCGAGGATCGCGGCCGCCAGTCGGCGGCGGGCCGCATCCTGTCGGCGCCCATCACGATCGACTTCCGCGGCGGTCTCCTTCCCGAGTATCTCAAGGCGATCGGCGCCGCCGCGGGCGCGGAGAGCTGGGTGATCGAGGATCCGCGACTCGCGAGCGCCTTCGTGCCGCAGATCAAGCTCACGGGCGTCACGGTGGACAGCGCCGTGCGCATGCTGGACGGCCTGACCTTTCCCTCGGCGGACAAGGCCGCGCCCGTGAACGCCCGCTTCCGCGTGCAGCGCGTCGACGCGGCGCCCAACAGCGAGGGCGTGCCGCCGATCTACCGGATCGGCGCCATCTTCCCGGGCGCCGAGCCCGACGCGAAGGCGCCTCCGCCACCGCCGACCCTGACGAATGTCTTCGAGGTCTCGCTGCGCCACCTCCATGAGACGGATGGCGGCGAGGAGTCGATCGCGAAGGCGCAGGCGTCGCTCCTGGCCGCCATCGAGACCGGAATCGAACTGAGCGGACCCAGCGACCGCTTCCGCGTGAAGCTGCACGCCCCCACGGGACTGCTGTTCGTCTCGGGCACTCCGAGCGAGATCGAGCTCGTGCGTACGATCATCGACCAGTGGACGGGTCAGAACTGAATCTCGTGGCCGCGCCCGCCGGCGCACTCGGCGTCGCCCTCGATCGACGACGACGCGTGCCCGCACTCCCGATCGGCGGAGCGATCGGCGTCGCGGCGCGGACCTCGGGCATCGCCCCGATGCGGACCCTCAGCGATTCCGACGCACGACGACTCGGCCGGGCCCTCCTGGCCGGCGACGGCGCGGCCCTCGCCGAGCTCTACGACGCCCGGTTCGAGTGGATGGTGTCGCTCATCCAGGCGTGCACGCGGCGCGACGAGGCCTTCGCGCTCGACTGCGTCCAGGATGCGTGGCTGCGGATCGCCCGGGCGCCGGCGCGCTTCGATGGCGCCGCGGCGCTCGACGCCTGGCTTCGGCGCGTGGCGCTCTCCGCGGCGCTCGATCGACTTCGGAGCGAGGCGTCGCGGAGGCTCCGGGAGTCGAAGGCCGCGGCGGCGGAGCTGCGCGGCTCTCTCCGATCGATCGACTCGGTCCGGGCGGCGCTCGACTCGGCGCTCGACCAGTGCGCCTCGGAGGAGCACGGTCTGCTCTTCATGCGATTCCGCGCCGGCATGTCCGTGCGGCAGATCGCCGCCGCGTGCGGCCTGGGCGCCGCGGCGGTGGACAGCCGGCTGCGCCGGGTGCTGGCTTCGCTGCGGGAGGCGATGGAGCGGGAGGAGATGCGATGACCGCGCTTCTGGAACGGATGGATCGCGAGGTGACGCGATGACCACGCGACGGGAGAAGATCCTCGCCGCCGCCCAGCACGAGCTGCGGCGCTCCCACGATCGGCGGGTGCGGCGGCGCCGCGTCGTTTCGGTCGGCGCCTCGGCGCTGGCCGTGGCGACCATCGCCACCGCGCTGCTGCTGCTCATTCCACGGTCACCGGCGCCGGCGCTCCCGCCACCGCCGCTGACCTCGACACAACCCGCACCCGCCGACGGCGCGCCCGCGTCCACCGACTTCGCGACCGCCTCCGCCGACGCCGCGACCCGGACGCCGACCTCACGATCCCGTGCTCGAATCGAGATCGTGGCCGCCGACGCTCCGGCGTCGGGCTTCGTCGAAGTGCTCGACGATCGAGGGCTGGAGCGGGCGCTTGCCCAGCTCTCGAGGCCCACGGGCGTGGCCGTGATCGCCGGGCGCACGCTCCTGGTGGCGAATCCGCGGCTCCCCGGCGACGACCCGCTCCGCTGACCGGCGTAGGCTTGAGCCCATGCGTCGCTTCATCGTCGGCATCACGGGCGCCAGCGGCGCCATCTACGCCCGCCGAGTCATCCAGGCCATCACCGCCGCCGAGTGCCGCGTGGAGCTGGTGGCCAGCCCCAACGGGCGCCGCCTGGTCTTCGACGAGCTGGACATGAAGCGGCTCGATGCCGATGCCTTGAGCGATGGTCGCGGGGAGCTGGTGACCATGCACGCCGACAACGATGTCGGTGGCGCGCTGGGCTCCGGCAGCTTCGTGCACGACGGCATGGTGATCGTCCCCTGCTCGGCGAACACGATGGCGCGCGTGGCGACCGGCGTCACCGACAACCAGCTTCAGCGCGCGGCGATGGTGGCCCTCAAGGAGCGGCGTCCGCTCGTCCTGGCCCACCGCGAGTCGCCGCTCTCGCTCATCGACATCGAGGCGATGCGGACGGTGACGCTGGCGGGCGCGGTGGTGCTGCCGCTCGCCCCCGGCTTCTACCTCAAGCCGCGGACGATCGACGATCTCGTCGACTTCATGACCGCGCGCATCCTGGACCTGCTGAAGGTCCCGCATTCCCTCAGCCGCCGCTGGGACGAGCAGCTCGAGGACGATCGCGCGTCGAGATGGACGCGTCAGGGCTGAACGGTCCCGCGCTCGCCCGATCGCCGGGACGCCGATCGTCGCGTGCTCGACCGCGGCGTCATCGACCGCGGCGTCGTTCGCGGATCTCCGACTCCGTGCGACGCATCTCCTGCCAGAAGTCCTGGGGCACGGCGGGCGTGGACTTCATCGCCGCGGCCGCCTCGTCGAACGCGCCGGAGCGCACCAGGAGCTCCGCGAATCCGAGATCGGCGATGGCACGCATCGAGTCGACGCTCTCCGTGGCCATCAGGTAGTCGACGAGCATTCGCCGATAGGTTTCCGCTGCGAACGCGACCTCTTCGGGCGACCGACCATCGGCCCAGCGGGCGTAGCGCCTTCCAGCGTCCGCGCGAATGCGCTGGAAGTCGATCGACTCGGGAAGCGGCACCACGCCGGCGGGCTGATTCGCGCTCGGAAGAAGCGCGTCCGGCGGCGTCCGCTTCACATCGTCGGCGGGGATCGCCGCGAGCGCCGCCTCGACGCGCTCGAACTCCTCCGCCGCTTCCGCCGCCTTGCCCGCGTCGAGGAGCAGCGAAGCGAGACGAAGGCGGACCGCCGCAGGGAACGCGGCGTTCTCCGCGCCAAGCGGCAGGCGCTCCGGCCGCGTCGTATCGGCGTTCGGCGGCGCGAACTCCCGGCCGCGCAGCGCGAGGTTCGCGTCGCACAGCGCGCGAGCCATTCGGAGGTGCGCCAGCGCCTCGTCGGCCTTGCCATCGGCGCGGTCGATGACGGCGAGATACGCGGGAAGCCGTGGATCGGCGGGATCCTGGGCCACTCCCTGCGACGCCGTCTCGCGCGCACTCTTGAATTGCGCGCGCGGAATCTTGTACCAGAGCGCGTTGAGCTCGGCGGATGCGGTCGTGTGCGCCAGCGCGTAGGCGCGCGCCCGAGCTTCGACCGCCGCATCGCCCTCTCGCAATTGCGTCAGGACGCCCGCGAGCTGGAACCACGCCTGCTGGAAGTCCGGCTGCATGGTGACCGCCTTCGTCAGCGATTGGCGCGCGCCGGCATGATCGCCGCGCACGCGCTGGAGCGTGGCGCGGTAGTAGTGGCCGAGCGCCGTGGATCCGGCGCCCTCCGCCGCCTTCGCGATGCGCTCCTCCGCCATCTTCGAGAGCTGCGCCGCTTCGCGCTCGAGCTCGGCGGCGCGACGCAATTCATCCGGCGACGGATAGCGGCGATAGATGTACTCCGCGGGCGGATACTCGTCGAAGTGCGTCTCGAACCACATCTTGACTTGCCGCAGATTGCCCGCGGCGGTGATTCGGCGGGCGGCCTGGATCTGCAGCAGGCTCGCAAGCGTTTCGAGCAGATCCGGATCGTTCTCGGCGCGAGCAAGCGCCTTGAGCACGACGGCCTGCGCCTCGTCGTAACGGGCCGCGTCGATCAGCAGATGCGCCGTAAGCGTCAGCGCGGCCGGGTCATTCGGCGCGCGCGCGAGCGCGGCGCTCGCGAGTTCCTCGGCGCGCTCGACCTCGCGCTTCCGGTCGGCGTCGCTCTGCGTCCGGTACGGTCGGGGTTCCGCGCGCGGACCGACGCGCTCCTCGAGGACCCCCGAATCGTCGTGAAGGAAGCGCGCGAGCGCGCTCATCCTCCCCGTGTCATCCGGCGCGGCCGCGAGCTCCGCCTCGAGTTGGCTGCGCCGCTCCTGGTATCGCTCGTCGTAGCGGATGCGCGTTGCGGCGGTGGCGCGCACGATCGCATCCGCGGTCTCCCGGATCGTCGACTCGCGCGCATTCGACCGACACTGCGACTCGAGCATGCTCCAGAGCGCGTTCGCGTCGAGCATCAGCGGGGGGATGACGGGCCCCATCCGCTCGCGAGCGGCGGTCGCGGCGCGCGCATCGAGCTTCGCGGCGTGTGCCAGATCCTTCTCGGCGCGATTCGCGTCGCCGCTCCCGGACGCGGCTCGCGCCCGACCGATGTACGCCGAAGCCGACGCGCGCCGCGTCAGGAGATCGGTGTAGGTCCGCCGCGCCCCCTCGAGATCGCCGAGTGCGAGCAGGATCTCGCCGCGCCGTTCCAAGAGGTCGGGATTGCCCGCATCGTTCGCCATCGCCGCGTCGATCGATCGCAGTGCTTCGAGCGGTCGGCCGCCTCCCGCGTCGGCGCGACTTCTCGCCACGAGCACGCTCGGATCGAACCCCCCGGCCGACAGTTGACGCTTCGCGAAGCGCTCGGCGATCGACGCGAAGTCGCCGCGATAGGGTTCGTTCGTCTGCACGAGCGCCCTGTTCACCGGATCGGTGTACGAGCCGTTGTAGCGAGACTGCCAATAGCGCTGCGACATCGCATCGAGCGCCACCGCGTACTCGATCTCCTCCCGCGGCGCCGAGCCGGGGGTGTACGAGCCGTCGATCTTGTTGTTCATCTTGCCCGCGAGCGCGATCCACGCCGCGAGCTCCCAATCCCGCTCCTGCTTCAGATTCTGTGCTCGACTGAAATCATTCAGCGCGTCGGGGAACTTCTCCGCGAGCGTGCGCGCCACGCCGCGAGCCCGGAAGTACTCGGCCTTCTCCGAGTTCGACTCGATCGCGCGGGCGAACGCCTTCTCCGCGTCGGCGTAGCGCGCCGCGCTGAGCAGCGAGAGTCCGTCGAGATAGGCGCTCGTCGCCGGATCGATGGGCGGCGATGGTGGAGAGGGAGGCGGCGTTACCTTCGCGGGATTGGTCGGCGGCGGTCTCGTCGACTTCGAATCGGAAGGTGGAGTCGCGCCGGATCGCTCGCCGGTCGAAGCGCCGCCTGCCGCGCCGTCACCGCACGCCGGCGCCGTCGTGGCGACCAACAGGACGAGTGCGAATCGAAGGAGCGTGCGTTCCATGGCCCTGCGCCGCAACGAGCGAGAGACGGCGACAGACTACCGGCGCGCGCCCTGGTGAATTCGCGGCGGAAGTCGACGTGGCACGATGCAGGGCATCGCTCCGATCTCGGCAGTCGCTCGAGCCGGACCGGCGTTCACGCGGCTCGCCGCGCCCCCGGCCGTCGCAACGAACGGCTGCGTCGCTTCGCGGGCACCGAAGTCCGGGGCTCCTCGATCAGGACCTCTCCCGGAATCCCCATCGCGGCACTGATCCGACGGATCATCGCGAGCGTCAATGGCCGACGACCGCCAAGCACCTCCGAAACTCGCGCTCGCGAACCGATGAGCGGTTCCAGATCTCGGCGCGTCCATCCGAGCTCCTCGCGACGCGCCTCGATCGTCGAGATCGGGTCGAGATCCCTGATCGGACTCGCCCGGCGCTCGTACGCATCGACCAGCGTTGCGAGCACATCGAGTTCCCGCGCTTCGTGCGACCCGTCCGGCGCCGACCAGAGCTGCTCGATCCGCGCAAGCGCTCGACGATGACTGGCCTTGTCGATGATCGGTTCCACTGGGAACATCCGGTATCTCCGAGATGACGATCCTCTGGTGCGATGGAGTCGCTTTCGGCTCATGGCGTCGCTCCGACCTGGTCAGACGTGCGTGGCGTCGATGCGTTCATACTGCGCATGCGTCCCGATGAACCGGATGAAGACGAGAGCATGTGGTGCATAGCGAATCTGCGCCACCAATCGATACCGATTGCCCTTGATGTCGAAGACGACGCGATCTCCCGCCAGGAAGTCCGCGGTTCCGAACATGGCGCGGACTTCCGCCGGTCCGCGCCATGACGCTCGCTTCACCATCGAATGCCACAGGCGCAGTGGCACCTCCGCATCCCGGTGCCGGACCCAGAACTTGGACAGTGTGCTGCGATTGAAGATCCTCACGCACGGTCCATCCTAGCCTCGCTCCCAGATTGGGAGCGGTGGCCTGCCCGAAACTCCCGCGCGCGCACCATGGGGCGGGCTGCACGGTCACGGGTCGGCGCGAGGATCCCCTGGTGGGATCAACAGATCCGAATCGCTCAACGGCGGACCGATCCACATCTGCGCCTGGATCGGAGACTCGGACCAGTACGGCGTGAACTCGAGGATCATGGTGTCCGCGTACCACCGATCCCTGGGGTGGATCCAGAGCTGGATGCGCATCACCTTCACCACTCGAAGCGGCCAGCCCGGGCCGACATGACCAACGAACGTCAGGCCGCTTCGGAACGTGGGGCTGTTCGGAGGACCGATCTCGTCGTCACGGCGATGAACGCGATCGTGCGCCGGACCCCGGGCGCGAGCGTCGCGCCGATTCGACCGCGCAGGAGCGAGCGCACAGGCGACCTCAGTACGACTTGGCGAAGATCACCCGCTTCGTCGCCGGCTTCCCGGTGATCACGCACGGCCCGGGCTCGTCCGAGCCTTCCAGCGGAATGCAGCGCACGGTGACGCCCAGGCGATCCTTGACCTCCGCCTCCACCTTCAGATCGAGGCAGAAGCGGCTCATGGCGAAGCCGCCGTGGATCTCCGGCGGCGAGTTCTCGTCGGCCTGCCGCCTGGGCGTGAAGAACGCCTCGAACTCGGCGCGGTCGTCGATGCGCTTGGTGTGCTGATCCCGGAACGCGGTGGCCCGCGCCAGCAGGTTCGACTGGATCTCCTCGAGGATCGCGGCCGCGCGATCGATGAACTCGGCCCGCTTGACCGCCGCCTTCTCCTTCGGTCCCTTGTCGCGCCGCGCCATGAACACGGAGTCCTGCTCCATGTCGCGCGGACCCACTTCCAGCCGGATCGGCGCGCCGCGCTTGATCCACTGCCAGGTCTTGTCGCCGCCGCCGATGTCGCGGGCATCCACCTCCACCTCGATGTCGCGATCGGCGAAGCGCTTCCTCCGCAGTTCCGCCGCCAGCGCGTGGCACCAGTTGAGGATCTGCTCGCGCAGCTCCGGCTTGTGCAGCACCGGCAGGATCACCACATGCGTCGGCGCCAGCCTCGGCGGCACGATCATGCCGTCGTCGTCGCCGTGCGTCATGATGAGTCCGCCGATCAGCCGCGTGCTCACGCCCCAGCTCGTGGTCCAGGCGTGCTGGAGCTGCCCCTGCGTGTCGAGGAACTTGATGTCGCTGGCCTTGGCGAAGTTCTGCCCGAGGAAGTGGCTGGTGCCCGCCTGCAGCGCCTTGCGATCCTGCATCATCGACTCGATGCAGAAGGTCTCGACGGCCCCCGGGAAGCGCTCCGCCGGCGTCTTCACGCCCTTGATGACCGGCATGGCCATGAAGTCGCGCGCGAAGGTCTCGTAGACGCCGAGCATCCGGCGCGTGTGCTCCATCGCCCCCTCGGAGGAGGCGTGCGCGGTGTGTCCTTCCTGCCAGAGGAACTCCGCGGTGCGCAGGAAGAGGCGCGTGCGCATCTCCCAGCGCACCACGTTGGCCCACTGGTTGATGAGGAGCGGCAGGTCGCGCCAGCTCTCCACCCACTTCGCG
>CAZSVT010000033.1:0-17754 GCA_964610365.1 uncultured Isosphaeraceae bacterium
CGTCTCCGGCATCCTCACCCGCGGCGGCACCATCCTCGGCTCCAACAACCGCTGCAATCCGCAGCGGCACCACGTGGGCCACGATGAGCGCGGCCAGCCGGTCTTCGCCGACGTCACCGACCGCTGCCTGGCCACGGTGGAGCGCCACCGCATGGACGCCCTCATCGTCATCGGCGGCGACGGCACGATGAGCGCCGCGTCCCACCTCGTGCATCGCGGCGTCAACGTGATCGGCGTCCCCAAGACCATCGACAACGATCTCGTGGGAACGGAGATCACCTTCGGCTTCCTCACCGCGGTCGACACCGCCACCGACGCCCTCGACCGCCTGCACTCCACCGCCGACAGCCACCACCGCGTGATGGTGTGCGAGCTCATGGGGCGCAACGCCGGGTGGATCGCCCTCTCGTCGGGCGTGGCCAGCGGCAGCGATGTCATCCTCGTGCCGGAGATCCCCTTCGACCTCGACGTGGTGGCCGCCTTCGTCGAACGCCGCATGAGCTCGGGTCCCGGCTTCGCGATCATCGCCGCGGCGGAAGGCGCCGCGCCGAGCGGCGGCGGGCAGCGCGTGGCGCGGCACGATCCCACCAGCCCCGATCCCGTGCGGCTCGGCGGCATCGGCCACTTCATCGCCACGGAAGTGGAACGGCGCTGCAAGGTGGAGACGCGCACCACCGTGCTCGGGCACATCCAGCGCGGAGGACCTCCGATCGCCGCCGATCGCGTCCTCGCCACCTTCTTCGGTTACATGGCCATCCAGGCGCTCGTCGACGGGAAGCGCGGCCGCATGATCGTGCGCCAGAACAACGTCTTCGGCGACATGGACATCCTGGAGGTGGCCAACCGACAGCGCACGATCCCCCTCGACCACCCGCTCATCGCCGCGGCCCGCGCCCTGGGCACCTGCTTCGGCGACGCCGCGCCGTTTCCCGCCCGGGCATCGAGGACGGCGGTGGTGGTCTGACCGTGCGAAGCGCGGTCTTCCTCGATCGCGACGGCACGCTCATCGCCAATGACGGCGACCTCGGCGATCCCGCCGAGGTGCGCCTGCTCCCCGGCGCCGCGGAGGCCTGCGCCCTGCTGCGCGCTGCGCACGACCGGGCCCTGGTGGTGGTCACCAACCAGGGCGGCGTGGCGCGCGGCGCCTACGACGAGGCGGCGGTGGATCGCACGAACGCCCGCATCGAGGAGCGCCTCCGCGCCGCGACCGGCCTGCCGCGCGTGCTCGACGCCTTCTACCACTGCCCCTTCCACCCGGATGGAACGGTGGAGCGCTACCGGCGCGAACACCCGTGGCGCAAGCCGGCGCCCGGCATGTTGCTGGCCGCGGCGCGCGATCTCGACCTGGACCTCGGCCGCTCGTGGATGGTCGGCGATGCGGAGCGCGACGTGCTCGCCGGCCGCGCCGTCGGCTGCCGGACGATCCTCCTCGCCCGCGATCCATCCGAGGCGCGCCCCGCGACGAGCGCGGACTTCGTGGACGCCTCGATCCTCGGCGCCGCCCGTCGCATCGACGCCGCCGACCGCGCCGACCTGCGCCCGCACAGCGCCGTGCGCCTCCGGGCCCGCGGCGTGAACGCCCTGGCCGACCCGGCGCTGCGGGATCGCGTGCTGGCGGTGGCCCGCGGCATCGCCGAGCGCACGGGCGTGGAGATGCTCGGCCTCCGCGCCGATCCCGGCGGCGTGGAGGCGACGCTGGTGGGCGACGAGCTCGTCGCCGTGGGATTCGCCGCCGAGTTGCGCCGGACCACCGAGCAGTGGTATCGAGGCCGCACGGGGGCGAGCCTGTGGGGTGAGTCGTGAGCGGATCGGACGCGCCGTCCTCCGATCGCCGCTCCGCGGAGGCGGGCGTGCCCCGCGCCCCGGCCCCGCTCGACGGCGTCGAGCGGCTCATCGTCCTGATGCCGTCGTGGGTGGGCGACGTCACCATGGCCACGCCGCTCCTCCGCGCCCTGCGCCGCGCGCTGCCGCGGGCGCGGATCGCGGCGCTCCTGCGCCCGGGGCTCTCCGCGCTGCTCGACGGACTGCCCTTCGTCGACGAGCGATTCACCGCCCCGATGCGCGGCGCCGCGGGCCCCTGGACGGGCGTCCGCCCCGCGCGGGCCTTCCGCGCCGACGCGGTGCTCCTGCTTCCCAACAGCGTGCGCAGCGGACTCGCGGCGCTGGCCCTGGCGCCGCGCCGCATCGGCTACCGAACCCCCGGTCGCGGCTGGACGCTCACCCATGCGTGCCCGGCGCCGCCGCGTGGACGGCCCGTGCCCGCGGTGGACTTCTACGCCGAGCTCGGCGCCTGGGCCCTGGGCCGCGCGATCACCGATCGACGGCCGGAGCTGGTGGCCACCGACGAGGAACGGCGCAGCGCCGATGCGCTGCTCGACGGCGCGGGAGCCGCGTCGGAGGGCCGGCGCTGGCTGCTGGTCAATCCCGGCGCCAATCGGATCGACAAGCGGTGGCCGGCGGATCGCTTCGCCGAGGCCGCGGCGCGCATCGCGCTGCGGCACCACCTGGAGATCGCGGTGACGGGCGCCCCGTCGGAGCGCGCGCTCGTCGCCGAGGTGGCGGAGCGCGCGTCGGCGCTGCTGGCGGCTGGATCATCGGCGGCGGCGCTCGGGGCCGGATCGTCGGGGACGGCGTCGACCGCGGGCGCCGCGGACACCGGGCGACGCGTGGTGGACCTCGCCGCTCGCGGCGTCACGCTCGGATCGCTCAAGGGCGTCCTCGTGCGCTCGGCGCTCCTCCTCACCAACGACACCGGGCCGCGGCATCTCGCCGCCGCCCTCGGCACGCCGTCGATCGTCCTCTTCGGTCCCACGGATCACCGCTGGACCACACTCCGCTGGGAGGATGCCGACGGAGCGGAACGCCGCGTCGATCGGCTGCTCCTCTCCGAGCCGTTCCTCCCCGACGATCGCGTCGCCGATCAACTCCCCGGGGTCTGCCGCATCGACCGAATCTCCGTGGGAGACGCGACCGACGCGGCCCGCACCATCATGGTGCGGTGATGTGGACCCCGGAGAGCCGCCGCGAGCCTCCCCGCAGGCCCGCAGAGACCGTTGCCGCCCGCTAGAACGTCCTCGCCGACGCCTTCATGCAGGCGGTCATGAGCGACTCCATGTCGGCGCTCGCGCCGACGAGCTGGGTGAACTTCGCGTTGATGTCCGCCTCCCTCGCCTTGAGCGCGCTCGTCGACCCGTCGAGCACCAGCATGGGAAGGGTGTGGCGCGTGAGGGGGCGAGGGATCTCGAACCTCCCGCAGTACAGCATGCATCCGTGCATCAGCGCCTTCAGGAAGTCGTCCGTCCAGACGCCCTTGGTTCCGCCGAGCACCTGCCGCACCAGCAGGCCGAACTCCGGGAAGAACCAGATGAAGTACGAGTCGGGATCGGAGATGCGGATGCGTCCCTTGCTGTTGCCGAAGCCGAACGGAACCTCGGCCCGCACGCGACCGGCGCCGAAGTCGACCACCAGCGCCGTGGCCTGCGCGAGCTTCCCCGGCAGCGCGTCCACCGCCGCCGCCACCGACTCGTGCAGCGCGAGGATCGCCTTCATCGCGTCGAAGTTCTTCCGACCCGCGGCCACCTGGTCCTCGATGCCCTGCGGCACGCGGCGCCCGAACCACCGGGCGCGCAGGCGGGCGTTCAACCCGGCCGAGATGATCGGCCAGTCCGAGGCGGGCACGCGCGAGGTGTAGCCATCCTTCGAGAACGCGGCCCGGCTCAGGTCGGGCTCCGTGTCCCGGTCGAGGAGGAAGAAGAACTCGTGGCGCTTGTCGGCCGCCGCCTGCGTCCGGCGCGCCGCGTACACCTGCTCCCACTCGCTCTTCGAGCGCGGGCGGATCGATTGCGGCGGCGCGGCCCCGACCTGTGGAGTGCCTCCGTCCATCATGTGAGCGGCACCTTCCGCCAGCGGATCCTGCCGTAGACGACGAACTTGAACGAGTTTGCGCCGGCGCCGGCGGTCATGACCCACTCGTCCAGGTCGCTGGCCGCCGACGAGCCGTACTCACCCACGACGGGGAGCTGGATCTCGTGGTAGCCGCCTCCGCCGGGCGCCCACTCGCTGTTGTCGGCCACGATGACGCTGCCCGCCGCAACGCCCGATCGCGTCACGTACGCGCCCAGTTGCGCCGTGGCGAAGGCGTTGATCGCTCCCGCCAGGCCCGCCTCGTCGTAGGACCCCGAGGCCGCCATGGACAGGGACCGCTGCACCGATGTCGGAACCGCCTTGTCGATGGCGTCCTGCGCCAACCCCGCCGCTTCGGCGGTGCTGTAGGCCGTCTTCGGGAAGGACGGCACCAGCTTCATCTCCACGATGTAGACGTCGGCCACTGAGTCAACCTCCTCGGACGAGATCAGGCTGCGAAGGAACGCCAGGATTCCCTGCAGCAACCTGGCGATCATGGGCTCGCGCTTCGCACGCAGCGGAAGCCGATCTTCATGGACTTCGCCGGCACGATCTGGTCGGGCGTGTTCATGGTCTCCAGCGGGAAGTGCACCATGTTCCCCAAGGTGACCTTGGCCGGATCGTCCGACCACGAGGCCCCCTTCACCACCACCACCTGCAGCGGAACGATCACGGTCTCCGTGAATTCCTTCAGGTTGGAAGCTGCGTGCAAGATACCACGGTCCGTGGCCAGATCGGGACGGGAGTCCGCCGGCTGGGCATTCCGGAGGTACGTTCTGATGGCCCGGAGCCCCGGCGACTTGGAGTCATCCAGGTCCTCCACCTTCCGTGCCGGGAGCTCCACGGGCTGTTCGCCCCATGGTTGGAGGCGATCATCCGGCAGGCGCATGGCCACTTCCCACTCATCCGCCGTCGGCAGGCGCTTGCCGGCCCAGATGGCGTAGGCCTGCGCCTCCCACCAGGTGATGCCCGCCACCGGCAGATCCATCGGGACGTTCTCCAACCCGATGCTCGTCCAGAAGTCCGGAACCGGCGCTCCCGTGGCCTCGACATAGCGCCGGTAGTCACCGTTGGTGACTTCGGTGCGATCGATGAGGAACGGCTCCACGGTGATGGAGTGCGGTCCCTGCGGCGACTCCTCCCCCGGCACGCCGCCGGCGTAGACGCCGCCGGGAATCGGGATCATGTCGTCGTCGGGCGACGGCTCGCGCAGGGCGGCGGGAAGCACGATCTCGCGCTGCCCGCCGGGACTCACGAGCGGAATCGCGGCATCGGCGCGACGGCCCTTGCCGTCGGTCAGCGAGAGCCGGTAGACGCCCACCGGCACGCGGGTGCGCGTCGGCGGGCTGCCGAGGTCGATGGCGTCACCGGGCCTTCCGTTCTCCGCGAGCGGCAGGAGCTGCACGCGCATGTCGTCGCTGCCGCCCTGGACCACCAGGTCGCACTGCCGCCACTGGCTCAGCAGGACCGCGAAGGTCACGCCGCCGGCGGCGACGGCCATCGAGCCGACCGCCGCGGTGGCCGCGATGCCGGTGGGGTGGCGTCGCACCCATCGGCGGGCGCGTCGGATCGCGCCCGGCGGGCGCGCGAATCGCAGCCCTTCGCCGGCGATGACCGATCGCAGGTCCGCGGCCATCTGGGCGGCGCTGCGGTATCGCTCGTTCGGGCGCTTCTCCAGCGCCATGTGGCAGATGATGGAGAGCTCCGGCGAGACCAGGTGATTCACGCCGCGGAGGTCCGGCGGCTCGTGCTTCTGGATCGCCGTGATCAGCTTCGCCGGCGTCGGCGCCACGAAGGGTCGGCGCAGGGCGAGCAGTTCGTAGAGCACCACGCCCAGCGACCAGATGTCGCTCGACGCCTGCACGTCCTCCGCGCTGGCGTCGGTCTGCTCCGGGCTCATGTAGGGCAGCGTGCCCGCCATGTCGCCGGTGGTGGTGATGGTGTGGCCCCCCTGCACCTTCGCGATCCCGAAGTCCATGAGGCGCGGCCGTCCCGCCGCATCCACGATGATGTTCGACGGCTTGACGTCGCGATGGACGATGCCGCGCTGGTGGGCGTGATCGAGCGCCTCCGCCGCGTCGGCGATGATCCGCGCGGCCTCGCGCACGGCGGCCGGATCCCTGAAGACCGCGGGAAGCTCGGCGGTGGCGGTGGTGGAATCGCCGGCGGCGTTCGCGGCGAGGATCCGCGCCTGGAGCGTCTCGCCCGGCACGAACTCCATGGCGATGTAGGCGCGACCCGAGGAGACCTCGGCGCGGTAGATCGGAACGATCCCCGGGTGGCTCAGCGCGGCCACCGCGCGCGCCTCCCGGCGCAGCCGTTCCTTCGCCTGGTCCGAGTCCGCCAGGTGCGGCGCGAGCACCTTCAGCGCCACCAGGCGCCCCAGCTGGCGATCCCGCGCCAGGTGGACCACGCCCATGCCGCCGCGCCCCAGCTCGCGCAGCACTTCGAACTCGTCGAATCGAGGAGGGGAGGTCGCACCGGACGCCCCGGATGCGCCCGGCGCGACGGCGCCGCCCGCATGCGGAGTCCGAGCGAGGAGATCGCTCGAACCTGCATGGTGGGAGAGCAGCGCCTCGATCCTGGCTCGGGCCGTGGCGGTCGGACAGGCGGCGCGGAGGAAGGCGTCCCGCTCGGCAGGAGACATGCCGAGCGCTCGGACGAAGATCGCCTTCTCATCCCATGCGTCGTCCATCAGGCCACTCCGGGATGGAGTTCGGATCGCTCCCATGCCTCCCTAGCCGCGGAAAGCGATCCGACCTGCGCCGCGAATCCGTGAGATTCCACCACGCCATCGTTCATCCGCCGGCCGGGGTGCTCCGCCCCCAGCGGTCGGCGATCCACGCCCGGCCATAATCCCAGTTCTCCCGGACCTTGTGCACGGTGGTCTCCATCAGCTCGGCCGTCTCCTCGTGGCTGCGGCCGCAATGGAAGCGGAGCCAGATGGTCTCGGCGGAGTCCGGGTCGGCCTTCGCCAGCTCGTCGAGCAGGCGGCGGAGCTCCTCGTAGTCCTCCGCGCTCGCCGGCTGCTCCGGGGCGACCGGGGAGACCGCGTCGGTGAGGGGCATCGCCATCCGGTCCCCGCCCCGCTTCCTGGCTCCGTTGTGCCGCGCCTCCTCCACCAGCACGTCGTGCATGGCGCGGGCCAGCAGCATGAAGAGGTGACGCTGGTTGGCCGCGTCGAGCGCGCCTCGCTCCAGGAGCCGCTCCACGGCGCAGTTCACCAGGATGGTGGTCTGCATCAGCGCGCTGCGCTTGAAGCCGCGTCGCAGCATGTTCGCCGCCACGCGCTTGAGGTCGTCGTAGACGATGGCGAAGACCCGCTCGCGCGCGGCGGACTCGCCTTGCCGCGACTGCCGAAGCAACTCGGTCACGGGTGCCTGCCGATCCATGGTGAACCCTCCCTCGTGACGGGCAGCGTATCGCATCCGCGTTAGGATCCGCGCATGGACTGGGCCGGATGGCTCCTCGGTGCCGCGGGCGCGTACCTGCTCGGCGCCGTTCCATTCGGCGTGCTGATCGGGCGGATCCACGGAGTCGACATCCGCGAGCACGGAAGCCGCAACATCGGCGCCACCAACGTGGGCCGCGTCCTCGGCCGTCGATGGGGCATCCTCTGCTTCCTGCTCGATGCCGCGAAGGGCGCCGTCCCGGTGGCGATCACCGGCTGGATCGGAGGAACCCTCGGTCGATCGGCGGCGGAGATCGGGGCGGGCGCGCTGGGCTGGTGGCTGCTCGTGGCCGCGGCGGCGCTGGCCGGACACATGGCCAGTCCGTTCATCGGCTTCAAGGGCGGCAAGGGCGTGGCCACCGGCTTCGGCGCGCTCGTGGCATTCTGGCCGCTGCTGGGAATCCCCGCGCTGGCGGCGTTCGCCATCTGGATCGTGATGGTGCTGGCCGTGCGCATGGTCTCGGCGGCGAGCATCGTGGCGGCGCTCTCGCTGCCCGTGAGCGCCGCCGTCGCCTGCGGCCTCACGCGGGACTCGGCGCCGGTGATCGCCGCCGCCGCGGTCCTCTCCCTCCTGGTGGTGCTGCGCCATCGGGCGAACATCGGGCGCATCCTCCGCGGCGTGGAGCCTCGGATCGGCGGCGCGCGGCGGCGCGAGGATTCCTCCCTCCAGGCGCCGACCGGGTCGCCGACGGCGGCCGGCGAGGGCGCGGACGGCGGCCGCTTCGGTCACAATGGCGGCGATGTCCGAGCCTGAACGAACCTTCGTCAGCGCGCTCGAGTCGCGCAACGCCAGCCGCGCCATGCGCGAGATCTGGAGCCCATGGCGGAAGTTCACCACCTGGCGGCGCCTGTGGCTGGCGCTGGCGGAGAGCGAGCGCGAGCTCGGACTGCCCGTCTCGGCGGAAGCCATCGAGCAGATGCGCCGGGCGGTGGAGTCGATCGACGCCGACGCGGCCGCGGCCCACGAGGCGCGCCTGCGCCACGACGTGATGGCCCATGTCCACGCCTTCGGCGATGCGGCCCCGGCGGCGCGCGGCGTGATCCACCTGGGCGCCACCAGCCAGGACATCGTCTGCAACGCCGACGCCCTCATCCTCGCCGACGCCCTCGACCTGACCTGCATCAAGCTGGCGCGGGTGGTCGATCGCGCCTCGGTGGCCGCCGAGCGCTGGAAGTCCACGCCCACGCTCGGATTCACCCACTTCCAGCCGGCGCAGCCGGTGACGGTGGGCAAGCGCTGCGCGCTCTGGGCGCAGGACGCGCTCGAGGCGCTGCGGGAAGTGGAGCGCCGTCGCGCCGAGCTGCGGCTGCGCGGGCTGCGTGGCGCCACCGGCACGCAGGCGTCGTACCTGGCGCTCTTCGACGGCGACGAGGCGAAGGTGGACGACCTCGAGGCCCGCTTCGCGCGCAAGCTCGGCTGGGATCCGCGCCACTGCTGGCCGATCTGCGGGCAGACGGCGCCGCGGATCGACGATGCCCGCATCCTCTCGTCGCTGGCGGTCGCGGCGGCGGCCGTGCACAAGATCGCCAACGATCTGCGCCTCCTGGCGGGACTCAAGGAGGTGGAGGAGCCGTTCGAGTCGGAGCAGGTGGGCTCGAGCGCCATGCCGTACAAGCGCAACCCGATGCGCTGCGAACGGGCCACGGGCCTGGCCCGCTTCGTCATCTCCCTGGCCCACTCGGCCCTCGACACCGCCGCCACGCAGTGGCTGGAACGCACCCTCGACGACTCGAGCAATCGCCGGCTGGCGCTGCCGGAGTCGTTCCTCGCCCTGGACGGGGCGCTCGATCTGATGATCAACGTCCTCGGCGGCCTGGTGGTGAACGAGCGGGTGATCGACGCCCGCCTCCGCGCCGAGCTTCCATTCCTGGCGACGGAGGAGATCATGCTGGTCGCCGCGCGCTCCGGGAAGGATCGCCAGGCGCTCCACGAGGCGCTTCGTCGACACAGCCAGGCCGCGGGCGCGCGCGTGAAGCAGGACGGCGCCGCGAACGACCTGATGGACCGCCTGGCCGCCGATCCGCTCTTCCGGGGCGTCGATCTCGCCGCGGCGCTTGACCCGCGGCGATTCATCGGGCGCTGCGCGCAGCAGGTGGACCGCTTCCTGGCCGCGGACGTGCGGCCGATGCGTGCCCGCTACGGCGATCGCCTCGCCGGAGAGCCCGAACTCCGCGTCTAGCCCCCACGAACGCCATGCCGATTCCCCGCCTCTCCCCCTCCAACACCGTCCTCCTGGTGATCGACATCCAGGAGGCGTTCGCCGGTCACATCGACGACCTCGAACGGGTCGCGACGAATGCCTCGATCCTCGGCCGCGCCGCGCGGGCTCTCTCCATTCCGGTGATCGTCACCGAGCACTACCCCAAGGGGCTCGGTCGGACCCTCGCCGAGGTGCGCGAGGCCCTTCCCGCCGGCACGCCGACCTTCGAGAAGACGCGCTTCAGCGCCGCCGTTCCGGAGGTCAACCACGCGCTCCTACGGCTGGGGCGCCCGAACGTCCTCCTCTGCGGGCTCGAAGCGCATGTCTGCGTCATGCAGAGCGCCCTGGACCTGCTCGCCGCCGGGATCCAGTCGTTCCATGCCACGGACGCCATCGGGGCCGGCCAGCCCATGCAGATCGCCCCCGCCTTCCGGCGCATGGAGCGGTCGGGCTCGGTGCCCACGGGCACGCTGGCGGCGATCTATGAATGGCTGGGCGACGCCACCCACCCGGCATTCCGGGAGTGCCTGGCGCTGGCGAAGATGGTCCGCGCGGAGCGGACCGGAGCCCCTGGCGGACTGATCAGCCCGGCGGCGGCGTCTTCCCCATGTCGAGGATCTTGACCCGGATGTCCTGGGCCGCCGCCTTGATGTCCTGCATGGCCTTTCGAACCCGGGTGCCGGCCGCCTTGTTGCCGCCGACGGCCTTCTGCATGTCCTCGGCGATCTCCTCGACGAGCTTCTTGAGCCTCTCGTAGGCCTCCATGAGCATCTCCTTGGAAGGGGCGCCTTGGCGCCCGGGACCTTCCGAACTCCGGCGCGTCCCCCTTTGGACCGCGCCTCGACCCGGCACCGGTCGCCGGGCAGGGTGGAATCGGCATGGTCGCCGACTTGCGGGTAGATTATCGAACTTCCCTCGACTCTGCCCAACGGGTCCCTTCCTTCGATGCCGGGCCCCAGGGCCAGCCCCCCAACCTCCAGTGCCCGCAGAATTCCTTTTCGACATCAGCAGGATCGACCTCACCCAGGTGGCGGCCACGCCCGACGAGGTGGGACGGGTCCTCCTCCAGAAGGGCGCGATGCGCCACTTGGACTACCTCATCTGGGCGGACGAAGCGAATTGCTGCGCCGTCGGAGTGAAGGATGTCCGCAGCGACGAGTTCTGGGTGCCGGGCCACATCCCGGGGCGCCCGCTCCTTCCCGGCGTCCTGATGATCGAAGCCGGGGCCCAGCTCTGCAGCTTCCTGCAGCAGCGCAAGTCGGAGCCCGACGGATTCCTCGCCTTCACCCGCTGCGATGACTGCGTCTTCCGCGGCCAGGTGGTCCCGGGCGATCGGCTGATCCTCCTGGCCAAGGAGATCGAAGCGGGTCGACGCCGCTTCGTGAGTCGCACGCAGGGCCTGGTGGGCGGCAAGCTCGTCTTCGAGGCGACGATCACAGGCATGAAGATCTAGCCTCCCGCCCATGCCGCCGGCGGCGCCGATCCTGCTCTCTCCGATCCTGAAGCATCGAGCCTGGGGTGGGGCGTTCCTCCGGGGCATCGGTCGTGTTCCTCCGCCGGGCGAACGGGGGCCATGGGGTGAATCGTGGGAGATCGCGGATCTGCCCGCGTGCGTCTCCGGCGGCTGCAGCCGGATCGTCGGAGGCGCGATGGACGGCGCCACCCTTCGCGACGCGATCTCCCGCGATCCCGAGACCATCCTCGGCGCCGCGTCGACGCCGGGAAGCGAGTTCCCGCTGCTCATCAAGTACCTCGACGCCGCGTCGAGTCTCTCCGTGCAGGTCCATCCGAGCCGCGACTACGCGCGGCGCCATCCCGCGGCGAGACCCAAGGACGAGGCGTGGGTGATCATCGATGCGCCGCCCGGAGCCGCCATCATCCGGGGCTTCGATCCATCGCGATCGCGCCGCGAGATCGAGACGCTGCTCGAGCAGGGACGAATCGTCGACGCGATGGTCCGTGTGCCCGTCGCCCCCGGCGACTGCATCGTGATCCCCAGCGGCATCGTGCACGCCCTGGCCGGCGGCATCGTCGTCGCGGAGATCGGAACCGCCTCCGACACCACCTTCCGGCTCTGGGACTGGGGCCGCAACGATCCGGCCCGACCGCTCCAGCCCGTCGAGGCGCTCGAGTGCCTCTCGATCGGCGCGAGCCAGCGCCTGGAGCGGATCCCTCCGGTCCGCGAGGCGACCGCGCCCGCGATCGAGGCGTCGGGATTCCGAACGGTTCCGCTCTGCCGCGCCGAGCACTTCGAGATCGAGTCGATCGCCGCGATCGAACGAAGCGCGTCGCTCGAGGTGATCACCGACGGATCCCCGGTGGCGTGGATGGTGCTGTCGGGATGCGTCCGCTTCGACGGCCCGCGTCCGGGTGCGCCGGGCGTGACCGCCGGGGCGTGGACCACGGTGCTCCTCCCGGCCGCGTCGCAGGGGCTCACGGCGCGGATGGACGCGGGGACCCGATGGCTGCGCGTGACGATCCCGGGCCGGATGGGACCTATGCTCGCGGACGAACGATGAGCCGACGCTCCCGTCCCTTCGCCGCATCGCGCATGCGGCCGCCGCTGGCCGCGATCGTCATGCTGCCGACCCTCGTCGCGTCGCACGCCTTCGCCGCGTCCGCGATCCGCGCGGACGACGAGGCGCCGAAGGAGCGGACGGTGCTCTCGGGGCTCGCATGGAGCCAGGTCGCCGCCGAGTCGAAGCCGGGCGACACGATCCTGCTCGAGAAGGGCTTCCACATCAACGGGCGCATCGAGGGCCTGCACGGAACGCGCGAGAAGCCCATCACGATCCGCGGCGCCGATCCCCATGTCCCCAGCGCCATCGCCTGCGAGGAGACGGGACTGGAGCTCATCCGCTGCTCGTGGATCCGCGTGGAGAACCTCTACTTCATCAACCCCACCGAGGCGGCGATCATCATCGACGGCTCGCCGGCCCCGGTGCCGACCGCGGTGCCGGCGGCGGCACCCAGCCCTGCGCCGAGTGCGGCACCGACGGGCGCGCCTACCGCGGCGCCGGTCCCCGCACCCGCGCCGGCGCCAGCGCCGGCGTCCGCGCCCGCTCCCAAGCCCGCGCCCGCGCCGATGGCCGAGCCCATGGATGTCTCGATCGCCATCGCCGGCTGCCGCATCGCCATCAGCCACGAGACCCCCGGCATGGACGGCATCCGCATCCGGCACGCTCGAAACGTCGGCATCTCCCAGTGCCGCTTCGAGGCCTGGTCGGAGGCGGCCATCGACATCCGCGAATCCGCCGCGGTGGTGGTGACCCGCTCGCTCTTCACCAGCGACGGCGGCTGGACTCGCCCCTGCGGCGTGCGGGCGCTCGAGGGCGCTCGACAGGTGGCGATCGTCCAGAGCACCTTCGAGCGAGGCATCGGCATGGCGGTGCAGGCCGGCCGCTGCATCGAACCCGACGGCGTGGCGGTGCCCAGTCCGGCCACCGAGGTGAACCTCTCGCGATCGCTCCTGCTGGACATCCCCTGCCCGATCGAGGTGGGACCCGGCTCCAGCGCCACGCTCACGCAGAACACCATCGTGGACGCGTCCATGGTCATGCGCCTCGACGCGCGCTGCGGCACGCCGCGCCTCGCCCTCGCGTCCAACCTGATCCGCTGGACACCCGGCCGACTCCGCACCACCGCGGAGACGGTGGGCGGCGTGGAGCCGGAGATGGTTCGACTCGACCGGAACCTCTGGTGGTCGGAGGAGGTCCCCGCCTGTTTCGCGGCGATCGGCTCCCCCTTCGGACTGGAGCTCTCGCCGCAGGTGATCGACATCGATCCGAAGCTCTCGGATTCCTTCTACCGCCCCGAGGAGCCCCGTGCCGCCGAGTTCGGATGGCTCGCTCCCGCCGCGGGGAGCGCCGGGGCCGGGAATCCGCCGACGGAATCGAAGCGCGTCGCGGAGGATCGAAGCAGGGAATGAAGTCCGGGACGCGCGGTCCTGAAGGACGATCGAGTCGGTACCGCCCCCGATGCGGAGCCCGCCGGTGCCCGAGCCGCTGACCGAATCCAAGCTGCGCGAGTGGATGGAGCGGATGGGCCCGGGGCTCATCGCGATCTCCACGAGCATCTGCCGCGACCGGGCGCGGGCCGAGGAGATCGTGCAGGAGACCTTCCTTCGCCTCTGGCGGCGCCCCCCCGACCAGGGCGAGCCCGTCTTCCCGTCATGGCTTCGAACCGTCACCACGAACCTCTCGATCAACGCCCTCAAGTCCGGCCGCCGCATGCGCGTGCCGCTCGAGGAGGCGCCGGAACCCGGCACGGGCGCGGGATCGCGGGCGGTGGAACGGGTGGCGGCGCGCGAGGACCTGGATCGGGTGGAGCGGGCGCTGGAGCGCCTCGATCCGGCGAAGCGGACGATCATCATGCTCCGGGCGCAGGACGAGATGGCCTACGAGGACATCGCCCGCGTCCTCGGCGTGCCCGTGGGAACGGTGATGAGCCGCCTGAGCCGCGCCCGGTTGGCGCTCCAGAGGGAGCTCGAGACCCTGGAGCGGGAGGAATCGGGCGCCTCCTTCGACATTCGACGCTATCGCGCCGCGGGAGGCGCGTGACGAGGTGAACCATGGATGAGCGACGCGACTTCGACTGCCTGGACTTCAAGCTGATGCTCACCGCGCTGGTGGACGGCACCGCGCCGCCGGAGGGGCGGCAGACCGCCGAGCGCCATGCGCTGGCGTGCCCTTCGTGCCTGCGGCTCCTGGAAGAGGCGGAGTCCACCGACTTCATGCTCAAGCTCTCGGCCCGCTCGGAACCGGCGGCGCTCCCGGACGGCTTCGTCGACCGGGTGATCGAGGGGGCGCGCCGCGAGTCGGGGACGCAGGCGAACGAGGCGCTGCGGAGCGGTCGCTCGCGCTGGCGCGAAGGCGCCGCGTGGCTGGCGGCGGCGGCCTCGGTGGTGATCGCGGTCGTGGCGTGGACCGGGCAGCGCTCCTTCGAGTGGCGCTCGTCCGGGGCCGGCGCCGTGCCGATCGCGGCGCCGGTCTTCAGCGGCGTGCGCGAACTGAGCGACGAGGACCTCGAGCGCGCGATGGAGCGCACGGCGCAGACGGGCTCGATCGTGGAGCTGCTCGGGTCGCTCGCCGATGCGCTGGACGCGATCGCCGCCCTCGACGCCTCCGACGCGGCCGCGGTGGCGGCGCTGTCGCGATCCATCTCGAACCAGACGCTCCTCGCCCGGGCCTCGCTCCTGCGCATCTCGGTGCCGGCCGATCGCCGCGCCGATCTCCAGGCCACCGAGGCGGCGCTCCTGAGCCTCACCGCGGGATGCCTGGACGAAGCGCGGCTCGAGGAACTGCAGGCGAGCCTCCGCGCCCTCGACTTGGCGCAGCGATTGCGCGACCTCGCCCAGGCGCTGCCGCGGGTCCTCGCGGCGGCGTGATCGATTCCCCGGTGGAGGCGCCCCGCCGTCCGCGCCGATAGAGTGCCCACCCGGAGTCCGCATCCCGCCCCGAAAGGGCGGCGCCGCTCCGGCCCTCGACCGACATGGAACTCTCTCCCGCCACCGCGCTCCACTCCCTCCAGGTGCACCGCATCTACGGCGCCGTCAAGCCGATCTCGGCGGTGGCGCCGCTGGCGGCCGGTCGCGTGCGAACGCCCGCCGATCCCGCGCTGGCGCCGGGGCTTCCGCAGGGCGAGACGCTCCAGTTCTACGGCCGCGCCGCCGATCGGATCGAGGCCGCCACGGCGGTCCGGCTGGGCCGGTTCGTCGATCAACGCGCCTGAGCCGATCCGCTATCCTGTCCGACCCTCCGGTGGGCTCGCCCCGCGACCGCGCCCGTGGTCGCGCGTCCGCCCGGCCCATCGCGCAGGATCGGTCGACCGTCCCCCCGCACCTTCGAGCGAAAGACACCGCGCCATGCCCGCCACCGGCACCGTGATCCAGGTCATCGGAAGCACCTTCGACGCCCAGTTCCCCGAGGATCGCATCCCGGAGATCTACAACGCCGTGCACGTGGAGTTCGACTTCCGCGGCGAGAAGTCGCGGCTGGTGGGCGAGGTGGCGAAGCACCTCGGCGGCGGCCAGGTGCGCTGCGTGGCGCTGGCGTCCACCGACGGCGTCCGTCGCGGCGATGCGTGCGTCGACACCGGCGGTCCGGTGACGGTCCCGGTGGGCGAAGGCGTGCTCGGTCGCGTCTTCAACCTGCTCGGCGATCCCGTCGACGGCCGCGGACCGGTGGCGGCGAAGGAGCGCTCGCCCATCCATCGCGCGCCGCCGGAATTCGTCGACCTCAACCCCAAGACCGAGATCCTCGCCACGGGCATCAAGGTCATCGACCTGCTCTGCCCGTTCGTGCGCGGCGGCAAGATCGGACTGTTCGGCGGCGCCGGCGTGGGCAAGACCGTGGTCATCCAGGAGATGATCGCCCGCGTCGCCCGCAACTTCGGCGGCTACTCGGTGTTCGCCGGCGTGGGCGAGCGCACCCGCGAGGGCAACGACCTCTGGCTGGAGATGCAGGAGGCCGAGTACTTCGACGAGAACAAGAAGAAGTGCCACGTCATCGACAAGGTGGCCATGGTCTTCGGCCAGATGAACGAGCCGCCCGGCGCGCGTCTGCGCGTGGCCCTCTCGGCGCTCACGATGGCGGAGTTCTTCCGCGACAAGAGCGGCAAGGAGACGCTCATGTTCGTGGACAACGTCTTCCGCTTCACGCAGGCGGGATCCGAGGTGTCCGCGCTCCTCGGTCGCATGCCGAGCGCCGTGGGCTACCAGCCCACGCTCTCCACGGAGATGGGCCAGATGCAGGAGCGCATCACCTCCACGAAGGACGGCGCGGTCACCAGCGTGCAGGCCATCTATGTGCCCGCCGACGACCTCACCGACCCGGCCCCCGCCACCACCTTCAGCCACCTCGACGCCTTCATCGTGCTGGAGCGCAAGATCGCCGAGAAGGGCATCTACCCCGCCGTGGATCCGCTGGCCTCCACCAGCCGCATCCTCGATCCGCAGATCGTGGGCGAGCACCACTACCGCGTGTCGCGGCGCGTGCAGGGCATCCTGCAGCGCTACAAGGATCTCCAGGACATCATCGCCATCCTCGGCGTCGACGAGCTCTCGGAAGAGGACAAGCTCACCGTGTCGCGCGCCCGCAAGATCGAGCGCTTCCTCTCGCAGCCGTTCTATGTCGCGGAAGTCTTCACGGGCTTCCCCGGCGTGACGACGAAGCTCGAGGAGACCATCGACAGTTTCGAGCGCATCTGCAACGGCGAAGCGGACGAGCTCCCCGAGAGCGCGTTCATGTACGTGGGCACGCTGGACGACGCCCGCGCCAAGGCCGAGAAGATGGCCGCGGCGGTCTGACCGCGCTTCGAGCCGCCGCGCCTGGGCTGCGGCCCCGCCTTCGGCATCCTGAAGGCTTTTCCCATTGCGGCGCGGTGATCACCCCGCCACAATGGCCGTCGCGTCGGAGCCCGGCGCTCGGGCCCGGCCGAAAGGAGGGGCGGTCATGCGAGCGATGATGGTCTCGGTGGTGGCGGCGGCATCCCTGGGGATGCAGGCCCGAGCGGACTTCTTCAGCGGTCAGGCGATTGACGTGATCGGGTCGGCGTTGTCGCCGGCGGGGAACTCAGGCTGGGGCACGGGCTTCGCCGGCGGCGGTGTCCACTTCCTCGACGGCTTCAACAGCTACGACGAAGTCATTCCCAGCGGCTTCTTCGTGGAGGTGTCGTCGTCGCTGCTGGGGCCGGGCATGCTGAGCGTGCTCATCGACTTCACCGATTTCGCCCCCGATCGCTACGAGACGCATGTGGTGGAGCTGAACGGGCTCAAGTTCGACGGCTCGATCGACGGCGTCTCCGCGTCGCTCGGCAGCATCGAGACCACCGGCAACACGGTGACCTGGTGGGCCGCGGGCCTGGACCTCGAGGAGACGCCCATCGTCAAGCTCGACATCCACCAGGTTCCGGTGCCTGGTGCCGCCCTGCTGCTCGGCGCCGCGGCGCTCGTGCGTGGCCGCCGCGCCCGCCGTCACCAGGGCTGAATCGGCTCGCGGAAGCCCACCACGCGCCCCTGCTCGTCGAAGTAGACGGCCCACACGCGATCGGGCGCCTCGGCGGGAAAGAGCGCGCCCGTGGCGAGCGTGCTCAGGTTGTCGCCGTACTGCCAGCGGGCGAAGGGAACGATGATCTCGTCGCCGTCGCGCCTGGCGGCGATGCGCGAACTCGGTTCGCCCAGCAGCGTCTCCACCTGCTCCT
>CAZSVT010000034.1:0-17484 GCA_964610365.1 uncultured Isosphaeraceae bacterium
GGAGGCGCGGTGGTGCTCACACTGATCGCCGTCGCGGTCCCGGGCGACCTCACCGGCGACGGCATCGTCGATGGAGACGACCTCGGCACGCTGCTCGGCGAATGGGGCGACTGCCCCGGCTGCATCGCCGACTTGAACGGGGACGGCGTCGTCGACGGCAGCGATCTCGGAGACCTGCTCGGCTTCTGGACCTGAGGCCGACGGCACAGGGATCGTGACGAGGCTCGGGCGCTCGTCAAGGAGCTGGAGGCTCGTGCAGCCGCGATCAAGGCGACTGGAACGCCCGCGAGCCGGAGCCGAGTGGGAACTTCCCCAGCTCCTTGCCCGCCAGGTCGCGCACGGTCAGCGTGAGCGTCGCGCCATCGGCGACGCCTTCGATCATCGTTGCCGCGGCGGGGTCGGGCCCGCCGCCCACGAGCTGGGCGAAGGGCTGACCGTTCCCCGCAGGTGTGAATGCATATCGGTGGGTGTGACCGCAGATCACGGCCGTGATGTTGGCCTTCTCCAGGAGGGACCCCCACTTCGCGCGTGCCTCCTCGCAGCTGCCACCGAGCCACAGCGGAATGTGCTGGATGACCACGCGGTGCCGTGCACCCGAGACGCGCGGATCCTTCAGCACGCCCTCCAGCCACGACGCCTGGCGCGCTCGATAGTCGCTGAACGCACCCAGACCCGCGTAGCCCGGGTGCGCATCCGGCTTGTCTTCGCCGGTATCCAGCACGATGAACGCAATGGGCCCGTGCCGCACCGCGTAGTGGCGCAACCCCTGAGGCGTGTCCACGAACATGTCCAGTGAGCGAGCGTGAATGCCGCGGACATCGTGATTGCCGCTCACGAAGCACAAGGGCGCGCTCGAGGCGTACCCGCGTTCCGCACCCGGTGCATCGGCGGCAATGGGCGGCGTCAGGATGTTCGCTGCAATCTGCGCATCGGAACGCACATCGTTGAAGATGTCGCCATTCCAGATGGTGAGACCGTCGCCCGGGAGCCCCGACGCACGCTGCTTCGCCCGCGCGGCGGCCATCTGCGCGCTGAGCCCGCGAAGCGTCTCCATGTTCTCGTGGGTGTCATTGATGACCACGAAACCCGCGCGTGTCCCCGCATCGGTGAGCGTGCGAAATGAATGCACCGCCGTGAACTGCGCCGGTTGCCGCCTGATCTTGTACGCGCCGCGGAAGTCGATCGGCGCCACGCCGACGCGGTAGAAGTAGGTGGTGCCGGGCGTCAGGCCCTGCAGGCGGACGCGTTGCACCAATCCATTCAGGGGCAGCAGGCCATGCCGCATGTTGTCCGCGCGCTGACCGAGTTCCGCGGTGGTGCCATACTCCACCCATCCCGTCGAGATGCCCTTGACGCCCTGAAAGACCGTCACGCCGTCCGTCGCCGGTGCTTGGAGCACGGGCGGTCCGCCGAAGATGGACGCGCCCTGTTGCGTCCCGGGTGCTCCAGATGGGTCGGGTGCGCCCTGTGCCTGCGCTGCCTCGGTGCTCGGATCCAGCAGGTACCCCGCGGCCATCGCCGCCGACGCGAGCGCTACGAACTGCCGCCGATCCATGCACAGATGCTAGTGCCTGCGGTCATGAACCACCCCGACCATTCACCCAGCTGGTTGCCAGGGCCTGCCCCGTCCACCACGCTGCTCTCTTCCAGAACGGCCCGGGCGTCGCCGGTGCCCTGTTGACCGAGCGAGAGGCCTGGTCCGCGCCATCGACGCCATCGTCAGGGCGTTCGTCGGCCAGCAGCACCGCGCCGCCGAGGCTGAGCGCGCTTGCAGGCACGGTGCTCATCGCGATGCGGGGCCTGGAGTTGCGGAGGCGGCACCCTGCGAGTGAACCGCATGGGCCTGATCCTGGGGCTGGCCGCTCGCGATCCGGATCGGGGCATCGTGACGCGAACCGCTTGGCCATCCGTTGAACCCGTTCCGATCGGCGAGGTCCTCGGCGCCGCCAGCATCACGGAATCGCCAGGATCGGGGCCTCGCGCGGCGCGGCACCGAGATCAACCAATGCGAGGCAGGTGAACGCGCGCATGTGAGCCATGGTGTTCGTGGGGCGACCTCGGGCCTCTCCGGCCATCGGCGGCGGACGGCATCTCGACCCATTCCCGCCGGGTTGGCCGCCGCGGGGCGTCAGCGCGGTCCGTTCGTCTTCGCGCGCT
Source organism: uncultured Isosphaeraceae bacterium (assembly GCA_964610365.1). Classification (GTDB taxonomy): domain Bacteria; phylum Planctomycetota; class Phycisphaerae; order Phycisphaerales; family SM1A02; genus VGXK01. The sequence goes on from CAZSVT010000034.1 coordinate 2,158, forward strand.
CCATGGTCCGCGCCAATTGCCGCTTGAGCGTGGAGGCTGCCGCATCGATGGCCGCGTAGTACTCGTCGGCCTGCTCCTCCACGCGCAGCGTCTCCTCGCCGGGTCGCGACAGCACGATGGAACACTGCTTGTCGACGCCGCCCCGGGGACCGTTCAGATCCGTGAGCCGAACCTCGATGGTGCACGCAGCATCCTTGAGCCGCGACGCCGCGGCGCCGACTTTCGTTCGGACATACTCGTACTGCGCGTCGCTGGTCTTGATGTTGCCGTCGAAGAGCTTGATCTCCATGGCGGGTCTCCCTTGGGTTCGAGTTGCGGGGTCTACGGGTCGCCGGTCCGCAAGTTCGGCGACCGGCGCCACCGGCGCGTCACTGCTTCGTCACCGCTCCGCCGCCTGAGCGCCGACGCGGCGCCGCCGCATCCGCCCTGGCTTGCCCCTCCGCGAAATCGTGACTAGCATGCCGGCCTTCCCTGTTGGGGAGTAGCCGCCCGCCGACGCGGGTGGAACGGGTCGTCAACACGGTGGGAGCGCCTTCGGCTCCAACCCGGCCCGACTGAGGCCTGCGTCTCCCGCGTGCACACGCGGCCCGCGGCTTCCGGCGAGACCAACATGTCTTCGTGCCCTGCGCCCGTCGATTCGACGGGTCCAGGCCCTGGATGTGCTCTCGTCATGAACGCCCTGCTGCTCCTCGCCTCCGACGCGTCCGCCCCTCCGACCGACCTGAAGATCTGGGCGTACGCGGGATTCGTCGCCCTGGTGCTCGTCTTCCTGGCGCTCGACCTGGGCGTTTTTCACCGCCACGCGCATGAAGTGAAGTTCCGGGAGGCCGCGACCTGGTCGGCGATCTGGCTGGGCTGCGGACTCCTCTTCGCGGGGTTCGTCTACCTGGCCTATGAGCGTCACTGGCTCGGGCTGGGGCTGAACACCGCCATGTACAGCTCGGCGGAGGCGATGAAGTCCGGCGCGCCGCTCATCGTGTCGGGCGAGGTGCGCGGACTGGAGGCCGCCAAGCAGTACCTGGTGGGCTACATGGTGGAGAAGTCCCTGGCGATGGACAACATCTTCGTCATCGCCCTGATCTTCTCGTACTTCGCGGTGCCTCCGAAGTACCAGCACCGCGTGCTCTTCTGGGGCATCATCGGAGCGCTCCTGATGCGCGGAGGCATGATCTTCCTCGGCGCCGGACTCATCCTGAAGTACCAGTGGATCCTGATCATCTTCGGCGCATTCCTGCTCCTGACAGCCCTGAAGATGGCCCTCATCCGGGGCAACGACGATGTGTCGCAGAACATGGTGGTGCGCATCTGCCGGAAGTTCCTGCGCATCACGGATTTCTACGACGGCCAGCGCTTCTTCACGCGGAGAACGCTGCGGCCCACCTACAGCCGCGACGCCGAGGGCCGCGAGGTGATGGATCCCCCGCCTCCAGGGTCGCTGAGCGCTCGCTGGGCGGTGACGCCGCTCTTCCTGGCGCTGCTGCTGGTGGAGGTCACCGATCTCGTCTTCGCGGTGGATTCCATCCCGGCCATCTTCGCCATCACGCCGGACCCGTTCATCGTCTTCACGAGCAACATCTTCGCCATCCTCGGCCTGCGCGCCCTGTACTTCTGCCTGGCCGCGGTGATCCAGCGCTTCCGATTCCTCAAGCCGGCGCTGATCCTCATCCTGGCCTTCGTGGGCGTGAAGCTGCTGCTGCTGAGCGTGCCGCCGTACCTCCCGCTGCTCGGCATGCAGGCGGCGGATCCGATCAAGATCGACACCACGCTTTCGCTGGTGGTGGTGGTGGGCACCCTGGGGCTCGCCACCCTCCTGAGCATGGCGATTCCCGCCGGGGAACCTCGGCGACCATCGACGGGACAGGCCTGAGCTCCGCGCCCGCTCCATCCGCACCGAGGAACGCGCATGCACCTCCGCACCCTGGTCGACTCCGCCGCCTTCAACCACTTCATCGTGGCCGTGATCCTGCTCAACGCCGTACTCATCGGCCTGAGCACCTACCTCGAGGATCCCGCCGCGCTCCGGACCGTGGCGGTGATCGAGGCCGCCTGCATCCTCATCTACATGGTGGAGCTCGTGCTGCGGTTCATGGCCCGGCGCTCCACCGCCGCGTTCCTTCGCGACGGCTGGAACATCTTCGACATCGTGATCATCGCCGCCGCGCTGGTGCCGGCCACCAACGGCATCGGACCGGTGCTGCGCACGCTCCGCGTCTTCCGCGTGCTGCTGCTGGTCCGGACCATCCCGGAGCTGCGCCTCATCGTCACCGTGCTGCTCCGATCGGTGGCCAGCATGAAGTACGTGGCGCTGCTGGCGGGAATCCTCTTCTATGTCTACGCGGTCATCGGGGTGAAGCTCTTCGGCTCCACGGGCCAGCCCACCCAGCCCTACTTCGCCAGCATCCACGAAGCGTGCTTCACGCTCTTCCGCATCCTCACCGGCGACGACTGGACGCAGCTGCGCTACGAACTTGCCCAGGCCGGCCAGCCCGTGGCGGCCTTCACCACCTACCAGGTGTCATGGATCCTGATCGCCACCTTCCTGCTGGTGAACCTCATCGTGGGCGCCGTCATCAACAACTACCAGAAGGTGCAGGAGATCGAACAGAACAGGACGATGGCGCCCGATCCCACCGAGCGACGCATTCGGGAACTGGTCCAGGAGCTCGGTGCGATCCTCGCCACCCGGGAGACCTCGAACGGCCGCGCGATCCAGCAGGCCCGGGAGGATCGACCGCTCGCCTGAATCAGCCTCGCGGAACGGCCGGGCGTGCCGCGCCGGTGTACAGTGCATCGTCGAGCGAGTCGCCCGCGTTCACCGGACGCGCTGCTCGAGCCTTGAACCAGAGGGGAATCCACCACCGTGAACCACCGTCACACGCTCATCGGACTGGCCGGCGCCGCGGCGCTCTCCACCTTCGCCAGCGCCGAGTTCGTCCTGGGGAACGAGGTCTTCATCCAGGGCGTCTCCGGACCCCAGGATGGATACACCTACTGGCAGGGATTCCACGATCTGGGCGATACGGGGCAGGTCTTCCAGAACGGCACGTTCCCCAGCCAGGTGGTGACCGTCTCCTCGTGGATCAACAGCGCCACCTCGGTCACCTTCTCCTTCGACTTCTCCGAGTACGACCCGGCGTACTACACGCTGCACGCGTTCGAGATCTTCGGTCTCAAGGAGGACGGCACGCTCTCGTCCGTCTCCTTCTCGCAGGGCTTCGCGTACGTGCAGGAGGGGACGAAGATCCGGTGGGACGGGAGCGGACTCGACCTGGCCGAAGAGCCCAAGCTCGTGCTCACCGTCGAGCAGGTGCCCGGGCCCTCGGCCATCGCGCTGCTCGGCATCGCCGGAGCTGCCGGGTGGCGCCGGCGCCGCGGATCTTCGAGCTGCTGACGAAGCGCGGGCGATCGGCTCGCCCGCCGTTCGTGCACGGGCGCGGGGCGACGGAACCGGTCGTCGGATGGATCGCGTCGATCAGTAGACGCCCATCTGCTGCGCCCATGCGTCGAGCTTCTGCAGTCGCAGCTGCTTGAAGATGTCGGTGCTGACCCCGGTGATCGAAGTGCCGGCACCGTTGCCGACCGAGCGCGCGTGCGTCGTCATGTCCTTCACCCGATACAGCACGGTGGAGCTGCATCCCGACCCGCCATCCACGGCCAGCCACACGGAACCCGCCGACCGCAGCGCCACCTCCACCGGTCCGCTCCGTTCGCAGCTCAGCACATAGCGGGTGGAGACGGAACCGCACTGCACCGACTTCGACTTGGCGATGGGGAAGTAGTAGTAGATGAGCGGATGCGGGGACGCCTTGGTCGGCTGGCAAGGACAGTCGGGATCCGCGGGCGCCCCTTCGTCGTCCCGCAGCTCCGAGGAGATGTAGAGCTCGCCGTCGTCGAGCGTGAGCGTGCCGTCGCGGTGCAGGCGCACCGTCCCATCCACGAGCATGAATGAGTAGGCGTAGTAGTAGGTGCGCGACGGGAGCGGGGAGACCTCCGCCGGGTCCTTGGCCGTGCAGCTTGCCGTCCGGAGTCCCGTCATCGCCACGCGCTGACTCGTGGTGATGACGATGTCGCCGTTGGCCTGCACGGTCCTCACCGAGGGTCCCTGCGGCGGCGAGCTCGAGGGCGGCGCAGGTTGAGCGGTCGGCGATGGAGTCGACTGGCAGCCGGCGGCGAGCGCGACGGCGACGAGCGTCATCAGCACGAGGGGGGATCGGAAGGTGTTCACGGGTTGTTCCTTTCGTTGAGCGAACGCGGTGCGAACGGTGTCGGGTGGGACGGCGAGCGCCCCGGGGGTGGTGTCACGGCTGGAAGGTCGAACTCCGGGCCATCGATGCGTCGCTCACGACGGCGGAGAGGATCCGGAGCATCACGCGGCACACGGCGCCGCCGAGCAGCGCCAGCACGATGAACGCCGCCCTGAAGTCGATCGAGGCCGGCCGCAGCAGGATCCAGCCGATCAAGGCGAGCAGGAGCGCGCCGCCGACCATCGCTGCGAGCAGCGTGCGCTGGCTGGCCGGCCACCGCCGATTGGGACGGCTCAACCACCCGGCGGCGATGGCGCCGGCGAGCGCCGCGCACAGGAGCAGCATCGTCAGCATCTCGGTGGAGGGCCACGGCGCGGGAAGGGAGAGGAGGCTCTGGATGGCCACCGCCTGCCTCCAGCCGCCGGGGAGGCGCTTCGGCGCGCCTTCGACCACGGGGATCAGGTCCTTGCCGTCCTCCCCCTGCCAGACGAGCACCAGCTTGCGCGCCACGCGCTCGCGGAGTCGCTCCGTCTGCGACGGATCGAGGAAGTGATGGATGGGGATCGCGTGCTCCTGGCAGAGCTGCTCCACCGTCCAGGGGTCGACAGTGATGATTCCGGTGAGGTCTCCCTCCTCCGGTCCCGGCTTCACCGTGTCTCCGGCCAGCGATCCGTAGCGGCCGACCCAGTCCAGCTCGGTCCGTCTCGGGGCGTTCACTCCGTTCGCCGGCCATGGCGTTCGGAAGACCAGGTCGCCCACTCCCAGCGACAGCCACCTCGGTTCGATCTCCGCGGTGGCGCGCAGGTGCGCCGCGGCTCCCGCCGTCGCCAGGCTGAGCGACAGGCGATGCCCCTCGCGAAGGAAGCCCACATGGAAGCGATCGTGGGCATCGTTGACCTGCGTCATCTCCATGGCGCCCACATCGCGCACCAGCGGCATCAGCTCCGGCGCCAGGATCCGTTCGTCGGGCTGCGTGGTCCACTCCTCGGACACCCCCGTGATCACGGGAAGGCGGCCGCCCGTGGCCAGCATCGCCTCCACCATGGCGCGGGTGCCGCCGAGCGCGTCCGGATTGATCGGGAGCGCCGCGTCGATCACCACGCACGAGGCTCCGAGCTCGGACGATCGCCGGATCACCTCGGCGAAGAGATGGCGCCGCCGCTCCGCCCCCGAGCTGGTGTTCGCCGGAGGCTTCAGGCGCTGCGCCGCGGCCTGGATGGCGTTCGGATTCACCACATCCACGATCACCACATCCGTGAGCGCCTCCAGGGTGCGCGGCGGGAACACCAGCTTCGGCCCCGACCCCAGTCGCGCGTAGGCGTCGAGGAGCAGCACCGCGAGCGCCACGCCGCCCAGCGCCGACACGGCGGTGGCCACGATCCGCCGGACATGCCGGTTACCGACGACGCGCCGGACCCCCTGCTCCACCTTGAGCGAGATCGGTCGGACGATCTGGTCGAGGCGCTCCTTCACGCGGTCGGCGCGGATCACGCGCCGGGCGCGGTCGTGCTCGGTCATCTCGGCGATGAGCTCGGCGACCCGGCGCCCCGGCCATCGCGGATGGGACTGGTAGTGCTCGATGTTCCAGCGGCGGGCGAACTCCTCGGACTCGGGGCGGGTCGGTGCCCCGGGGATCCGGTGGATCTCCCGCCCCATGAGCACCGCCGCGATGAGCTTGCCGAAGGAGTAGATGTCGCTGCCCTGGTCGATCGTCCGCGGATCGGTGCCGTCGATCTGCTCCGGGCTGGCGTAGGCGATCGTGGCCACCGAGTGGCCCTCGCGCTGGTCGAGCCGCTCGCGCGCGCCGCCGAGATCGACGATCACGGGGCGGCCATCCTGTCCCACCAGCACGTTGTTGGGCGTGAAGTCGCGATGGACGACGCCGTTCATGTGGAGGTGATCGAGGCCGCTCGCCACGCTGGAGAGCACGGAGAGCCGCTCGCGCGTCGAGAGGCGGCGCATCGAGGCGAACTCGTCGATGGTGCGCGCCTCGCGCACCCACTCCATCACCAGAGCCTTGAGTCGCCGGCCCGACGGGAGCTTCGCTTCGGTCCGAGCCACGACGCCGACGACATTCGGATGCGGCGGGAGACGCAGCAGGAGATCGAGTTCGCGATCGAAGAGCTCGATCGAGACCGGGTCGTCGTACGGCACCTTGATGGCGACGAATCCACCGCCGCCCGTGCGCTGGCAGCGGAAGACGCCTCCGAAACCGCCGCCCCCGATGCGATCGAGGACCTCGTACTCGGCGAAGGTGGGCCACGACGCCTCCGGCCGGAACGAGCCCCGAGGCAGCGCCGCAGTGATGTCGTCGTCCTGGGCCACCCGAACCCTCGACGGACCGACGCGGCGGCAATCGATCGATCCCGGTGACGATCGCGGTCGCCGCTGCTGGTGCGGAGCGTACCACCGAGGTCGGTGCCGCGGCGGCTCCGCAGGGCGGCCCGGCCCGCGATGCGCCATTGTGAGGCCTGCGCAAAGGCCGTCCCGGGCGCCCCCGCTCCCGCCGGCCGACCACTACATTCCCCCGCGACTCGACCCGGAACCCGAAATGTCGCTGCTGACCATCGATGTGAACAAGGCCGAGAGCGTCACGATCGTGACCCTTGCGGGCGCCGCCAGCGTGACGACCGTGGAGGCGCTCGAGCGCGAGGTGACCCGCCTCTCCGCCACGCCGCATGCGCTCCTCATCCTCGACCTGAGCGCTCTCGAGTCGATCGCCAGCCTCTCCGTGTCGCAGTTCGTCATGCTCCACCGCGCGGTCCAGAATCGAGGCGGCGCCGTCCGAATCGGCGGATGCGGCGAGAACGTGCGCGGCGTGCTCGTCCGCTGCAGGAGCGACACGGTCATCCCGATCTTCGAGAGCGTCGACCACGCGATGCGCGCGGGCGCCTGACGCCGATCAGGCTCGCGGGAGCCGAACGCCCCCGGCTGGCCGTGCCGCCGCGCACGGGTCACAATGGGCGCCATGAACACGCTCCTCATCGCGTCGCTCCTTCTCGCCGGTGTCGTCGGCGGACCGCCTCCCGGCGACAGTGCCGCGGCCGAAGCCATCAAGTCATCGCCGCGCCACGGCGAGTGGATCGAAGTGGCGCTGCCGAAGTCGGCGCCGGACGCCCCCGAGGTCAAGCTCAGGACCTGGGTCGTCTACCCGGAGCGCGCCGACAAGGCGCCGGTGGCGATCGTGATCCACGAGATCTTCGGGCTCACCGAGTGGGTCCGCGCCGTGGCCGACGACCTGGCGGCGCAGGGATTCATCGCCGTGGCGCCGGATCTCCTCTCGGGGCTCGGACCCAACGGCGGCGGCACCGACTCCTTCCAGGGGGATGGCGCCCGCGAGGCCATCCGCAAGCTCACGCCGGCCGACACGGCGACGCGCCTCAACGCCGTTCGCGCCGCGGCGCTCGCCTTCCCCTCGGCCAGCGGTGCGAGCGCCTGCATCGGATTCTGCTGGGGCGGCACCGCCAGCTTCGCGTACGCCGCCGCCGCGCCCGAGTCCGCCGGCAAGGCGCTGCCTCCGCTGAACGGCGCCGTGGTCTGCTACGGCACCGCACCCACGGATCGCGCGGTTCTCGAGCGGATCAAGTGTCCGGTGCTCGGGCTCTACGGCGGAGACGACGCGCGAGTGACATCCACCGTGGAGGCGACGGCCACCCTCATGAAGGAACTCGGCAGGAGTTTCTCGCCGCACACCTACCCGGGCGCCGGGCACGGCTTCTTCCGACAGCAGGCCGGCCGCGATGGCGCCAATGTCGCCGCGGCCGAGAAGGGTTGGAAGGAAGCCGTCTCGTTCCTGAAGTCCTGCACCGCTTCCGCCTCTTGAACGGCCATGGACCTCGGTACCATGTTTCCCCGCGGGCTCGGCAACCAGGTTCGAGCGGCACCCATGACCCATGGAGCGCCGGACCGCCGCGATCCATCCCGCACCAACACCTTGGAGCCATGCATGACGCGTCCTTCCGCCCGACTCACCTTCGCCTCCACCACCGGCGCCCTGGCCGTGGCCTCGTGCCTTGCGCTGGCACCGGCCCTGACCACCGGGGCCATGCCGCTCAGCCAGGCGCCGACCGCCAAGCCGCTTCCGGCCGCGGAGGCGAAGGAACTCGCCATCGATGCCTACATCTATGGCTACCCGCTGGTCACCATGGAGATGACCCGCCGGGTCATGACCAATGTCTCGACGCCGGAGGCGACGCGCGCCCCGATGGGCCAGCTGGTTCGCATGCGCGAGTACCCCACCGCCGCGTTCCGTGATGTGACCGCGCCCAACGCCGACACGCTCTACACCACGGCCTGGGTTGATGTGACCAAGGAGCCGTGGGTCCTCAGTCTGCCGGACTTCGGCGATCGATACTTCCTCTTCCCGATGCTCGACGGCTGGACCACAGTCTTCCAGGTGCCGGGCAAGCGCACCACGGGCGGCAAGGCGCAGACCTACGCCATCACCGGTCCGGGCTGGAAGGGCACGCTGCCGGCCGGCGTCACCGAGTACAAGTCCCCCACCGGCATCGTCTGGATCCTCGGGCGCATCTACTGCGACGGCACGCCCGCCGACTACAAGGCCGTGCACGCGCTCCAGGACCAGGTGTCGCTGGCGCCGCTCAGCGCCTTCGGCAAGACCTTCAACGCCCCGGCGGGGAAGGTGGATCCCTCCATCGACATGAAGACCGCCGTGCGGGAGCAGGTCAATGCCCTCGACGCCGACGCGTACTTCACGATGCTCGCCACCCTGATGAAGGACAACCCGCCGACCGCCGCCGACGCCCCGATGATGGCGACGCTGGCGAAGCTCGGCGTGCTGCCCGGTCGTCCGTTCAAGTCCGCGGCCCTCGGGGCCGATGCCGCCGCGGCGCTCAAGACGGTTCCGAAGGAGGCGTTCGGACGGATCATGGCCTTCTTCCCCAAGGCCGGAACCAACCAGAACGGCTGGATGTTCTCCACCAAGACCGGGATCTACGGCACCAGCTACCTCGATCGCGCGCTCATCACCGCCATCGGTCTCGGCGCCAATCGACCGCAGGACGCCGTCTATCCCACTTCGGACAAGGACGCCGCGGGTCAGCCCTACGACGGATCGAAGCAGTATGTGCTGCGCTTCGCCAAGGGACAGCTTCCTCCGGTGAACGGCTTCTGGTCGCTCACCATGTACGACGCGGACTTCTTCTTCGTGGCGAATCCGCTGAACCGCTACACGCTCAGCAGCCGCAACAAGTTCAAGGAGAACGCCGACGGCTCCGTGGATCTGTACATCCAGAACGCGGACCCGGGCCCGGACAAGCAGTCGAACTGGCTGCCGGCTCCGAAGGGCAAGTTCAACCTGATGCTGCGGCTCTACTGGCCCAAGGAGACGCCGCCGTCGATCCTCGACGGCTCCTGGACGATTCCGCCGGTGACCTTGGCGAAGTGACGCCGACGACCGGTTTCGCTCGACGAACCCCGGGTAGGCCGACGGCCTATCCGGGGTTTTTCATGCGCCCCATGAAGAGGATGGCGCCCGTCGCCGTGTCGCGGATGAGGAAGAGGAACGGCCGATCGGCGCGGAACTGCGGAGTGAACGGCACCATCGGCGGCGGCTGCTCGATGGCGCGCCCCGGCGCCATCAGCACCGCCGTGGCGGCCGCGGCCTCGGTGCCCTTCTCCGCCACCTCGATCCATGCCTTGTGGAAGACGGTCGCGATGTAGAGCTGATCCGTGATGAGGTGGCTGGTGGTCATGCCGCCGAACTGCGCCCCTCCGGGCAGGTCCGGTCTGACGAAGGCCCGCACCATGCCCAGCCGCTGGAGCGGTCCGGACATCTCGCCGTCCCACTCCAGCTTGAAGCGCGGAATGGTGGTGTCCACGGTGCGAGCCGCGAGCTTCGCCATCCATCCGTCGAGCGTCGCCGCGTCCAGTTTCGACTCCAGCGCCGCGAGCCCCTGCTCCGAGCGCGGCAGGAGGAACACCATGGCCACGTCGCCGCCCTTGTAGGGAAGCTGGAGCACCTGGAAGCCGGCGTCGTCGGGATAGGTCGGCGGGCGGCTCGCCTCGTCCGCCGGCACCATCGACGGCGTGTCGAAGTACTCGCCCGTTCCCGTGAACGCGGCGTAGGAGCCGCCGTTTCGCCACGCGTCGCGCATCATCATGGCGTCCGCGGTGCGGCCGTCGCCGCCATGGAACGGCTCCGGACGCGTGTTCCGCTCGTCGAAGGGAATCGTCCACTCTCCCTTGAAGTAGATGGCATTGGTGATCACCAGGCGGATGACGGGAGCGAGCGCGCCGTCGGGAATCAGGTCGCGGATCCGCCGCTCGGTCCGCTCCTCCACCCACTCGTTGATGCGGCGCCGCGAGCCTTCCGGGTCGCCCCCGATGTCGAGGGCGGTGGCGGCGCCGGAGCCGTAGAAGCGGTCGATCAGGGCCACGAAATCCGGCGAGAGCGGATAGGTCCGCTGCACCCAGAGCGCGTTGGCGATGCGCAGCGTGAAGCGATCCTGGAGGACGAGGAGCGCATTGAGCTCCCCGGCCAGGCGCTGCGCCTCCTGGTTGGACTTCATGGACTCCTGCCACTTCCCTTCATGCTCGAACTGGCGCGTGAGGGTGTTGGCGGCGTCGAGCGCGGCGCGGAGCTCGACCACGCGCGCCGCGAGCGCGGGATCGGAGTTTCCCTGGGCCTTCGAGAGCCGCTCGGCGAGGGCGGCGAATCCCATCCGGACCGGTGCCACCGGCCGCTCCCCGCCGGCACTCTCCTGCGGAATGTGAAGGGCGTTGGCCATCTCGATCGCCGTCTATTCGCGTGCACCCTCCGCGGCCATGGTCAGCGCGATGGTCATGGAGTACGGGGAGACGATGAGATTGCCTTCGGTGTTCGCCTTCGCCAGCGCCTTGAAGAGTTCCGTGCCGAAGCCGTTGACGGCCGCCACCGCGGGCGCGACCGGCGCCGCCGGTTCAACGGGCGCGGCGCCGACTCCGGGCGGACTCTCCGCCGGCCGGGCGACCGGCGCCTGCAACGGCTGCACCAGCATCGAGAGAAGCGCGGGGGCGATGGCAAGGGCGGTGGTCATGGCATCTCCTCAATGGCCGCCGGGAGCGCGCCGTCCCTTGCATTGTGGCCGCGAGGCGCCCTTCCTGCCGTGCGACGAGGTGATCCGCCGCCCCGGATCCTCTCTCCGCGTCCCCGCACAACTCGAGTCCCCATCGTGCTCGACGGCGGAGCGACTGCTAGCATCGCCTCCCCGCCATGATGTCGCGGCTCATCGGATCTCGCCTTTCGCTCGGCGCCATCGTGGCGATGCTCTGCGCCGGCGTCATCGCGCTGGGGCTGGGGCCGCGGTGCGGACCGCGCCGCGACCAGCGATTTCCCTGCGAGGAGTGCGGCTGCGGCTGCTCGTCCGCGGTCGAGTGCTGGACGAACTGCTGCTGTCACACGCCGCAACAGCGCGCCCGCTGGGCCCTGCTCCACGGCGTGGCCATTCCGCGTTTCGACCGCCAGACGCTGGCGGCAGCGGAGGCGATCGTGGCGGGCGCGGGTGGGGACGAGGCGTTCGCCGAAATGGCCCCGTGCTGCCGCGCATCGCTGCTGAAGGATGACCAGCCCGCCCCCGGGAACGATCACGCGTCGTGCAAGCAGCGCCCGAAGGTCTCCGCCGCCGCGGCGATGGTGCTCGGGCTGACGCCGACGCCCGTCTCGTTCCTTCCGGCGCCGGTTCCCTGCGAGACCATGGCCAGCGTGACGGAGCGACCGGATCCCCTGGCCGACCTGGAACCCTCGGTGCCGCCGCCGCGCGCCTGAGCCCAGGTCTCTCGTCGCCGCAAACCCGGAGTCGGCCCACGGCGCCGCCTCCACCTCTTCACCGAAACCGTGGTCACACGGACGGGCTGTCGGGATGCACCCGCAGTCCGCGCCGCCGACCACGCTGAATCCTGCAAAGAACTCAATCTCATTGGAGATCAAGAGATGAACGCTCGCATGACACTGTTCGTGACCGCATCGTTCGTGGCCATCGCCGCCTCGCCGGCCCTGGCCCACCACCACCACTGCACCGTGACCACTCCCACCGGGACGCCCGGGGAGGCGCTCCAGATCGTCGTCGGCTACTACGAGAAGGAGGCGGACCTCTCCATCGACCCGCGGACCGGCCGCATCCTCGATGGCGAGGACCCATTCGTGGTGGAACTGCATGAGCTGGTGGCCAAGGGGCCCCTCGCGGGGATGTTCAGCGGCGAAGGCTTCTCGCTGACCGCCGACTTCTTCGCCGCCGAAGGCCGGATCGATGGCTGCGATCCTTACTACGAGATGGTGGCGGTGACGCCGGTGGACGGCCCGGCCACGGACGGCGCCTGGTGCACCACCGACGAGAACACCGGCGTCGTCGTGGTGGAAGCGAACTCCAACGGTTCGAGCCGGGAGGAGCGCAGCCTCCATGTCGGCTTCGGTGGCCACCCCCACGGCCAGCTCATCGCCCTGGCCGACGAAGGTGAGTACGACATCACGCTGGTCGCGTGGGACGCCAACGGCGTCTTCCTCGACAGCGCCCCGGTGATCCTCCGCGTGCATGCCCACATGCCCAGCCCCGACTTCAACGGCGACGGCAAGGTGGACGGCGACGACCTGGGCACCCTGCTGGGCGCCTGGGGTACGCACGAGGCCGACCTCAACGGCGACGGCACCACCGACGGCGACGACCTGGGAACCCTGCTGGGCGCCTGGGGCTGATCCATCGCCTGGGATCCGTTCCGCGAAGAGCCGCCGGCTCCGCATGATCGGCCGCTCCCGCTCCGGCGGGGGCGGCCGTTTCATTTCATCGGAGCAGGCCCCGGCTCATCGCCGCTCGCCGGACTCGCGCGAACGAGCAGTCCCACGATCACCGTCGACGCGGCGATGGCCATGGGGTACCAGAGTCCCGCCAGCGGTTGGCCCGTCTTCACCACCAGCAGCTGGCCGATGAACGGGACCATGCCACCGAAGACGCCGTTGCCGATGTGATACGGGAGCGACATCGACGAGTAGCGGATGCGCGTGGGGAAGAGTTCCACCAGGTACGCGGCGATGGGCCCGTAGACCATCGTCACATAGAGCACCTGGACCCAGACGAGCGCTCCGAGCGTCCATGCGGACGCCGCGTCGAGCACGAGCGCGGCGGCCGGCGCCGCGCGCGGACCGGTCGAGGCCGCGACGGCGGACGCGGCATCCGGCGCCTGGGGCACCGCCGCCTGCATCGCCATGTAGATCGGGTAGTAGGTGAGCACCGCGAGCGCGCAGCCGGTCAGCATGATGCTCCGGCGGCCGATCCGATCCGAGAGCCAGCCGAAGAGGATGAAGAACGGCGTGCCCGCGATCAGCGCCGCGCCGACGATCTGCTCCGCCTGCGTGGGATCCACGCGCAGCGAGACCTTGATGAAGTTCAGGGCGTAGAACTGGCCCGTGTACCAGACCACGCCCTGGCCCGCGGCGGCGCCGAAGAGGGCCACGAGCACGATCCGGAGGTTTCCCCAGTTCGCGAAGGACTCCTTGAACGGGTTGCGGGAGACCTTCCCTTCGCGCTGGAGCGCGGCGAACGCCGGCGACTCGTTCATGCGCCGCCGGATGTAGTAGGAGAACGCGACGAGGAGGATCGAGATCCAGAACGGAATGCGCCAGCCCCACGCCGCGAACGCCTCCGGCGACATCAGGGCGCGGCATCCGAGGATCACCGCGAGCGACACGAAGAGCCCGAGCGTGGCGGTGGTCTGGATCCAGCTCGTCCAGAAGCCGCGCGTCCCCTCGGGCGCGTGCTCCGCCACATAGGTGGCCGCGCCGCCGTACTCGCCGCCCAGCGCCAGTCCCTGCGCCAGCCGCAGGACCACGAGCGACACCGGCGCCGCCCATCCGATCCCGGGCCAGCCGCCGCGCGCCTCGAAGCCGGGCAGCACGCCGATGAGGAAGGTGGCGCCGCCCATCAGGAGGAGCGTGAGCATGAAGGTGTACTTGCGCCCCACGCGGTCCCCGAGGTAGCCGAAGAGCATCGCGCCGAACGGCCGCACCACGAAGCCGATGGCGAAGGTGGCCAGCGTGCTGAGGAGCGCCGTGGCGCCCGCCTCCTTCGGGAAGAAGACATCGGCGAGCGTGATCGCCAGGCTCCCGAAGATGTAGAAGTCGTACCACTCGATGAGCGTGCCGGCGGAGGAGGCGGCGATCACCCTGGTGAGGTTCGCGGGCGCATCGGCGGCGCTCGTTCGGCTCGAAGCCATCGGAGTGCGGAGCACGATACCGGCCGGCCCGCCACTCGGCGCGGCTCCGGGGCGCGGCACCGCGGGCGAGCCTCCGGACGGCGCGGCGGCGGCGTCACGATCGCACGGGTCGATCGACCCCTCCCGTCGTAGTCTGCCTCCATGGATCCCGTTCGCACCTACGACTATCTCACGCGCTCGCGCGATCGCATCTTCGGCTCGGTCCGGGCGCTCTCCCCCGAGCAGCGCCACCGGCAGTTCTCCTTCGGACCCGGCACCATCGCGGCCACGCTCACCCACACCATGGTGGCGGAGTGGTACTACCTTCAGCGCCTCTCCGGCGCCGAGGTGCCGCCGTACGACGAGTGGCCGATCCGGGACGAGGCGCCGCCGGAGTTCGAGATCCTGGAGTCCACCTGGCGCACGCAGGCGGTGCTCGTTCGCAAGGCCCTGGAGTCCGAGCGCGACTGGAGTCGCCCGATCCACTACCGGAGCTTCCCGAACGATCAGGGCCGACGATTCGACATCACCGCCAGCGCCGCCGACCTGGTCACGCAGCTCCTGCTCCACGAGGTCCATCACCGAGCCCAGGTCATGGCCATGATCCGGCTGCTCGCCGCGGAAGGCTCGGCCGCGCCGGTGCAGGACATCGACTTCGGTGCCCTCATGTTCGACCGGCGCCCGCTCGCGTAGCGCTGTCGACGGCGGAGACCGCTTCGTGCGATCCGCCCCCCGGAGCGCCGGCGGAGGGCGCCGCGGCCCGATCGACCGCGGCGCCCCCGCCCTCCCCTCAGCCCGTCCACGCACCGAGCAGCGTGCCCAGATCGTCGCCGTCGACGATGCAGTCGAAGTTGAGATCGCCCTCGGGACCGGTGCTTCCCCAGACCCCGAGCAGCGTGCC
>CAZSVT010000035.1:0-2632 GCA_964610365.1 uncultured Isosphaeraceae bacterium
GAGCGGGATGAAGCTGCGACGGTGGTCTGCGCCATGGGTCCTTTCCGATCGGTCGCGTCGGCGCCTCCCCCACAGGGCGGATCGGGAGGCGCGCTCAGGTTCCGGGCGATGAGACGAAGAGGTCGAGTCCGAGTCGCTGCGACAGGAACTGGGCCACGAGCTGTCCCTTGACGCTGTTCCCGGCGGCGTCGAGGCGCGGCGCGAAGGTGCCCAACCCACCCTTGCCGGGCGAGACGGTGACGATGCCGCCGCCGATGCCGCTCTTCCCCGGGAGACCGATCTCGTAGAGCCAGTCGCCGGAGGTCTCGTAGAGGCCCGCGGTGGCCATGACGGCCAGCGCGTAGTGGCACACCTCGGCGGAGACCACGCGCTCGCGCGTGATGGGATTGACGCCGCCGTCGGCGAGCGTGGCGCCCATGACGGCCAGGTCCCTCGCGCTCACATCCAGCGAGCACTGCTTCGTGTAGAGGTCCACCGCCTCCGCGGGATCGATGTAGATCCGGCCGAAGCTCTGGAGGAGCCTCGCCAGGCTCTGGTTGCGGAAGTTGGTCTTCGACGCGGAGTCGTAGACCTCCTCGTTGACCGAGAGCCGGCGCCCGGCGAAGCGCGAGAGGCCGTCGCGGATGAAGTCCCAGCGGGCGCGGGTGGTGCGTCCCGGGACGAGGCTGGTGGTGGCGATGGCCCCGGCGTTCACCATGGGGTTGGTGCGTCCGTCGGGGCTGCGCTCCACGCCCTCCGTGGAGTTGAAGGCCCGCCCGGTGGCGTTGACCCCGACCCGTTCGCGCATCGCGGTGGCGCCGAGTTCCTCGCAGACCAGGGCGAAGATGAACGGCTTGGAGACGCTCATGATGGTGAACTCGTGCGTCGAGTCCCCGACCTCGTGCACCCGGCCGTTGGTGCCCACCACGCAGATGCCGAAGAGCTTCGTGGAGACGCGCTCGAGCGCCGGGTAGACGGCGGAGTTCGCGCCGTCCTTGTTGCCCTTGAACCGGGTGTAGGCCTCCCGGACCAGGTCGCGCACCACCTCCGGCGTGGGGAGCTGCCCGGTGGAGACATGCCACGACGCCGCGGTCCCTCGGGAGCCGGCTCGTCGTTTCGGAGCGCTGCGGGCTGATCGGCGCGTGCGCATCGAGTCCCTCCGCGCGGAGACTATCCGGATCGCACCCTTCGTGCCGCCGATGCGTCGTCGATCTCGTTGCCAATGGTGATCCCCATGGCTAGGCTCGCCGCCCATGGTCCGGCGACGCGGGATTCGAGGGCGGAAGCGCGGGGCGTGGCGCGCTCCGATCCGATGGCCGGCCCAGGCGACTCCGGGACCCGCGGTGCGACCATGACCATGCAACTGGCGTTCGTCCTCCTGCTGCTCGCGGCGGCGATCGTGATGTTCGCCGTCAACCGACCGCGCATGGACGCGGTGGCGCTCATCATGATCGCGGCCCTCCCCTTCACCGGCGTCCTTTCGGTGGGCGAGGCCATCGCGGGCTTCGCCGACTCGAACATCGTGCTCATCGCGGCACTGTTCGTGATCGGCGAAGGGCTGGTGCGCACCGGCGTGGCCCGGGCCCTGGGCGACTGGCTCACCCGCACGGCGGGCAGCAGCGAGACGCGACTCCTGGTGATGCTGATGGTGGCGGTCTGCGCGCTCGGGGCCACGATGAGTTCCACCGCGGTCACCGCCATCTTCATTCCCGTGGTGCTGCGGATCGCCCAGGCCACCGGATCCGCGCCCGGACGGCTCATGATGCCGCTGAGCGTGGCGGCACTGGTGAGCGGCATGACCACGCTCATCGCCACGGCGCCGAACCTCGTGGTGAACGCCGAGCTGGAACGGCACCTCGAGTCGATCGATGCCGCCGATACCACGGGGTTCCGTTTCTTCACCTTCCTGCCCTTCGGCGTGCCCATCCTCGGCATCGCCGTGGCGTACATGCTGGTCGCCCGGCGCTGGCTGCCGGGGCGATCCGGCGCCGACGCCTCGGCCACGGCGCGGCGACCTCGCCTGCTGGACTGGGTGGAACTCTACGGCCTCGCGGAGCGCGAGTCGCGCCTGCGGATCCCGGCGTCGTCGTCGCTCGTGGGCCGCCGCGTGGCCGACATCGAGGTCGCCCATGCGAGCGACTTCAGCGTGCTGGCCGTGGAGCGCGCCGCGCGCGGAGGTCGGCAGGTCCTCTGTCCCGGCGCGGACACCGAACTGCTCGCGGGAGACATCCTGCTCGTGGATCGAGGTCGCGGGACGGACACCGTGACCTCGCTGCGATCGGCCTACGGCCTGGAGGAGCTGCCGCTCGGCGGCGAGTACTTCCGCGACCGGTCGCAGGAGCTGGGCATGGCGGAGGTGATGGTGGTGGCCGACTCCGACATGGTGGGCAGCACGGTCCGCGAAGCGAACTTCCGCACGCGGACCGGACTCACCGTGATCGGCCTGCGGCGGAAGGCCCGGCATCTCTGCGATCAGCTCTTCACCGAACGACTGCGCGTGGGCGACACGCTGCTGGTCATCGGGCCCTGGAAGGCCATCGCGCGGGTTCGCCCCGCCGACTCCGGCGTGGTCACGCTGGAAGTGGCGAGTGAAGTGGACGAAGTGCTTCCCGCCGGCAACAAGGCGCCCCAGGCGGTGGCATGCCTCCTGCTG
>CAZSVT010000035.1:2642-11316 GCA_964610365.1 uncultured Isosphaeraceae bacterium
GGTGGTGGGATTGATGATCGCCGGCGTGGTGCCCAACGTGCACGCGGCCATCCTCGGCTGCCTGCTCATGGGGCTGCTCGGGGTCATCGACCTGAAGAGCGCCTATCGCGCCATCGACTGGAAGACCATCGTGCTCATCGTGGGCATGCTGCCGTTCTCGCTGGCGCTGCAGCGCACCGGCGGCGTGGAACTCATGGCCGACGGTCTGATGCGCGTGGTGGGCGGCGCCGGCAACCACGCCGTCCTCGCGGCCATCTTCCTGATCACGGCGACGCTGGGGCTCTTCATCTCCAACACCGCCACCGCCGTCCTCATGGCGCCGGTGGCCATCGCCATCTCCGCGGATCTCGGTCTCTCCCCCTACCCCTTCGCGATGACCGTGGCGCTCGCGGCCTCCACCGCGTTCATGACGCCGGTCTCGTCGCCCGTGAACACGCTGGTGGTGGCGCCGGGCAACTACACCTTCGGCGACTTCGTGAAGATCGGCGTGCCGCTGGCGATCCTCGTGATGATCTTCTGCGTGATCGCCGTGCCGATCGTCATCCCCTTCAAGCCCTGAGCGGCGTCCATCGGAGTCCAACCATGAGCAGTGCCTCGAGCGGATCGAAGCCGGTCATGCAGCGCATCCTGGATGTCGTGGAGAAGGTGGGCAACCGGGTGCCGCACCCGGCGGTGATCTTCCTGATCCTGATCGGCATCACCATCGTGCTGTCGCACCTGCTGCACATGGCGGGCGCCAGCGTCACCTTCGAACAGATCGACGCCCAGACGCACGCCACGGTGGAGGTCACCCGCAAGGCCCAGAGCCTGCTCACCTCCGACGGCGTGCGCTTCCTCTACACCTCGCTCATCCCGAACTTCATGGCCTTCACGGCGGTGGGGCTGCTGGTCGCCGCGGTGCTGGGCGTGGGCGTGGCCGAGGAGGGCGGCCTGGTGAACGCCCTCATCCGCAAGCTGGTGATGGTGGCGCCGCCCAAGGGCATCGCGTACATCCTGGTCTTCGTCGGCATCCTCGCCAGCGTCGCGGCGGACGCCGGGTACCTGGTGCTGATCCCGCTCGCCGGTGCGGCCTTCCTGAGCATCGGCCGTCATCCGCTCGCGGGCCTGGCCGCGGGGTTCGCCGCCGTGGCCGGCGCCTTCACGGTGAACATGCTCATCAAGCCGCTCGACGCGGTGCTCACGGAGTTCACCAACGACGCCGTGCGCATGGTCGACCCGGCGCGCACCATCGACCTCACCGCCAACCTCTGGTTCTCGCTCGCCTCCGTCGCGATGCTCACCATCGTGATCACCGTGATCACCGAGCGCGTGATCGAGCCGCGGCTGGGGAAGTACGAGGGCGAGGGCGCGGACGAGCAGGGCGCCACCCTCTCGAAGGAGGAATCGCGCGGACTGCGCCTGGCCTTCTTCGCCCTGCTGGGCGTGCTGGGCGTCTTCGCGCTGCTCACCCTGCCGAGCTGGGGTCCGCTGCGTGACCCGACCACGGGCGCGCTCATCGGCAACAGCCCGTTCATGAACGGGCTCATCGCCTTCATCACGGTCGTCTTCTTCGCCACCGGCACGGCCTACGGCGTGGGCTGCGGCAAGTTCAAGAGCCTCGCCGACATCGTCAAGGCCGTGGAGAAGTCCCTCAGCGGTCTCGGCGGACTGCTGCTGCTGCTCTTCATCATCGCCCAGTTCATCGCCTACTTCAATTACAGCAACATGGCCACCATCCTGGCGGTCCGCATGGCGGACGCCCTGGAGACGGCCAACATCGGACCGGCGTGGCTGCTGCTGGGCTTCATCATCGTGGTGGCCATCCTGGATCTCCTGATCACGGGCGCCATCGCCAAGTGGGCGATCTTCGCCCCGGTCTTCGTGCCGATCCTGGTCCGGCTGGGCGTCGAGCCCGAGGCGGTGCTGGCGGCGTATCGACTGGCCGACTCGCCGCTCAACGCCATCACGCCGCTCAACGCGTACTTCGTCCTCGTCGTCGGATTCGCGGTGAAGTACGACAAGAAGTCGGGCGTCGGCACCATCGTGGCGCTCATGCTGCCCTACGTGATCTGGATCTTCATCACCTGGACGGCGCTCTTCTTCCTCTGGTACTTCCTCGGTCTTCCCTGGGGACTCTGATCCCCGCTCCAACCCCTCGAGGCGACGCCCCATGCCCCGGACATCGGATCTCATCGACGCTCGTTCCGCCGAAGCACGCCTGCTGCGCTACCTGGCCATCCCCGGGGTGAGCGGCGAGGAGAAGGCCATCGCCGGCGCCATCGTGGCGGACCTGAAGAAGCTCGGCGTCGGCGCGTCGTCGATCCGCTTCGACGATGCGCACCGGCGGATCCCCCTGCCCACGCAGACGGGGAATCTCTTCGTCACGCTGCCCGGCACCCGCAAGGGCCCGCATCTGCTCTTCGCCACGCACCTGGACACCGTTCCGCTCTGCCGCGGCGCCCGGCCGAAGAAGAAGGGTCGGCGCATCGTCTCCGCCGGGCGCACGGCGCTGGGCGGCGACAACCGCACCGGCTGCGCCGTCCTGGTGACCCTCGTCGAGTCGCTGCGGCGCCGGAAGCTGCCCCATCCGCCGATCACGCTGCTCTTCACCGTGCGCGAGGAGAGCGGCCTCCAGGGGGCGCGCTTCCTGGATCGGAAGATGCTCGGCGACGCGGCGATGTGCTTCAACGTGGACAGCAAGGTGCCGGCGGATCTCGTCACCGGCGCCGTCGGCGCCGAGCGCTTCGACGTGGAGATCGAGGGCCGGGCGGCCCATGCCGGCGTGGCGCCGGAGAAGGGCATCTCCTCCACCATGGTGCTGGCGCTGGCCCTGGCCGAGGTGCGCCGCGGCGGCTGGTTCGGCAAGGTGGTGAAGGGGCGTCGGCGCGGCACGAGCAACCTGGGCATCGTGGCCGGCCGCGATCATGTCTCCGCCGCCGGCGACGCGACCAATGTCGTCACCGACTTCGTCTACGCCCGCGGCGAGGCGCGCAGCCCGGACGCCGCCTTCGCGGCGAAGATCACCGCCGGCTACCGCGCGGCCTTCACGAAGGCCGCCCGCGCGGTCACCGACGATCGCGGCGCCACCGCCGTCGTCTCCTTCAGGAGCCGCGCCGAGTATCCGCCGTTCCGGCTCCCCGAGTCGTCCCCCGCCGTGACCCGGGCGAAGAAGGCGGCGAAGTCCATCGGGCTCGCGCCGACGACCTTCTTCTCCAACGGCGGACTCGACGCCAACTGGTTCGCGAAGTACCGCGTGCCCACCGTCACCATCGGCGCCGGCCAGCACGACATCCACACCATCAAGGAGTGGGTCGATCTCGACCAGTTCGACGACGGATGCCGTCTCGCCGTGGCCCTCGCCACGATCGACGGGTGATCCGCGGCGCTAGCCCTTCGGAGCGCCGCGCGACTTCGGGCCCCCGCGACCGATGAGCAGCTGCCACGAGCCGAAGGTCTCCGAGAGCCACTTGTAGAGCGAGGCGCCCATGAGCGTGCCCAGGGCGATCGAGGTGATCACGAAGATCACCGTGGCCAGCCCGTCCACGCCCGCGGTGCGGTCGGTGAACATGCGCTTCACGCTGAGCAGGCCGAGCGCCCCCGGCACCAGGATCCAGAAGCTGGGGAGGAAGGTGACCATCGCGGGCGGGCCGCGGAATCGCATCTGGATGAGATAGGCCAGCGGCGTGGCCAGCAGCGAACCCCAGAAGCCGCTCACCTCGCTTCCGAAAGCGATCGCCGCCGCCTGCTGGGCGCCGAACGCCACGAACATCACCGCCAGCATCCACGGAAGCGCGCCGCGCGGAGCGCTGAAATGGAGGGAGACGCCCACGCCGAAGACCAGGACGCCCAGCCACGGCGCCCACGACAGCGGCGCCGCCAGGGGCGCCGGATCCTGGCCGAAGCTCACGCCCATTCCGACCACGATCGCGCCCGCCGCCAGCCCGAAGGCGAGGAGGATGAGCTGCACGAAGCCGGTGATGAGCCGACTCGATCCGCTCACCATGTCGCCGTAGGCGAGCTCCACCATGCCCATCGTCAGCATGGCGCCGGGAAGGAAGGTGACGAGCGGCGGGATCAGCACGTGCAGCGGCTCCACGCCGTATCCGTAGCGAACGAGGGAGAAGACGATGGCCGAGACGATGGCCGCGCCCACCACCGGCAGCGGCACGGCGAAGACGGGCTGCCCACCGCGCACGAGCTTGAGCAGCCCCACCACCGCGCCCAGGCCCGCCGCGAAGAGCAGGTGGCCCAGCGCCGGCACCAGCACCATGGCCACGCCCACCGTGAGGATGGTGTGGCCCAGCACCGTGCCCACCATGCCGAATCGGGCCGGCGACCGCATGATCTCGTTCAGGCGCCGCAGGCCTTCCTCGGGCGCGATCTCGCCGCGCTGCGCCCGGGCTCCGAGCGTGTAGACCTCGGCGATCTGGTCGAGTCGAAGAGCGCGTGCCGGCCCCTGGGCGAGGTCGACGCGCTCCTGCTCGCCATCGGAGATGCGCACGAAGATGGCCGTGGGAAACGCCACGACACATGAACTGCGCATCCGGTAGGCGGACGCGACGCGTCGGAGGATGAGCTCGATCTGCGCCGTCTGTTCGCCGCCGGCGAGGTAGGCCTGGCCGAGCGAGAAGAGGAAGTCGAGCAGGATGCGCGGGTCCGGACGCGGCGGCGCCGATTCGCCGGTCGACTCGGGTTTCGGGGCCGTGCCGTCGTGCATGGATCGATCCATCCGCCGCGCGGCCCGGATCCTACTCCACCCGCCACGGTACGATCCGGCGACGCGTCCGCGCCGCGTTCCGTCGGCGCGCCGATCGATCCACTTCCGGCCCATCACGACACCGTCCCGTCAGAGAAGGACCATCGCCGCATGACTCATCCCGCGCTCCATCGTCCCGTCGACCCACCGCCCGAGGCGCCGGGGCGCGCCGCGCGGTGCCGCCCCGGGAACGCCCGCGGGGGCGCTCGCCGTGCGACCGGCGCCGGGCTCGCCCTCGCCGTCGCGGCGGCCCTCGCCGGCTGCGACCGCGGTCGCGACGCCACGAAGAGCCCGCCGCCGATCCGACCGGTGAAGACGATGGTGATCGCCGCGTCGGACGGCCTCTCGTCGCGCTCCTTCTCGGGGCGCGTGGACGCCACCAAGCGCGTGGAGCTGGCCTTTCAGGTGCCGGGACTCCTCGTCGAACTCCCGATCGCCGAAGGGCAGCGGATCGCCAAGGGGGATCTCATCGCCCGGCTCCGCGAGGACGAGTTCCGCGCCCGCCTGGCCACCCTCCAGGGACAACTCGACCAGGCCCGCGCCGTGCTCGTGGCCCTCCGCGCCGGCGAGCGAGTGGAGGAGCGAGCCCGACGCGAGGCGCAGGTGCGCGCCGCCGAGGCCCGGCTGGCCACCGCCCGCGCCGACTTCACCCGCTTCTCCGATCTCGTCGCCCAGAACGCGGCCGCCCGCGCGGACTACGAGCGAGCCGAGGCGGCGTTCCGCGTGGCGGAGCAGGACTACAAGGCGGCGATCCAGCTGGTGGAGAAGGGCACCGTGGCGCGCGAGGAGGACATCGCGGCGCAGGATGCGGCGGTGCGCTCGCTCGAAGGCCGCGTGGCCGAGGCGGCGGTCAATCTCCAGGACTGCACGCTCCGCGCCCCCTACGACGGCGTGATCTCCGAGATCTTCGTCCAGGTGAACCAGTCGATCCGGGCCACGGAGCCGGTGGTCCGCTACCAGAACGTGGACGAGATCGACGTGGCGGTGGACATGCCCGAGTCGGTGATGGCCTGGGGGATCCGCGGCCCGGACGTCGAGTCGATGGAGGCGTCCTTCTCCAGCGTGCCCGGCCGAACCTTCCCGGTGCGCATCAGCGAAGTCAGCCAGTTCGCCGACCCCGTGACGCAGACCTTCAGGGTGCGCTTCGGGATGCCCGCGCCGAAGGACGTGACGATCCTCCCCGGCATGACCGGGTTCGTGCGCATCACCCGGCGCGGCGACGGCACGGAGGCGAGCATCCGCGTTCCGACGCCGGCGGTGGTGAACCGGGCCGGCGGCGAGTCGGTGGTCTGGATCGTGGGTGAGGACGGGTCCGTCCGGGCGCGCCCGGTGGTCCTCGGACCGATGCTCGGCTCGGAGATCGCCATCGCCGGCGGCCTCTCCCCCGGCGAGCGGATCGCCGTGGCCGGCGCCTCGGCGCTGCGGGACGGCATGAAGGTGCGGGACCTCGGCGACGCGCTGGGGAGCCGCCGACCATGAACCCCGGCGTCCTCACGGTCCGCAACACGCGCGTCGCCTTCTTCGCCGTCATCCTGATCCTCGTCGGCGGCGTGGTGGCCTACCAGCGCATCGGCCGGCTGGAGGATCCCGAGTTCACCATCAAGGAAGCGCTCATCATCACCCCCTACCCCGGCGCCAGCGCCGAGGAGGTGGCGAAGGAGGTCACCAATCCCATCGAGTCCGCCGTGCAGCAGCTCGATCAGCTCATGCGCGTGGAGTCGGAGTCGACGCGCGGCCGATCGCTGGTGAGCGCCCGGATCCGGGACGAGTTCGGTCAGGCTCGGATTCCGCAGGTGTGGGACGAGCTGCGCCGCAAGATCAGCGACGTGCAGGCGCGCCTGCCGCCGTCGGTGCGCGGGCGCTCGGTGGTCATCGACGACTTCGGCGACGTCTACGGCATCTTCTTCGCCATCACCGGCGACGGCTACTCCTACCCGGAGCTGCGGCGGTACGCGGAGTTCCTCCGGCGGGAGCTGATGACCGTGGAGGACGTGAAGAAGGTGGACCTCTTCGCGGAGCAGCAGGAGGTGGTCTACCTGGAGATCTCGCGGCAGCGGCTGGCGCAGCTGGGCATTCCCGAGGAGCGCGTCTACGCGCAGCTGCGGGATCGCAACATCGCCGCCGACGGCGGCCGGTTCCGCATCGGCGTGGAGCACATCGTGGTCGACCCCACGGGGACCTTCCGGTCGGCGGAGGAGATGCTCGACCTGGTGATCGGCTCCGACGCCAGCGGTCGGCAGCTCCTGCTGCGCGACATCGCCACCATCCAGCGCGCCGACGAGGATCCGCCGCGGCGCATCCTCCGCTTCGACGGCCGGCCGGCCATCGGCCTGGGCATCTCCACCGTGCAGGGCGGCAACGTGGTGACCATGGGCGAGGGGATCCGCCGGCGGCTGGCGGAGATCCAGGGCGATCAACCGGTGGGCATCGAGATCGGCGAGATCAACTTCCAGCCCGACGCCGTCGCCGTGGCCACCAACGCCTTCGTCTTCAACATCGTCAAGGCGGTGTCGATCGTCTTCGCGATGCTGCTCATCGCCATGGGCCTGCGCGCCGGCACCATCATCGGCGCCGTGCTGCTGCTCACCATCCTCGGCACGCTGGTGGTGATGCACGCCTCCGGCATCCTCATGGAGCGGATCTCGCTGGGGGCGTTCATCATCGCCCTCTGCATGCTCACCGACAACGCGATCATCATCACCGAGGGCATCAAGGTGCGCATCGAGGCCGGGGAGGAGAAGCTCGCGGTGATCCGCGACGTGGTGGCCAAGGACCAGTGGCCGCTCTTCGGCGCCACCGCCATCGCCGT
Source organism: uncultured Isosphaeraceae bacterium (assembly GCA_964610365.1). Lineage (GTDB taxonomy): Bacteria > Planctomycetota > Phycisphaerae > Phycisphaerales > SM1A02 > VGXK01. Next base: position 10,187 of record CAZSVT010000035.1, read on the forward strand.
CATCGCCTTCGCCGCCATCGGCCTCTCCGAGGACAACACCGGCGAGTACACCAACTCGCTCTTCTGGGTCATCTTCATCTCGCTCACCATCAGCTGGGTGGCGGCCATCACCATCACGCCGCTCTTCGGTTACCTGGCGTTCCGGCCGTCCCGCAAGGCCTCCGGCGAGTCGGCGGCGTACGACGGCTGGTTCTACCGCGGCTACCGGGCGATGCTCGCGGTGGCGCTGCGGTTCCGCTACGCGGTGGTGATCCTCTCCATCGCGGCGACGGTGGCGAGCGTCTACGGCTTCCGGATGGTGACGCAGAGCTTCTTCCCGCCGGCCACGCGCCCGCAGTTCATGGTGGATGTCTTCCTCCCGGGCGGCACCCACATCCGCGAGACGGAGGCCTTCGCGGCGGAGATCGAGTCCTTCATCGCCACGCAGCCCGGCGCTACCCATGTCACCTCCTTCGTGGGCAGCGGAGGCCTGCGCTTCCTCCTCGTCTACACGCCGGAGCGCGACAACCGCGCCTTCGTCCAGTTCCTCGTCAATGTCGAGGACGAGGCGGCGATCGAGGGCATGATGGCCGCCATCCAGGGGCACATCGAGTCGAGCTACCCGGACGCCAACGCCATCGCCAAGCGCTTCCTCCTGGGCCCCGGCGCCGGCGGGCGCGTGCAGGCCAGGTTCCGAGGTCCGGATCCGGACGTGCTGCGCGGGCTCGCGGACCAGGCGATCGCCGTCCTGGAGGCCGACGGCGGCGCGCTCGCGGTGCGGCACGACTGGCGCGATCGCGAGAAGGTGGTGCGCCCGGACCTGCTCGAGGCGCAGGCGCGGCGGAACGGCATCACGCGCGTGGAGGTGGCGGAGGCGCTGGAGACGAGCCTGGAAGGTCGCGTGGTCGGCGCCTACCGCGAACCGGGAGGCCAGGGCACCGGCATCTACGCGCAGGAGACGCGACTGCTGCCGATCGTGGCCCGGCCGCCGGAGTCGGAGCGCCGGGAGATCGATGTCATCCGCAGCGGCCAGATCTGGAGCCCGGTGGCGGGTCGCATGATCCCGCTGAGCCAGGTCACCGAGGGCACCGAGGTGGCGTGGGAGGATCCGCTCATCGCCCGACGCGACCGCGTCTCCACCATCACCGTGC
>CAZSVT010000035.1:11326-17444 GCA_964610365.1 uncultured Isosphaeraceae bacterium
CGCACCGGCCTGCCCAGCGTCCTCTTCAATCGGGTGCGCGGAGCGATCGAATCCATCCCGGTTCCGCCCGGCTACTCCTTCGAGTGGGGCGGCGAGTACGAGGACTCCGGCAACGCCCGCGCGGCGCTGGCGGAGCCGCTCCCCATCGCACTGACCCTGATGGTCTTCATCGTGGTCTGCCTCTTCAACTCGTTCCGCGCGACCGCGGCGGTGTGGCTCACGCTCCCCATGGCCCTCATCGGCGTCACGATCGGATTCCTCCTCACCGGTCAGCCCTTCGGCTTCATGGCCATGCTCGGCGTGCTGAGTCTCGGTGGCGAGCTGATCAAGACCTCCATCATCATCGTGGGGCGCATCAAGGGCGAGATCGACAAGGGCGCGAAGCCCTGGGACGCCATCCTGCGCGGCAGTTCGTCCAAGGTGCGCCCGGTGCTCATGATCGCGCTCACCACCGTCTTCGGGATGATCCCCCTGCTCCAGGATCCGTTCTTCGTGGGCATGGCGGTCACGATCATGTTCGGGCTCTCGTTCTGCTGCATCCTGGTGCTCATCGTGGTGCCGGTGATCTATGCGATCCTCTTCGGCGTGAACGAGCAGACGCCCGCCCGCGTCAGCGCGTGACCGGTGCGGCGGGCGCGGCGGCGGGCGCCGCGGTTGGCGCTGCGGCGGGCGCCGGCGCGATGCCCGCGTGTTCGCGCAGGATCCGGCGCACCTCGCGGATGGCCTCCGGATGCAGCGGCACGCTGTGGTCCGCGCCCGGGATCACCAGCTCCGTCGCCGCCTCGGGCAGGTGCGAACTCGCGTACGGCACCACGCCGTCGGTCCCGTCGGGGCCGGGCGTCGCCGATCGGTCGCCGATGATGGAGTGCGCGGTCACCTCCGGCGAGATCGGCAGATCCGCCAGCGTGCGGAGGAAGGGCGATCGGGGCGAGAGCGAATCGACACCATTGGAGATGGTGCGGGGAATCGTGCGACCGCTCTCGCTCCGCTCCGCGGGCAGGATGCGCACCGCGGCGTCCAGCACCGTCGGCGGGAGCTGGACGAGGCGCGACACGAAGCGTCCCGGGGTCCGGTCGGCCAGGTCGCTGCCGCGATGCGGGACGGCGATGAACACCACGCGCGTCACGCCCTTCGCGGGCGGCGAGAGCACGGCGCGGGAAACGAGTTCGCGATCCTCCTCCGAGAGCGGAAGCTCGTCGAACGGAACGGTGCTGAGGCTGTCCCAGAGCGCGGTTCCCGGATCGGTGACCAGCAGGCGCGAGACGAGCCCTCCCATGCTGTGCCCCACCAGGACGATCCGGTCGAGCTCGCGGCAGTTCCCCTGCGGATCGCAGTGACGGCGGAGGTCCTCCAGCGAAGCGCGCAGCGACGCGGCGGCCAGGCCGAACGGCTGTCCCGTGGGATAGAAGTAGAACCAGAACTGGTACTTCGCCCGGATGGCGGGATCGCTCCAGAGGTCGTTGGCCATCTCGCGCCAGGTGAGCGGCGTGGAGAAGAGCCCGTGCACGAAGATCACCGGCATGCGCGCCGGGTCGAAGGGCTCCAGCATGTAGAGGCCCCCGATCTCCTTCCAGTCCTGCACGCGCAGGACGCCCCCGATCCCCGCGCGGCGCAGAGGCTCGCTCCGGCCCATCGTGTGGGCGAGGGCGGCGCTGAAGTCCGACTCGAGCGGGACCTCGCGCCCGGCGATGCGCACGCTCGAGGTCCGGTTGGGATCGACGATCGCCAGGTCGAACGACTCCGGCGACCACGCGAGATCGTCGCGGAATCGCACATCGAGCAGGACCGCGCTGAGGGCCACCGCCTGGTTCGACGGCGGCAATCGATCGAAGCCCGCCGACGACGGCGACGAGCGATCGATCGGCCCGCGATCTCCCAGCAGGGCCGCGCCGACACCGGACTGGCGGTGACGATGGCGCAGCCCGTCGACGCGGAAGTCGTCCGCGGCCACGAAGCGGTCGAACTGATCCGCGCGCCACGGCGCCGCCTCCCACGAGGTGCGGATCCGCAGCTCCTGCCCGAAGACCGGGCGCCGGATCTCGGCCTCCGTCGTGCCCGCGAGATCGGGAATGCCGACGGTCACGACCGCCAGCGAGGCGTTGTGCAGATGCCGGGCGAGCGTGGCTCGATCCTGGAACGGAGACAGGTCCGCGGCGCTGCCGAAGAGCGCCGCCCAGCTGGACATCGCCGCCACCGCCGCATGCTGCCAGCCGAGATCGGTGGCGGTGCCGTTCCGAAGGGCGAGGGCCCACGACACCTCCGCCAGCGCCACCAGCCGATCGGCGTCCATCTCGCGCGCCGGCAGGGCGCGCAGCGCCTCCGCGGTCCGGTCGTTCGCCGAAGGCTCCAGCCCCTCGAGCTCCAGCACCTGCGCGCTTCGATTGCTCAACGCGGCGGCCCGCGCCGGCGGCGCGGGCGAAAGGCCCAGGCGCGACTGGCAGCCGATCGACGCCGCCGACGCCACGAGCAGCGCCGCCGCGGACCGTGCGGCGCGGCGCCGAAGGCGCGGTTCAGCCGGGGAGACGCTGCAGCACTGCACTGAATCGTTCCGCGCTGACCACGAGCTGGTCGGCCGTCATGGAGAACCGGGCGTTGATGAGGTAGTCGCTTCGATTGATGATCAGCGTGTCGTTCACCACCCGGTACGCCTCGTCGGCGCTGCGCACCATGCCGTCGCTGCCGGTGGTGGTGGTGAGCACGCGTCCATTGGGCCGGAACTCCACGATCATCGATGCGAACCGGCCGAGGGCGTCGCGCGGGTTCACGCTCACCACCGCCCAGCGGGTGTCGCCCAGCGCACCGACCTCCGAGTTGGTGTACCGGGGCTCGATGAGCGCGGACGAACCCGGGGCCGGCGCTCCGGCGGAGCCGCCCGGCGCCGACCGCTGCGCCTCGAGCCGCCGCTGCGACTCCTGGAGCTCGGCGATCTGCTGCGCCTGCTGGCGCGTGAGCTCGTTGGCGCGGGACTTGTCCACTTCGTTGCCGATCACATAGCCCACACCCGCCCCCACGCCGGTCCCGATGAGCGTGGCCGTGGTGTTGCCGCCGATCGCCTGTCCCATGAGCGCTCCGAGGCCGGCGCCCGCCACGATGCCCGTCTGCCCCGCGGTCTGGCATCCGTGGACTCCCGACAGGAGCGCCGCGAGGGCCACGACTCCTCCCAGCAGCGCGGCCCATCGTGAAGGCGCGATCGTGTGGTCCATCATCATCGTTCCTCCAGGAGTGGAATCGCCCGCGCCGCGGCTCCGCGGAACGCTCGAGGGCGGCGCGGCAGACTACTCCGAGCCACGGACGAACGAATCCGCTCCGTGGGCGCGCGCCGGGCTCTCCGGATGCAGCCGGAGATCCCCCGCCGCTTCATCCCGGAAGCGCGGATCCAGGCCGCCGGCGCCCGACTCCTCGGGGACCGGCAGCGACGGCGCGCTGCGCGGCGGATCGTCGACGGCGTACCACCAGTTGCGCCGGAATCGGAACGACTCGGGCGCCGTGCCGGGACCGATGTTGACGGCCGTGGCCACCTCGCGGCGCCGGTAGGTCACCAGGTTGTCCTCGAAGACGCCGTTGCGGCATGGCACGAAGCCCGGCTCGCGCGTCTCCTGGAGGATGCGCAGGACCCACTTCCCGGGGAGATGGATGGTGTTGCGGCGCACCACGGCGCCGTCGGCGCCGACGAAGGCGACCGGCGCCTGCGATCCGATGAACGTGCAGCCCTCGACCACCGCGTTGCGGCACTCGAACCCCTGCGGCTTCGGCCTGAAGTACGCCAGCCCGGTGGAGCCGCCCAGGTTGACGGCGCGCAGGCCGGCGTGGACGAACCGGCAGGCGCGGACGACGATCTCCTCCGAGCCTCCCTTGATCTGCACCGCGTTCGACGGTGGATCGCGCGGATCGTCGCGGAATGCGCATGCCAGGAGGAGGCCCCGCCGGCACCCCACCATATCCACCGCCGATCCGCCGCGTCCCCAGCGCTCCAGCACGCACGACTCGAGGCGGAAGTCCTCCACGCCGGAGAGCTTGATCCCGTCGTGGTTCCCCCGCCCGCCGATGCGCCGCACCGTGATCCGATGGAGCCGCAGGTGATGCGACGGCGCGTCGAGGCGCCCGCCGTCGTCGATGTTGATCCCGTTCCCCGCCGCGCCCTCCACCACCAGGTCGCGCAGCTCCAGGTGGGCCACGCGGGAGAGGTGGATCCCTCCCTCGAAGACCGGCGGCCTGGCCGGATCCTCCGCGCGGAGGACGATGGGGCGCTCCGCGGAGCCGTGGATCTCCGCGGCCTCGAAGCCGCGATGACCGCCGGGCGCCACCACGACCTCGTCGCCCGGCCGCGCCGCACGCAGCGCCGCCACGATGGCCTCGGCGCCGTCGGCGCGGATCACGCGCGGCGGCTCGGCCGGCGCGGACGCGACGATCGCGATGGCAAGCACCACCATCATCGGCATGGTCATGGCCCCGCGAGCGTAACGCGCGCGTCGCGCCGTGATCGCGACTCCGTGCCGCCACGGCGCGAGCTACGCTCGGTGGGCGGCCGGGGGGCCCGGCGGCCCGGGGCGCCGGCGCCTGCACGATCCGCCGACGCCCCGAACCGCCGCCGCTTCGACTCGCGCGCCGCAGGAGATCCACCATGGTTTCATCGACGACCGAGCCGACGGACGCGCGACCCTCGAAGGAGCCGTGGCACTGGAACGCGCAGCGCCGACGGGTGGCCTCCGCCGTCGCCATCCTGTTCGTCGGGTGCGCCCATCCCGGCGCCGGCGCCCAGGCGCCGCCGGCGACCCCGGAGACGATCGCCAAAGTCCACGATCCCGCCGCGCTCCAGGCGGACCTCGACGCGATCGTGGAACTCCACGAGCGCCGGTGCCCGGACCCCTACCTCCGCACCAGCCGCGAGGAGATCGCGGCCCTGCTCGATCGATTGAAACGGCGCATCGACCACCCGATGAGCCGCCGCGAGTTCATCCGCTTCGTCATGGAGCTGCAGGCCGCCTACGGGATCGACCACATGGCGATGATGCCGCCGCAGGAGGATCTCCTCGCCTGGCTGCGGTCCGGCGGGCGCGTGGTTCCGTTCCGGGCGGCGCCGCGCGGCGACGAGCTGGAGATCGTCGCGGTCAGCGATGGCGTCATGGAGCTCCAGCCCGGGGACCGCATCCTCTCCATCAATGGTCGCAGCGCCCGGGATCACCTGGCCGAACTGCGCTCGCTCGTTCCGGGCGAGAACGAGCGGTTCCAGGCGCGCCGGCTGAGGGACTTCGCGCGTCAACTGGAGTGGGCGCTGGGGACCTCGCTGCCCGTCACCCTGGAGATCCGGCGCTCCGACGGAACCAGCGGCACCGTCGTCGTGGAGGGCGTCGGGGCCGCCGCCGGCCGCAACGAGCGCACCACCGCGGCGCCGCAGGCGGTGTCGAAGGCCCGCGCCGAGGTGCTCGTGGATGAGCCGCCGTTCCGCTGCTCGCTCCTGGACGGCACCGTGGCCCTCATCGACTTCCCCACCATGAACCAGTCGCTGGCGGCGCGGTGGCAGACCTTCCTGGATCACGCCTTCGACGCGATGAAGACGCGCGGCGCCACGGCGCTCATCGTGGATGTCCGCCGCAACGGCGGCGGCGACTCACGGCTCGGGGATCAGCTCCTGTCGCGCATCACCGGCACGCCGTACCGGCAGTGCGCCGGCGTGGTCATCGGCAGCTTCGCCTCGGGGGACCTGGAGCGCCAGGGCGCGCCGCCGCGTCCGCAGCCGCGCCGCGCGCCGGGATTCGACGGGCCGTCGTTCCTGCTCATCGGTGAAGGGACCTTCTCCAGCGCCGAGATGCTGGCCGACGCCGCGCGCACCTACGACCTCATGGTGACGATCGGGGAGCCCACGGGCGGTGTCCCCTCCTCGCTCGGCGAACTCGGCTCATTCGAGCTGCCGGCAAGCCGTCTCAAGGTCCCGTTCTGCACCAAGAGGTTCATCCGCGCCAACGGCGACGAGAACGACCCGGGACCGGTGCGTCCGCACATCGAAGTGCCGCCGGCGGACGATCGCGACACGGCGCTGGAGCGGGCGCTGGCGGAGATTCGTGCGCGGAGCCCGGCACCGTGAGCCGGTCGGCGGCACCGGATCAGGTGCCGGCCGCGC
>CAZSVT010000036.1:0-4196 GCA_964610365.1 uncultured Isosphaeraceae bacterium
CACGGCCGATCGACCGGAATCCGCGGAGTGCCCGGATCGAAGAGCGCCCAATGGAGTTCGACATGCATGCGGTCCCGTCGAACATGGCTCAGGGCGTGGCGCGTGCGGCGCAGGAAGGCGCGGCAGCGGTGCGGCGGAATGCCCAGGCGCTCCGCCTCGCGATGCGAGGCCAGGTAGCCGGCGCGCTCGAGCGCCTCCGAGGCGCGGTCGACGTCGGCGGCGCGAACGAGGAGATCGATGTCCGAGTGCGGACGGAGCCGAGGGTCGCCGTAGACGCGCTCGGCGAGGATCGGCCCCTTGAGCACCATGGCGTCGATGCCGCGGTCGTGCAGCGCCGCGAGCGATTCCCCGAGCGTCACGCGCGCGAGCTCCGCGCGGTGGAGGCCCACCGCGCCGTCGTGCGCCAGCCGTGCGCGCGCTGCCGCGGGGATCCGATCCCGGAACTCGGGCCGATCCAGCACCGACGCGAGGAGCGCCGCCACCTTGTGGGCCCGGGCGCGGTCCAGGATCCAGTCCCAGTCCACGCGCTCCGCGCCCCGATCGATGGCCGACGCGAGCGCCGAAGGGCGCGGCGACACGGCGGCGAGCAGCACCGCGCGGCTCGCGTCGCGCCCGGCGCGGGAGAGCGACGACCCGATGGGCGAGAGCGCCGGTCGGCGATACCACGCCTTCGCGAGCGGGCCGTCGTCGCCCGTCGCGGTCGACGGCGCGGCGGGGATCGATGGAGTGATCGGCGCCATGAGCGCCGGCGGAACGGGATCGGCCGGCTCGTGGTAGTTTGCCGCGGGAGGACCGTCACGGGCAATCGAGGCGTCCAGACCGCGGTGGAATCGTCCCCATGTTCCTGCGCGGGGGTGCTGCCGACCCACTCGGAGCCGGGGGCCGGCAGCGGTTCGATGCCGACCTGGAGCGGGCTCCAGTCGGCGGCCGAGGAGGTGCTCGGCGCCGCCGGTTTCGCCCCTCGCCATTGGGCGCACATCGGGACACTGGCTCGGCCCGGGCAGCGCCGCGCCGCGTTTCGGGTGGAGCTGGTCGACGGCCGCACCATCAAGGTCCGCTGCCATGCGGACGAGCGAACGGCGCGCCGGCAGGAGCTGGTGCAGAAAGGCCTCGGGGACGTCCCGGGACTGGCGCCGCTCCTCCATCGCCGCGGTCGCGTGGTGATCGAGGCGTGGATCGACGGCGCGTCGCCGAGCGACGATCATCCGGAGACCCTGTCGAGCGCCGCGGAACTCCTGGCGCGCATCCACGGCACGCGCGCCTTCGGCCGGCGCCGCCTTCCCATGGTGCGTCCCGCCGCGCGCTGGCGCCGCGCCGCCGTGCGACAGGTCGAAGCCCTGGGCGCGGCCGGAGTCATCGGCGCGGCGGCGATGCGGGCGCTCCTGGGCGCGCTCGACCGCCTGGAGCCCGCGACCACCGAAGTGGGCGTGACCCACGGGGACTTCTGCCTGGAGAACCTGGCGCTCGGGCGCGACGGCCGCCTGCACGCCATCGACAACGAGGCGATGCGGATCGATTCCCTCGACGCCGACCTCGGGCGCGTCTGGTACCGCTGGCCGATGGCGGACGCCCGCTTCGATGCGTTCGTGGAGGCGTACGAGCGCCGCACCGGTCGGCGGTTCGACCATCGGGACTTCTGGCGCACGGTGGGAGTGATCCGCGGGGCCTTCGTGCGGTCGAAGTACCGCCTGCCCGGCGCGGCGGAAGTTGCGGTGCGCCTGGCGCGCCACGCCGACGCCCTGGCGCGGGACACGGCGTGGGGCGGAGGCGCGGGCCATGGCTGATCTCTGGGCGATCACCGCGTACTTCAACCCCACGCGATCCGAGAGCCGGCGCCGCAACTACCGCGCCTTCCGGCAGCACCTGGACGCACCGCTCGTGACGGTGGAGTGGAGCGCCGAGGGTCGATTCGAGCTCGATGCCGCGGATGCGGAGATCCTGGTGCCGGTGCGCGGCGGCGACCTCATGTGGCAGAAGGAGCGGCTGCTCGCGGCGGCACTGGAGCGGGTGCCGCCGCAGGCGGAGGCGGTGGCGTGGCTGGACGGGGACGTGATCATGACCGACCCGACCTGGAGCGAGCGCGCCCTGGAGGCGCTGCGGCACTCGCGCGCGGTGCAGCTCTTCTCCGAAGTGCGCTACCTCGATCCCTCCGCCACGCGGGCGCTGCTGGAGGGAGACCGGACCGCCGCGCCCGAGCGCGTCAAGGTCTGCTCGGCGCGCGTGCTGGCGGAGGTGGGTCCCGACGCGTTCTTCGATCTGGAGATGGCCGACCGGACCGGGCGCGCGGATGGGCGCCGGCCGCCGCGCCGCGGAAATCCCGGCATGGCGTGGGCGGCGCGGCGCGACCTGCTGCTCCAGGCCGGCTTCTTCGAGCGCGCCGTGGTGGGTGGCGGCGACCTCTTCTGGTTCATGGCGGCGATCGGACGGACGGCGCCGTGGCTGGAGGCGTCGCGCGACCTGGGCCTGGGCTACCTGGCGCGCAGTTCGTTCCCGCGCTGGGCCGCCGCCGCGCACGCCGTGATCGAGGGACGCATCGGCTTCGTCGACGCGCCGCTGCTGCACCTGGACCACGGCCGCATCCAGGATCGGCAGTACCTCACGCGCGACGCGGGCTTCGATCGCCTCGGCGTGGACATCGATCGCGATCTCGCGGCGGAAGGCCTCGGCGCGCCGTGGTCGTTCACGGGGCGGTCGGCGGACGCCCGGGCGTTCATGCGGCGCTACTTCGAGTCGCGCAACGACGATCGGGCACCGGCGCCGGCCGCCGAGGGAGCGACGGCGTGACGCCGATCGCGGACAGCGCCGCGAACCCGTCCGGGAACGCCGCCCGCGCGGGGTCGGGCGCGCCCGTCGGCGCCGACCCGGCACCGATCGCGGAGCTCGTCTCGTCGGCGCTGCTGCTGCCCACGGTCCTCGTGGCCTACCGCCTCGGGCTCTTCCCGCTGCTCGCGGAGCGGCCGAGGTCCCTGGAAGAGATCGCCGCGTCGCTTCGGATCCAGCCCCGGGCGGTGGAGGCGATCGTGGCGATGGGCGCGTCGGCGTCGCTCCTCGCCCGGCGGGCGGACGGCAGCGTCGAGCTTCGACCGCTGGCGCGGGAGTACTTCCTGCCGGAGAGCCCGTCGTTCTTCGGGCCGTACCTCGACCTCCTCATCGATGGAGGCGGGCTCTTCACCTTCGAGAGCGTTCGGCGCGCCGTCGTCGACGGGGCGCCGCCGCCGCCGGAGGTCTCCGGCTGCCGCTACTCGGCGCGGCCGCGCGACGAGCGGGCCCGCCAGCTCACGCTCGCCATGCATGCGCGGAGCATGGGCCTGGCCCGGCGCTGGCCGGCGATGGTCGATCTCTCCCGGAACGAGTGCCTCCTCGATCTCGGCGGCGGCTCCGGCGCCCACTCGATCGGCGCCTGCCTCGCCTGGCCGCACCTCCGGGCCGTCGTCCTCGACCGGCCGGTGGTCTGCGAACTCGCGGAGCGGTTCATCGCGGAAGCCGGGTTGCAGTCCCGCGTCCGCACCCATGCGGCGGACCTCTTCGACGAAGCGCCGTGGCCCGATGCGGATGTGCACTTCTGCTCGGCGGTGTTCCACGGCATCTCGCCCGAGACCTGCCTCCGGCTGGCCCGCCGAAGCCTGGAGCACCTTCCGCCCGGCGGGCGCCTGCTGGTCCACGAGATCCTCTACGACGACGACTTCACCGGACCCCGCGCCGCCGCGGCCGCCGCCGTGAACATGCTGCTGCGATCGAGCGAGGGCCGGCAGTATTCGGGCCGCGCACTCGCGGCGATCCTTCGCGACGCCGGGTTCGTCGACCCGCAGGTGCGCCCCGCCGCCGGCGGATTCTCCATCGTCGAGGGGAGGAAGGCGCCATGAGCGGGCCGGTGATCGTCTTCTTCACCATGGAGGACCACAGCCACTTCGAGAGCGTGCGGCCGATCGCGGCGGGGCTCTCGCGGATGGGCTTCGACATCCACTTCTTCGCACCGCGCCTGCACGAGTCGAGGATCCGCGCCGCGGGAGCGCGCTTCCACGATCTCTACGCCGGACGCCCCCTGGAGTCCGTGGATGCGGTCTCGTCCCCGTTTCCCTGCCGGTTCGTCACCTTCGCCGGCTGCTTCGCGGAGGCGATCTCGCGCGAGGTGGCCGCGCTGGGTGCGGGGCTCGTGGTCCTCGACACGCTCGCCGTCGTCGGCCGCGTGGTGGCGG
>CAZSVT010000036.1:4206-7792 GCA_964610365.1 uncultured Isosphaeraceae bacterium
CCCTTCGTCAGCGTCTGCGGCTCGCATGATCCCCATCCATCGGTGCACCTTCCACGGCTGGCGCACGACCCGCGCGTGCGGATCGGCGAGGAGTGCCGGCGCGCCGTGGACCACCTGCGGAATCGATTCGGAATCCTCGACGCGTCGCCGTTCCATCACTACGCCACGCTCAGCCCGCACCTCAACATCCACTGCGAGCCGGCGCTGTTCATGACGGAGGAGGAGCGGCGCCGCTACGAACCGGCGGCGTACTTCGGCTCGCTGCCGGACCTGGACGAAGAGGAGAGAGCCGGCGCCGACCGCCGCGCGGGCGGCGATCGAGGCGACGACGACGGCACGGCGGAGCGTCGCGGCCACGACGGGCGTCGACCGCTCCGCATCTACGCATCGTTCGGCACCGTCGTCTGGCGGTACTACACCGAGCAGGCGCTGGCGGCGCTCGAGGCGGTGGCGGCGTACGGCGCCTCGGCTCCCTGCGTGGAGGTGACCATCGGCCTGGGAAGCGGAGACGCGGGGGCATCGGCGCGCCGCCGGCTGGAGCGGTACGGCGCCGTGGTCCATGAGCGCGCCGACCAGTGGCGGATCCTGCAAGGCACGGACCTCTTCGTCACGCACCACGGGTTGCGCTCCACGCACGAAGCGGTCTACCGGCGCGTCCCGATGCTGTCGTACCCGTTCCTCGCCGACCAGCCGTTCATGGCCCGGCGATGCGAGGAGATGGAGCTGGCGGTTCCGCTGGCGCGGGAGCCGCGGGCGCCGATCGGCCCCGAGGATGTCGCGGCCGCCGTCGACGCGGTCGAGCGCCGGCGTGCGTCGATGCTCGCGGCGATCGAGGCCGCGCGGGCCGCCGAGATCGAGACCTTCCATGCGCGGGAATCGGTGCTGCGCCGGATCGCGGCGCTGGCGGTCGGCGCCGCCGCGGGAGCGGTGTTCGCGTGATCGGGGAGCGGTCCGCGCTCGTGGTGCGCGCCGAGCGGAGTCCCCGCCCGGGGATCGATCGTCCAGGCCCGCACGAGCGCTATCGCCACCCGATCCTCTCGATCGAGCCGCGGGCGCTGGGGCCGCTGGCCGTCGACCACCTGCGCGTGGAGATGCTCCTCGCCGGTCTCTGCGGCACCGACCTGCACGTGATCCGGAGCGACCCTCGGACGGGCTACATCCTCGGCTCCGCTCCGCTGGAGATCGGACCGGAGGGGCGCGTGCTGGGCCACGAAGGCGTGGGGCGCGTGATCGAGATCGGTGCCAGGGTGCGCGGCGTGCGACCCGGCGCCCTGGTGGCCTTCGAGTCGCTCATCCCGTGCCTCCATTGCGATGCGTGCCGTCGGGGCCTCTTCAACCACTGCACGGATTCGACGCTCCTGGGACTCGAGCGCGACGGGCTGCTGCGCCCGATCGCCGATGTCCCCGCGCGCATCGCCCACGAGGTGACCGACCTCGCCGTGACGCCGGAAGGACTCCGCGCCGCCGCCTGCATGGAGCCGGCCGCGTGCGCGTTCGTGGCGCTCACCCGCGCCGCCGTGCGGCCCGGTCACCGGGTGGTGGTCTTCGGCGCCGGCCCCATCGGACACTTCGCGGCGATGCTCGGTCGCCTCGTCTTCGGCGCCGCCATGATCGAGGTGGTGGAGCCGCTCCCGTTCCGCCGCCGGCAGGCGGCGAGGTGGGCCGACCGCGCCCGTTCCCCCGACGACTTCTTCGCGGAGCCGCCGGCGTCGATCGATGTGGTGATCGAGGCCTCCGGCGACACCTCGAACATCGGGCGCGTCGTGGAGCACCTCGCTCCGCACGCGAGCGTGGTGCTGCTGGGGCGCAGCGGACGGCCGCTCGAGATCGCGCGGGTGGATCGCCTCATCACGAACGGCATCTCCATCGTCGGTTCACGAGGACACCTCGGCGGCGCCTGCGCCGATGTGCTGCGCCTCCAGCGCGCCGGGCGCATCGCCCTGCAGGACGCCGTGACCGGCGTCGCGGAGGGGCTGGAAGCGCTGCGACGGGAGCTCGAGTCCGAGCCGATCCTGGAGCATCGGCACGTGAAGCTGCTGGCGAACCTCTGCGAGGAGGCGTCGTGACGGTGGCCACGGATCGTCCACCGGCCCTCGCCCTGTCCTGGCGGGATCGAACGATCCGCGTGGAGAGCCGGGAATCCGCGGCGCTGCACTGGCTCGCCGAGTTCCTCGGGCCGGCCTTCGCTCCGACGCACGGAGCGGCGCCGGCGCATGGCGCGGGTTCGCCGAGCGGCGCGTCGATCCACCTCGCCGTCGATCCGGCGCTCCACGAGGAGATCGCGGCGCGCGCGCCGGCGGAGCCGATCGGGGAGATCGATCTCTTCACGCGCGACGGCGAGTTCCACCGTTCGCCGTGCTGGATCGATGCGATGCATGGCCGCGTCATCCGGGATCGGCGCGCGCCCGTGCTGCTGCTGCCCTCGGGCGACGCGCCGGCCGGCCATCGCATCGTGGCGTCCCGGATGGATCGATGGGTCCGACTCTTCCTCATGCGCGTGCCGCGCGAGTTGGCCACCGTGGCGTGCCTGCGCGCGGGCGACCTGCCGCTGCATGCGTCGTCGATCGCCGTCGGCGGCGTCACGCTGGCGTTCGCGGGACCGCGCCGATCGGGCAAGACCTCGCTCCTCCTGCACCTGCTCGGCGCGACGGGCGTCCAGTTCGTGTCGAACGACCGGCTCATGGTGGAGCCCCGTGCCGGCGCCGCTCCGATGGCGCGCGGCATGCCCACGATCGTCACGCTCCGCGAGGGCACGCTCGATCATGCGCCCGCGATCCGGGATCGGCTTCGGGGTCGGAACTACCACTCGCTTCGGAGCCTCGAGGAATGCGCCGGCCCGGCGCCGTCGGACGCGCCGGTCGATGCGCCGGCGGACCGGCCCACGCGCCTCTCCGCGGCGCAGCTCTGCGCCGGGGCCGAGGTGCGGGCGTGCGCCGGCGGGCCGCTCGGGGCGATCGTCTTCCCGCGGGTCGATCCGGAAGCGGACGGCGTGGAGCTTCGCCGGCTTCCGCTCGCCGAGTCGGCAGCGCGACTGCGGGCGAGTCTCCTCCTCGCCTCGCTGCCGGAGCGGACGGCCGCCGCGTTCGACGACGGCGCTCCGCCCCATCGTCGCGACTCCGCCGCGCTGGACGCGCTGGCGGCGGACATCGCGGCGCGCACGCCGTGCCACGAGGCCCGGCTCGGCCGGGGGGCCTACCAGGAGTCTCCGCAGCGGCTGATCGACGCGCTGATCGGTTGAGCGGGGCGAGCCACGGCGCGAGGGCGGCTCAGCCGCGCTTGAGGAACGCCTCGAGCCTTTCCCGCGCCGCGGGCGTGTGCCGCAGCCGCACCAGGTGCGACTGTTCGCGCGCCACCGCCGGCTCCCAGCCGTTCTGCACGCCCGCCTCCACGCAGTCCGCTACGGCCGAGGCCGCGCCGGTGTCGGGGAGCGCCGGTCGCACCGAGACGAGCGCCGCGCCGATCGCGGCGGCGTTCGCGTGATCGATGGCGCGGATCGGCCGATGCGCGAGTCCGCGCTGGGCCGCGATCCACCGCCGCGCCGCCTGCTCCGCCGTCCGCGGCAGGTCCGTCTTCAGCAAATCCGCGC
>CAZSVT010000036.1:7802-17382 GCA_964610365.1 uncultured Isosphaeraceae bacterium
GCCGCCTCCTCGCGCGACGCGACCATCGACTCCAGGAGCCCCGCCGGCGCCTTCGTGATCTCCCAGGTCTCGCCGGTGGCGGTGGCGCGGATGGCGGTGGCCGGATCGATGCGCGCCGGGAGCATCTGCGTGCCGCCCCAGCCGGGACAGATGCCGAGCCCCGCCTCGGGAAGCCCCAGGCGCCACGGCTTCTCGCCGGCGGCGGGCGCCACGCCGATCAGGGCATCGCAGTGCATCGCCACTTCCAGGCCGCCGCCGAGCGCCGCCTTGTGCAGGATCGCCGCGCTCGGGCACGGCAGCCTCCGGATCAGTCCATAGGCGTGCGAACCCGCACGCAGGTAGTCGTGGAGCTGGCGGTCGTCGAGGGCGTCGATCTCGGCGAGATCGGCGCCGGCCACGAAGACGCGCTCGCTGGCGGAGACCAGGATGAATCCCGTGGGCGCGTCGCCGGCCAGGATCACCTCCATGGCCGCGCGGAGCTGTTCGATGAGCCATGCGTCGAGCACCACCACGCCGCCGCGCGGTTTCGCGGGATTGATGTCCAGCCGGAGGGTGACGATGCCGTCGCGATCTCGATCGATGCGGAGGGCCTGCATGGGCCGTGGTATACGCGGAGCGCGGCCCTTCGCGGCGCCGCCCGGCCGCGGATCCGCCGCCGCCGTTCGCTCAGCCGCCACCGTTCGACCTGCCGCCGCCGTCCATCGCTCAGCCGCCGCCGAAGACGCGACGCAGCCGCTCCTGCGCCTCCGCGCCGGCGATGATCTCGGCGGAGATCTCCGCCGCGCGGTCGGCAACGGCGTCGTCGTTCGACCCGTCGAGTTCGTTGAGCCAGTGCTTGGTGGCGGCGAGCGATCTCGGTCCGCCGGAGGCCAGGCGTCGCGCCCATGCTTCCACGGCCGCGGGAAGCTCCGCCTCGGGGACGAGATGCGTGGCCAGCCCGGCGGCGAAACCCTCCGCGCCGCTGATGACGCCGCCGGCCAGGAGCATGGCGCGGGCGCGACCGGCGCCGATCCTCCGCACCAGCCACGGCGCCACCACCGCCGGGCAGACGCCCAGGTCCACCTCGGGATATCCCACCTTCGCCTCCGCATGCGTGAACGCGAAGTCGCATACCACCATGAGACCGCAGCCGCCGCCGATGGCCGCGCCCTGCACCTGGGCGATGGTGGGCACCGGGAGCCGACGGATGGCGCGGTTCACGCGCGAGAGCTCGCGCAGCATGCGTCCCATCGCCTCGGGATCGGCGGCCACGGCCTTGAGATCCATGCCGGCGCAGAACGACCGACCCGCGCCGCCCAGGATCATCGTGCGCACGGAGTCGGGGTCGCCGCGCAGGCGATCCTCGAGCGCTCGCAGTGCGCCCGCAAGCGCCGTGATCACTTCCAGGGAGAGGGCGTTGCGCGCTTCGGGGCGCTGCAGTGTCACTCGCGCCAGGCCGCCGTCGACGGAGAGTTGAACGAGGTCCTGCGCCATCCGCGCACGGCGTCCGGCCGGGCGCGGCGGAGTATAGGAGCGGGCCGAAGGCTCATCGTCGCCGGTCGCGGAGGAACTCCAGCGCCGCGAGGAGCGCCCCGGCGGTGACGCGGAGCGGCAGCGTGCGCGCGGGTCCGGCCGCCGCCGCTCCGCGCGCACCCCGCGATCCGCGGGTCGCGCCGTCGCCGCGGGCGACCCGGCGATGCTGCTCGGGGAGCTGCGGCAGGTGGATGAAGCCGGCCATCACGCCCGATCGGCGCCGCGTGAGGCGCAGCGCGTGGTACATGACCTCGTTGCAGAGGAAGGCGCCGGCGCTGAGGGAGAGCTCGCAGGGAGCGCCGGTGGCGCGCATGGCCTCCAGGAGCGGGCGCACCGGGAGGGTGGACATGAGCGCCAGCGGTCCGCGCGGATCGATGGGCCGATCCTCCACCTTCGCGCCGGCGTTGTCGGCGATCCGGTAGTCGCGCAGATTGATCGCGATCCGCTCCAGGCAGATGGCGCCGCGCGCTCCGGTCTCCCCGAGGCAGACGAGGATCTCGGGTCGATGCCGGCGCAGCGACGCGGCGAGCCGCGCCGGGGCCGCGCCCGCGCCGGGTCCGCCGATCACGGGGAGCACCTCGGTGCGGAGATCGATGCCCCGGGGCGCCTCGGCCTCGAGCAGCGGAAGCACTTCGCGCGACGGGTTGACGGAGCTTCCGCCGAAGGGCTCGAAGCCGGTGACCAGGATTCGGCGGCGCCTCGGCATCCTCGGATGCTCTCCGGCGGGATCCCCCGAGGCAAGAGGCCGTCTCCGCGCCCCCGCCGCAACCGTCCCGGGATCCATGCGAAGATCTGCGCGGCCATGAAGCCTGCGAACGGAGGGTTCGACGCCGGATTCCCGGGAGCGCGCGGACGCCCGCGCAGCGCCGACGCATCGCCCTGGCGGTGGCTCCTCCTTCCCTTCGAGCGCTTCCGATCGCTGCTGCGCGAGATCGACTACCACTCGGCGCGGCGCACGCGGAGCCGCTGGACGCACCTCTCGGATCTCTGGATCCTCCTCTCGCTTCCCGCGGCGATCGCCGCGGTGATGCTCCTGGCGATCCTGGTCCGGCAGCGCGACGTGCGCGTGCTGGTCACCGGCACGCTGGAGCAGGAGCCGGGCGGCGCCCTGGTGGCCAATGTCGTGCCGCCCGGACGGCCCGTGCCGACGCAGGGACGATTCATCTCCGCCGTCGAGGTGGTGCAGGAGCGGCGACTGGCCAGCTGGCCCGTGCCGCTCTGGAGCGAGCGCGACGCGGCGCGGCTCCGCGTGCTCCGCGGGGCGCAGATGGTGGAGCTGGACCTCCGCGGCGACGACGACGAGGCGGTCCTCGTGCGTCGCGCCATGGCGAAGCATCATCCGGAGATCCTGGGCGAGGCGGCCGATCCCGGGCGCGGAGGGCTCCACCTGGCCACCTTCGCCGCGGCCACGGCCGTCACCTGGGTGGCCCTCATGCCGCTCGGACTCCTGGCCATCCAGGTACTGCGCGCCGGCGCGTCGCTGGCCTCGGGATCGCGCGAGCGACGCCGGCGCCGGATGCGAAGGTCGCATCGCTGCCCGGAGTGCGGCTACGACCTGCACGGCTCCGACTTCAGCGCCCGCTGTCCGGAGTGCGGCGCGGTGCTCTCGTAGCCTGGGCGGCGCGGAACTCGCGGAGCATGCGCACGCTCTCGTCCCCGCCGCAGAGCGCCAGGCTGGCGTCGCGAGCGCCGGCCGCCAGGTCGTCGCGATCCGAACCGTCGAGCTCGTTGAGCCATCGGCGCGTGGCGGCGAGGGCGCGAGGTCCCTTGAGGAGCAGGCGATCCACGAGATCGTCGACGGCGCCGGCGAGCTCCGGCCCGGGGCACGCGCGCCAGGCCAGGCCGCGACGCCGGGCCTCGCGCCCGTCGATGCATTCGCCCGACAGCAGGAGCGCCCGGGCCTCGCCGTGACCCATGTGGGCGGCCACGACCGGGGCGTTCACCGCCGGCGAGACGCCCAATCGGTGCACCGGGTAGCCCAGCAGCGCGTCGTCGGCGCAGAGCACGAAGTCGCAGGCCGCCGCCAGGGCGCAGCCGCCCGCGAGCGCGGGACCGTGCACCTCGGCGATGGCCACCCATGGCCCGCGCCGGATCCGCCGCAGGATGGCGGAGAGAGCGGTGATGAATCCGCCGAGCGCCGCCTGTCCGCCGTCGCCCGCGCAGGCGTCGAGATCGAATCCGGCGCAGAACGCGGGACCGTGGCCGCGGATCCGGAGGATGAGCGGCGCCGCGCGATCGGTGGCGCCGGCTTCCAGGTGGTCGAGGGCGCGCGCGAGGCCGTCGAACATGGCCCGACCGAGCGCATTGCGGCGCGCGGGATCGTCGAGGGTGATGCCGGCGCGCCGACCGTCCAGCGACCAGTGCAGCGGCGCGGCGCCGTTCGGGGCGGCGGGGGAGGATCGGCGATCGGGTGCGGCGGTCATGGCGCGGATCTCAGTGTCCGGTGGCCAGGAGGTGCTCGGTCCAGTCCCAGCTCCAGATCACCGGATCGCCGTGCTCGAAGCCCAGGATCGACACGCTGTCCGCGTGCAGGCCGAAGCTGCGGCCGCGGCTGGGAGGGAGTTCCAGCCACGACGCCGCCAGGACCCGAAGGAAGTGCCCGTGGGAGAGGATGGCCACGTTCCGTTCGGCGCCATGCGCGGCGCCCGCGGAGTTCGCCCCGTCGGCGCCCGCGCCGCGCTCGCCGCCGTCGAGCGCCTGGCGCACGCGCGTCAGCACGCGCCGGGCTCGAGCGGCCACCTGCTCCAGCGATTCCCCTTCGGGACAACCGTGCCGCCAGAGGTTCCATCCGGGCCGCCGCCGTTCGATCTCCGCGCTCGTGAGACCTTCGTAGAGGCCGTAGTCCCATTCGGCGAGATCCTCGTCGATCTCCATCGCCGCACCGAGGCCCACCAGTTCGCCGGTGCGCATGGCGCGGCGGCGCGGACTCGACCAGACCTTGCAGAAGGTCCGGCCGCGGAGGATCGACGCGAGATCGCGGGCCATCCGCTCGCCGTCGGGCGTGAGCGGGAGATCGGTGCGCCCGGTGTGGCGGCCGCTGCGGCTCCACTCCGTCTCCGCGTGACGGATCAGCCAGAGCATGCGGGATGGTGGATGCGTCGACGGGGGCTCCATGGGACCTCATTCGGCGCCGGCGGGGAGGATGGGCGGCATCGGTGCACCGAGCATGGCCACCACCGCGCGGAGGACCTCCGCCTCCGTGATCGTCACCACGGCATCGCTCGTGACGCATTCCACCGCCGCCGCCAGCGCCCGGTCCCGATCCTGCGGCCGCAGGCGGGCGAGCATCTTCACCGCGCCGTCGAGGGCGTCGAGCGTGCAGGCGCTGCGCGCCGGGAGCCGCGGGGCCGGCACGCCGGAGGCGATGTAGCCCGCCATGAAGGCGCTCGAGGCCTGCGATTCGTCGCGCGAGCCGCTCCACGCGAGCGTGGCCAGGAGCTGCGTGAGCGCCGGGAGCGCGAGCGCCAGCCGCATCGAGCCGGGCTCGGCGGCGCCGCCATCGTCGAACGCGCGCCGCAGGACCGCGCGGAGCGCCCACTCGAAGAGGTCGAGCTGCCGATCGGCGGCGATGAGGGCGCGGACCGCCTCCAGCATCTCCTGCGCCTGCGCCGTCGAGAGGCGGCGGAGGGCGGGCATGCAGAGATCGGCGAGCGGAAGCCGGAGATCCCGCGGCAGCGAGCGGACCGCCGGCAGGAGGTGCGCCGCCGTCTCGGGCACTCCGGCCAGCGCCGGGCGACGGAGGGCCTCCAGCTGCCGGGCGGCCACCGCTTCATCGCCGGAAAGGAGCAGCGCCGCGATCACCGCGCGGGCGTCGTACGGCTCGTGGGCGGCGGCGAGGAGCGCGGTCGGGAGCCGGGTGCGCACGGCGCGCGCGTAGTCGATGGACGCGGGCTCGATGGTGCCGATCGATCGAGGGGCGCGCCGGATCTCGGCGCGCTCGCGCGTGGGGGACGCGAAGGCGCCCAGGAGCGGCGACGCGGCGCCGGCCATGGACGCCGCCGTCGCTGTGGCCGTCGTCGCGGCCGTTGACGCGCCGCCCGGCGCCCCGGCGCCGAGCTCCTCCGCGGGCGCCGGCGCGACGGAGGAGGCCACGAAGCGCCCCGACGCGAGTTCGGCCTCGACCTCCGCCGGCTCGCGGCGCTCGATGCGGGCGATGCGCTCCGGCAGCGGGGGGTGGGTGGCGAAGAGGGTCTGCACGGCGCTCGAGAAGAAGAGGTGGCTGAACTCGGCGGCGGCGTCCTGCTCCATGCGGTTGGGGCCCATCGCGGCGATGCGACGCAGGGCGTTCGCGATCCCCGCCGGGTTGCGCGTGAACTGGACGGCGCTCGCGTCCGCCAGGAACTCGCGCTGCCGGCTCACCGCGGCCTGGATCAGTCGCCCGAAGAGCTGCCCGAGCCAGCCGATGATCATGAGCCCCACGCCCGCCACGATGATCGCCAGGATGACCGCGCCTCCGCCGCCCTTGCGGTTGCCGCTGGAGACACGCACGCCGCGCCCGGTGCGAGCCAGCGTGCGCACCAGGATGGACCCCACCATGGCCAGCGCCGCGAGTCCGAAGATGGCGGCGACGAGGCGGATGTTGAGGCGCATGTCGCCGTTGAGGATGTGGCTGTACTCGTGGGCCACCACGCCCTGGAGCTCGTCGCGGCTGAACGCGGCGAGCGCTCCGCGCGTGACGCCGATCACCGCCTCCTCGGCGCGGTACCCGGCGGCGAAGGCGTTGATGCTGGCATCGGGAATGAGGTAGACGGGCGGCACCGGGACGCCGCTGGCGATGGCCATCTCCTCCACGATGTTGAGCACGCGGCGCTCGGCGGGATCGGTGGTGCCCGGTTCGATCACGCGACCGCCGAGCGACTCGGCGACCGCGCGGCCGCCGCTGCCCAGCTGCACCCGCTTCGCCAGCCAGCCGATGGCCACGATGCCCACCGTCACCAGCACGCTGACGCCCAGCAGTCCCGCGTGCGCCTCCGGCGTGCGGGTCAGTTCGCCCTCGCTCATGATCGACGCCACGATGAGGCCGATGAGGTAGGTGGACGCCACCAGCGCCGTCACGCCGGCGATGAAGAGGAAGACGAGGAGCCCGGTCCGCTTCCGCGCCGCCGCCTGTTGCTCGAAGAAGTTCATCGCCATCGAGGTCGGCCCCGGATCAGAGCGACACCGCGGGCACGGCGCGGGCGTCGAGTTCCGCCTGGTAGAGCGCGGCTTCGTCGAAGCCGAAGAGCGCCGCCACGAGGTTTCTCGGGAAGACCTGCCGCGCCGTGTTGTAGGTCATCACGGCGTCGTTGTAGGCCTGCCGCGCGAAGGCCACGCGATTCTCCGTGGTGACGAGTTCCTCCTGGAGCTGGAGGACGTTCGTGCTCGCCTTGAGATCGGGGTAGCGCTCCACCAGTCCGAAGAGCCGGCCGACCGCCTGGTCGAGCACGGTGTTGGCGGCGGCCAGGGCGCCCATCACGGCGATCGACCCCGGGGCGGCCGCGGCGGCGCCGGCCGCCTGCGTGGCGTTGGCGCGGGCGGCGATCACCGATTCGAGCGTGGCGCGCTCGTGCTGCAGGTATCCCTGCACCGCGCCGACGAGGTTGGGGATCAGGTCGTAGCGCCGGCGGAGCTGGACATCGATCTGCGAGAAGGCGTTGCGCACGCGGACGCGCAGCGTCACCAACCGGTTGTACATGAGCGCGATCGCCACCAGCGGCAGGACGACCGCCACGGTGGCCACCACGATGATCACGGCGGCGCTGGAGATCTCGGCGACGAGCGCGGAGGTGGATCCCACGGCGCGGGAGTTGTACCAGCGCCCTGCGGGCCCCTCTCCGGGCGACCCTCCGCATGGAGCCGAACATCATGGCCGCCTGCGGAGGGCCGCCTGGAAGGTCTCGCATGGGGCCGTGGATGCTCGCCGGAAGGACGGCGGTCGAGCGGTGGGGCACGGCCGAGCGATTCGAGTCCTCGTCGAGGACGCGTGAACCATGTGTGCGATGCCGGCGCGCGTCGGGCAAGGCGCGGGGCCCTGCGCCGATCAACTTCCGCGGGAAATGGCGCCGCGAGGCTCAGGCTGAGCCGGCGGCGCCGCGGGGGGCGCGTTCTTCTCGGGCCAGGCGCTCGGCGACGAGTCCCGCCACCTGGTCGATCGTGGCGGCGAGGTCGTCATTGACCACGAAGGCGTCGTAGGTTCCGGGTCGACGCGCCCGCTCCATCTCCAGGCGCGCCTCGGCGAAGCGTCGCCGGATGGCCGCCTCGTCGTCGCGGCCGCGCGCGCGGAGGCGGCGGAGGAGCGTCTCGTCGTCGGGCGGCAGGACGAAGATGCCCAGCATGCCGGGTCGCTTGCGGCGCACGCTCTCGGCGCCCTGCACATCGATGTCCAGGATCGCCAGCGTCCCCTCGGCCAGGGCGCGGTCGACCGGTTCGGCGGGCGTGCCGTACCAGTCGCCGCCGAAGACCTGCGCCACTTCGAGGAATCGATCCTCCTCCACCCAGCGGCGGAAGGTCGGAAGATCCACGAACCAGTAGTCCACGCCGTGGCGCTCGCCGGGGCCCGGGGCGCGCGTGGTGGCGGAGACGCTGAAGTGGCCGCCGAACCGGCGGACCAGTTCATGCACGATCGTGGTCTTTCCCACGCCGGAGGGACCGGAGAGGACCAGCAGGAGACCGTGGCGCCCGCTCGACATCGGCGCGATGGTACCCGCCGCCGCTACTCCACCACCACCGCGCGGCGAAGGAGCGACCACCCGGTGGGACGGAAGCCGGGGAATCGACCCATGACGCCGATGATGGATCGGATGTCCTCGTGATCCAGCAGCACGGGATCGTCTCCGGAGTCGTCGCGGCGATCATGATCCATGACGAAGGCGCGCTCGCGCAGCGCCCAGTGATCGATGCGGTCCGCGATCTCCATGGCCTTGTTGGCCAGGATCCCCAACACGCGCTGCGCCACGGAGCCGTGGAGATGCCGGCGGGCGATGGTGCTCCCGATGATGCACCACCAGCCCCAGCTCTCCAGCATGTCGGGCGCCACCGAATCGGGATCCACGACGGCGTCGAGCTCGTCCATGATCACGGCCACGGCGTCGTCCGGTGTCGACGCACCGAGTTCCACGCGACACTCGACGAGACCGCCGCGGGCGAAGTTGCCCACGCCGGGCATGGCCGCCGCGCACGCGCCGCGCTCCGCCAGCTCCAGGTCCCGCAGCGCCGCGGATGCCGCGGCGCGGGCGGGCGCCGGTTCCGCGGGGATGGCGCGGCGGAGGGCGTGCCCCCGCACCGAGAGCGCGGTGACGCGCGGCGCGAGCAGGTCGGCCCGGGCCTCCGTCCAGCGCAGCAGGTCCGACGCCAGCGCCCGCGCTTCGGCGAGGTGACCCATCGTTCCGTGCAGATCCGCCAGCGTCGCCTGGAGCCGGGCGCGAAGGAGCACGGGGAGGCCGCCGGCGCCGAGCGCTTGCTGGAGCGTTTCGATCGCCTCGAGGTATCGCCCCTCGCGGCGCAGCGACTCCGCGGCCTCGAGGGCGGGGCCGGGGCGCTGCGATGCGCCGCCGTCGCCCCAGAGGCACGCGGTGACCTCTCCCACCGGCCACTCCAGGAGCCGCGCGATGCCCATCACCAGGTCGAGCTTGGGGTTCCCGCTGTCGGGAATCATCTTCGAGGGCTCGCGCCCCAGCGCCGCCGCCACTTCCTGACGCGTCCAGCCCCGGTACATCCGCGCCAGATCGAGGACATGCACCAACCGATCCCGACGACATTCGAGCACCGTCATGAACCACGCTCCTTGGTCGAACCGACCCGCGGCGAGCCCGCCCACACGCGGCGTTGAGTACCGCGCGGTCGGGCCCGGCGCCGCGCGACGACGAAACTTCAACGCGATCGCGCGAGGAATGAGCCAACGAGCGCGCTCGTTGTGGACGACTCGTGGAGCGTTGCGCTCGCGGCCCCCGGTGGTGGCCCTCCTCGCGGCCGCGTGCGCGCACTCCCGCGCTTCGGCCCCGGCAGCCCGATTCGCGGCGGCGTGCACGCGGAATCGCGCGTCGGCCCCGGCAGCCCGCTCGCGTCGGACGCCTGCTCGGCTTCGCGTCGC
>CAZSVT010000037.1:0-17140 GCA_964610365.1 uncultured Isosphaeraceae bacterium
GCCGCATCGGGCTTCGCCACCAGCTTCGTCTCGAAGTCGAGGCCGCAACTGAAGCCCAGGTACTCGTGATACTGCCGCGCGTAGCAGTAGACGCAGCCGTGCTCGCAGCCGCGGTAGGGGTTCACGGTCCAGTCGAAGGGAACATCACTGGTGCGCGCCACGCGGTTGATGATGGACTTCGACCGATCGGCGAAGACCTGGCGCTCCACGCGCTCGAGCGAGCCCGCGCCGTCCGCTCCGCCCGCGGCCTCGCGCTCGATGATGCGCCGATCGAGCTCTTCCCCGAGCACATGGAGCCGCAGCGACTCGAAGCGATTGCCGGGATTCAGGCCCGCACCGCGACGATGGGCGGGGCCGCCGGCGAGGGCGTCTCGGAAGCTTGGGCCGTCATCCGACACGACCCGAACAGAGTACGAACGCGCTCCGGCTTGGGTCAAGACCCTCCGGTCGCGGGCCGGGCCGTTCCCGTCGCCGCGCCGCGAGAGCCGCGCAGGGCCAGGAGCGGCACGAGCGAGAGGAGCGCCACGAGCATGCCGAGCCCCACGAAGGCCCCGGAGAACGCGAGCTGCGTGGGCGAATCCGACATCGCCATCAGGTCCGCCGACGACTGAAGAAGCTCCCACCACCAGCCCCCGCCAAGGTCCGTGGCGATTCCGCCGGCGGTGCCCACCCAGAAGAGCACGGCCATGCCGACGCCGACGCAGAGCGCGCGGCGTCGAGCCATGGTGCGGGCTCTGCGTGGCGTGGTTGGCAGCAGCGCCTCGGCACGCGAGGCCATTCGGATGAGCCGGAGCATGAGCATGCCGCTCAGCGCCGCGATCGGCGCCAGCACCAGCGGGAGGATCCGGAGAAGATTGACGGCGATCGTCGTCAGCACCGGATGTCCGTCACGCATCGGGACACCTGACATCCACAGGGAGGCCATGGCATACGCCACCAGCAGGATCAGCATGGCCATCGACGCGAGCCGCAGGAGCGCACTGCTGGGGCGCCAGGAAGGCATCGATCGCGGTGCCGACAGCGCCGTGGAGGCGATGGCGAGCGGAATCGGGAGGTAGGCAAGGAGCTTGAGCACCGTGAGTGTCCGGAGGGCGGCCCCCACTCCCGCGGCGTCGACGAACCAGTTGGCCAGCGGGGAGTCGATGAGCACCGCTGCGGCAAGGCAGCCCGGGATCCAGAGGATCATGACCACGGCGAGGATGGTTCGGCGAGGTCTCGGCATCGGCAGACGAAACGGCGGTCGCACGATCGTCCGCCACGCTTCGATGATCCCCAGAGTGGTTGCCGCGGCGGCAGGAGCCATCGAGCCTCGCAGGAGGTCCATCCATGGTTCCGATGTCGGCGGGATGTTCGAGGCCACCACGGCGAACGCCATGATCACGGCGGCGAGGAACCAGAGTGGTGCGATTCGAACGCACGCGAGCACCAGACGCTCGAGCGCCGCTCCCTCCCCGCCCAGGGACTCCCATCGGCGCCGCGACTCCTCGGCCGCGACTCCGCACTCCGGGCATGCCGGGCCCGAGCCGGCTTCTCCCAGCCGATAGCCGCAGCCAGCGCAGGAGCATCCGGAGCCCACGCAGGCAGCGTACGACCGAGCGGAAGTCAGCGACGCCCCGATGGGGCGCCGTTCAGGGCAGACGCAGGAGGTGCGGCCACCAGGGCGCCTCGCGCAGGTGGGCCACGAAGTCCATGCTGATGGCCAGCAGGAACCATCGCACCAGGCGGCTCATCTCGCGGCGCAGTGCGCTGATGTTCACCGGGACGCTCTCGGGCGATCGGAAGCGCCGCGGGTTGGGAATGAATCGCGGAGTGATGCGGCAGTAGTCGTCGAAGGCGGCGCCGTGGATGGCGCGCAGGACGCCCTCTTCGGCGCGGACGGTGAGCGCCATGTGGACCCAGGCCACCAGGATCACGGCGCCGATGAAGACCAGGCTCTGGAGGAAGAGGCCCAGCGAGAGCGCCATGAGGAACGATCCGCCGTAGAGCGGGTTGCGCGTGATCGAGTACGGCCCCTGTGTGACGAGCGTCTGCTCCTTGCGGCCGCCGACATAGAGCGTGGACCAGAGCCGCAGCGCCGCGCCGAGCAGGAAGGTGGCCCAGGCCAGCATGTCGATGCCAAGCTCGATCCATGTGTCCTCGACGAACCACGCCGTCGAGAGGAGGGAGACTCCGGTGGCCAGCAGCAGCACCGTGCCGGCGATCAATCCCCTTCGCCGGAACCATGGAGAAGAGAGCACGACGGCGGGAGCGAGGACTGGAGCCGCGCTGGCGGCGCTCACGGACTGGACGGACGGGGTGGTGGTCACGATCCGGAGAGCTTATGCGCCGGGATTTCGGAGTTCCTGTCCTTGAAGCGCAACAAGAAACCCCGCCGACCGGCGCGGGCCGATCGGCGGGGCATGTCGTCAAGGGTCGCACGCAACCGTGCGGACCCCGTCGGGTGCACGGGGTTAGCGGTGCAGACCCTTCATGGTTTCACTGTGCACTGGACCACCTCCTTCTTGAAAGCGCCCATGCTCAGCCGTCGCGAGGTGAACGCTCGCCGCCAAGCTCCGTTCTCCGCAGCGTCCCGCGGAGCTCATCGCCCGGTTCGACTTCGATCGTTCGCGGCGGCGTCCCGACGCGTTCGATCGGAGCGAGCTCCGGTCGGCCCCGTCGTCCTTCCGGGCGCATCGCTGCATTCTGCGAGACGCACCGGAGTTCGGATCGAGGCGGGCCAACCATAGCACCCGATTCCGGGTCGGGCAAGGAAACGGTGACCGCGGCTCCGGCGCCGTGCAGCCCGGGGCGGTTCGCGGAACCGCGAGGGCGGTCCCTAGGCTGGGGTCATCATGCTCGCGGCACCCACCCTCCTCGGCCTGGTTCTCCTCGCCTCCGGACGGCAGGCGGCGGCGCCGCCGGCTGCCGCGGCGCCGAGCACGCGCTCGGGAGAGACCGTGCCGGTGCAGCTCGTGGTCACCGAGTCGACGCTCGAGGTCGACGGCCGCACCGCCCCCGTCTTCGCCGTTCGGACCGTCCAGGGGGATTCGATCGTCCGCGCTCGCAAGGGCGAACGCCTTCGCATCGAACTGGCCAATCGCACGACGCTGCCCATCGCCATGCATCCGCACGGCGTGATCCTGCCGAATGCCCAGGACGGCGTTCCGTTCGTCACCCAGGAGCCCGTGCCGCCGGGCGGATCCTTCACCTACGACTTCGTCCCCGTCCAGGCGGGCAGCTACTTCTTCCACTCGCACTACGGGTGGGAGCTCCAGGATCAGCTGGCGATCCCGCTCATCATCGAGCCGCCGCCGGATCGCGGGCAGCGTCCCGACGCGGCGCCGCAGGAAGTGGTGATGATGCTCACCGACTTCCTCTTCAGGAGTCCCCCGAAGGTCTTCGAGTCACTGCAGGCCCCGAAGCCGGCGGCGGATCCGACGTCGGCGCCCGGGCCGATGGCCAAGCCCGACCTCGTGGACGTGGAGTACGACGCGGTGCTCGCCAACGGCCGTCCGCCCTCGCGCGCCGAGATCGTCACGGTCCAGCCGGGCTCGCGGCTGCGCCTTCGCCTCATCAACGCGTCGAGCGCCACGAACTTCGCCGTGGATCTCGGCGGACTCGAGGGCTCCATCGTCGCCGTCGACGGTGAGGCGATCCAGCCCGTGACCGTGCGCCGTGTGGAACTGCCCATCGCCCATCGCGTCGATCTGCTGGTCCAGGTTCCCGCCGGATTCACCAGCACGCCGATCACGGCGCAGGCGGAGGGGACGAAGCTGCTCGCGGGCCTGGTGCTGGCGGCGCCCGGCGCCATCGCCGCCGAGGTCCTCCTGCGCGCAGCGAAGGCGTCCGGCGCCGTCGGCGCGGGCTATGCGCAGGAGCGTTCGTTCCGCGCCGCCACACCGCTCACGAAGCGGCCGATCGCGCGGCGCGTGACCGTGGAGCTCACCGGCGACATGTCGAAGTACCTGTGGAGCCTCGGCGAGACCTGGCCCGGGGGGCCCCGCATCGCGGTGAAGGAAGGGGAGCGCGTGGAGCTCTCGTTCGTGAACCGGACGATGATGTCGCACCCCATGCACCTGCACGGGCACCGATTCCAGGTGACGGAGATCGACGGTCAGCCGATCGACGGTGCCGTGCGCGACACGGTGCTGGTGATGCCGAAGTCGACGGTGAAGGTGCAGTTCGACGCCGACCATCCCGGCCTCTGGATGATGCACTGCCACATCACCTGGCACGAAGCGGCGGGCATGCTCGGGATCGTGGAGTACGACGGCTTCCCGAAGCCGCCGTGGTACCTCTCCACGGACACCTTCGTTCTGCCGAGCTCGCTGCCGCGCTGAACTCGTCCCGACGCGCGAAGGCCGCGGCCGTGGGCGACGAGCTCAGGCGCGGTACTCGTCGGGCATCTCGTCGGGCACGGGGCCCGAGTCGTCGTCGTCCTCGGAGTAGTGGAGGTCGCCGGCGCCCGAGGCGTCCGCACCGTCGCTCCCGTCGCCGTCGTCGCTGCCGTCTTCGACTTCGTCCTCGCTGCGGTCCGCGCCGCTTGCGCTGCTCCCGCCGGTCGCGGAGCCGGCGTCGGCGCCGGTGTTCGATGCGGTCGCCGCCGTCCGAGCCGCGAGGGCGCTGGGAGGAACGGGATCCTCCACCTCGGCCGTGGCCAGGTCCTCCGCCTCCATGGCCTTCATGCGCTGCCAGTCCTCCAGCGTGATGAGCACCTCGCGCGCCACCGAGCCCTTGTGATCGCTGAGGATTCCCGCGAGCCCCATCTGGTCGACCAGCCGGCTCGCCCGTCCGTAACCGATGGCCAGGCGGCGCTGCAGCAGGCTCACGCTGCCGCGCCCGCTCTCGATCATGATCTCGACGGCCTTGTCGAAGAGCGGATCGCGCTCGTCGATGCCGGGATCGCCGCCATCGCCCTCGCCCTCGCTGCTGCGGGCGCCCGGTCCGCGGATCACCATGAGCTGGCGCTCGAAGGACGGCGCGGCCACGGTCTTGAGGAATCGCGCCACGCTGCGCGTCTCCTGGTCGGTGACGAGCGTGCCCTGGGCGCGGCGGAGCTCGCTCGAGCTCGGGGTGAGCACCAGCATGTCGCCCTGGCCGAGGAGGAGCTCCGCGCCCTTCTGGTCCAGCACGATGCGGCTGTCCATGCCGCTGGCCACCTTGAAGCTGATGCGGCAGGGCATGTTGCTCTTGATGAGGCCGGTCACCACGTTGGCCTGCGGTCGCTGCGTGGCCACGATGAGGTGGATGCCCACGGCCCGCGCCTTCTGGGCGATGCGCACGATCGAGTGCTCCACCTCCTTGTTGGTCATCATCAGATCGGCGAGCTCGTCGATCACGAAGACCAGGTAGGCGAGCTTCCGCGGGATCTTGGCGCGCTCCAGTTCGTTCTGGGGATTGAGGCGCAGGAGGAGTTCCTCCTCGCCGAGATCGTTGTAGGAGCGGATGTCGCGCACGCCCGCGTCCTTCAGGAGCTCGTAGCGCTCCTCCATCTTCTCCGTGGCCCACTCCAGGATGCCCGCCGCTTTCCCCATGTCCGTCACCACCGGGCACATGAGGTGGGGGATGTCGGCGAACTGGCTCATCTCGACCATCTTGGGGTCGACGAGCACCAGCTTGAGCTCGTCGGGCCGCTTGGTGTAGAGCCAGCCCATGATGATGGTGTTCATGCAGACGCTCTTGCCGCTGCCGGTGGTGCCGGCAATGAGCATGTGCGGCATGCGCGTGAGGTCGACCACCATCGGCTCGCCCGCCGAGTCCTTGCCGAGGAACATCGGAAGCACCATGTTCTGGGCGTGGCCGCCGGACATGAGCTCGCGGAGCCGCACGCGCTCCTTCTGGCGGTTGGGCACTTCGATGCCCACCGCGGTGCGGCCCACCATGTTGGGGATGATGCGGATGTTCGGGGCCTGCAGCGATCGGGCGATGTCCTTGGAGATCGTCTCGAGGCGCGCCACGCGCGTTCCGGGCGCCAGCTCCACCGAGTACAGCGTCACCACGGGACCGCTCTCGATGCCCACCACCTCGCCGTCGATCTGGTAGGTGCGCAGCGCCTCGGTCAGCACCTGCGCCTGCTCGCGCACGAAGGCCTCCATCGTCTCCGTGAAGTTGCCCTCGGGCTCCTCCAGCATGTCCAGCGACGGGAACTGGTAGCCGCTGTAGTCGACGGCGCGCGGAATGTCCTCCTCGCGGGCGCTCTCGGCCTTGCGGCCCGCCATGCGGACCGGGAGCTTGGAGATCCGCTCGCGGAGTTCATCCGGCGTGAGCTGGCGCGGCGCGGGCTCGGGCGCCGCCGGCTCCGGGACGGTCGCGGCCCGGGGAGCGGCCGCGGTCTCGTCGGCCTCGTCCGCGTCGCCGTCCTCGTCAGCCTGCGACTCCTCGGCGTCGCCGGCGCCGGCCGCGGTCTCGTCGTCGTCCGCCGCGGCGTCCAGCTCCGGCGTCCCGTCGGAGCCATCGTCCTCGTCGAGCTCGTCCGCGACCTCGCGACCATCCCGCGCGCGATCCTCGAACTCGTCGAGGAGGCGCGCGTCATCGGCGGGCTCCTCCAGCGCGGCGCCTCGGTGCGACGACGACTCCAGGTGATCCCAGTCGCGATCGTTCATCTTGCGCCGCGTGGGCTTGCTGGCGGTGAGCGCCGGCGACACCACCACCGCCTCGGCGCCGCGCGGCATCCCCATCGATCCGGCGTCGCCCATCGCCCCCACGGTTCCGACGGCGGGCGTGCCCCGGAAGCGAGGCAGGAAGCGGCCCCAGTCGGCGCGCGTCACTGGTTCCGCCAGCGTCAGGGCCCGGCCGACCACGGCGGGAATCGCCAGGACCAGTTCGTCCACCGCCACGATCGCTCCGACCACGACGCCCAGGATGAGGATCGCCGCCACGCCGACCGGCGGGAATCGATTGGCGATCAGGTCGAAGACATACGCGGGCAGCACGCCGCCCTCGGCACCCACCACCGGCGAGAGCGCGGGCACCCACCAGCCGGCGAGCGCACTGGTGCAGCAGGCCAGCAGCAGCACGCCCAGCAGCCGCACCAGCGGATGGCTGATCACGCGCCCCGACGCGAGCACCATGAGCATCCACGCCGTCGCCGCCAGCGCGGTCCAGGCGCCCGGACCGATCGCCAGGTACACCCAGTGCGCCGCGAGCGCGCCCGGGCGGCCGAGCAGGTTCGCCGCCGGTTCGTTGTGGAACGCCACCGACGACGA
Organism: uncultured Isosphaeraceae bacterium; assembly: GCA_964610365.1. GTDB lineage: Bacteria > Planctomycetota > Phycisphaerae > Phycisphaerales > SM1A02 > VGXK01. The sequence goes on from CAZSVT010000037.1 coordinate 7,185, forward strand.
GGGCCAGTCGGCGGGGGAGAAGGTGGCGAGCGAGAGGAAGAGGCAGACCCACGCCCCGGCCAGCGCAAGCCATGCGCCGCGCCGCAGGAGCGAGGGAGGTGCGATCTCATCCCTGCCATCGGGGCAGGGGACAGCCGAGGTGGTCGATCGGGCCATGTCTCCGATATCGGAAAGGCCCCGCGCGCCCGATGAATCGCGGGGATTCTGCTAGGCTCGCCGCTCCCGCCGCATGCATTTCGCGCTCATCGACACCGTCCTGGAGATCGACGACTCGCGCGTCGTGGCGATCAAGAACGTGACGCTGGCCGAGGAGTACCTGGGAGACCATTTCCCGGGATTCCCCGTGCTTCCGGGCGTCTTCATGCTGGAGGCGCTGGTGCAGGCGTCGCGCCGCTGGCTCGAGGGCCGCGGGGGCGCGGACTGGGTGCTGGGGGAGGTCCGGGCCATGCGCTACGGCAGCTTCGTCCGGCCGGGCGAGAGCCTTCGCGTGGAGGTCGTCGCCGACGGTGAACGAGGCGGTCCTCAACAGGCCTTCAAGGGCACGGCCATGGTGGTCCGTGCCGGCGTCGTCGCCGAGACCGCCGTTTCCGGTCGCCTTACAATGCGGCCCCCCCGAACCCGCTGAGGGTGGCGATCCCGCCGCCGAACGCTCCCGAGGAGAACCGAACTTGGTGATGACCCGACCCGAGATCGAAACTGGCGTCCGCGAAGTGCTCTGCGACGCCCTGGGCGTCGATGCCGAGGATGTCACGCCCGCGGCCCGCATCAAGGCGGACCTCGGCGCCGAGAGCATCGACTACCTGGACATCATGTTTCGGCTGGAGAAGCGGTTCACCACGCCGGAGCGGCCGTTCAAGATCGCCCAGGGCGAGCTCTTCCCCGAGAACATGCTGGCCGACCCCACCCTGGTGGAGGGTGGCAAGGTGACGGACAAGGGCATGACGATGCTCCGGGAGCGGATGCCGCACGTGGACTTCTCGAACTTCGAGAAGGACCGGAACGTGGCCAATCTCTCCGAGACCTTCACGGTCAGGAGTCTCATCGACTTCGTGGAGCGCAAGGTCCGCGCCTGACGCCGCGGCGCGTCCCACGCCGGATTCCCGCCCATGCGCTGGATGTGGATCGACGCCGTGACGGCCTTCGAGCCGGGCCGTCGCATGGTGGCGGTGAAGAACGTCTCCCTGGCGGAAGAGCATCTGCACGACCACTTCCCGGGGCGGCCCATCATGCCGGCCAGCCTCATGGTGGAGGGGTTCGCGCAGACGGCGGGCATCCTGGTGGGGGCCACCGAGGGCTTCCGCGAGAAGGTGATCCTGGCGAAGATCGCCCGCGCCACGATCGACGGGGACGTGGTCCCGGGCGAATGCATCCGCTACGACGCCTCGATCGAGCGGATCGACGCCGCGGGCGCCAGCACGCGCGGGACCATCGAGCGCATGAGCCATCGCGACGGACTCTGGGAGCGGATCGGCGAGGTGGAGATGATGTTCAGCCACATCGATCAGAACCGGGCCGGCGCGGTCTTCCCCGAGGAGAACTTCGTCTTCGGCGAGAACTTCAAGGCCATCCTCCGCGCATCGGGTCTCGACCGGTATCTCCAGCGCTGAGGGACTGGGGCGGGCGCGCCGCCCTCCTCCGGGAGCGATGTGGTGCGAAGGTCCCGCGCGGGGGTGGGATCCGGAAGCCGCCGCCGTAGGATTGGCCCCATGCTCACGCTTCTGGCCGTCGCGATCCTTGCCGGGGGAACGCCGTCCAAACTGCCGGGGCCGCCGTCTCCCGACCCGAAGGGAACGGTGCTTCGGACCGCGCTCCTTCCAGGCGTCGGCCAGGTGCAGCTGGAGCTGACGCCGTTCTCCGTGCTCGACGAGCGCTTCCGCGTGGAAGGAGGCTCCGCACCGGAGGCCGGCGACTCGTCGTCCGGGCTCCAGGCCCTCACCCGCACGGCCGAGTCGGTGGTCTGCCGGCGCGGCTCCGTGGTGGGAGTGCCCGGCAGCCGCGCGTACCTCGCGGAGTCGCCGCGCGGTCGCCTTGGATTCATCGAGCTCGGCGGACGGCGCTTCGCGCTGGCGCCCGCGCAGGGAAGCTGGGCGGGTCCGGTGTCGGGTCCGGGCCGTTGGGTGGAGAGCCCCGGCGCGGGCGCGCCGCTGGTGGATGAACCGTGCCGGCTCCTGGTCGTCGACGAGGGCGGACTGGCCAGCGGCATTCCCGTGCCGTCGCCGGAGTCGGTCCGCGGCATGCGCGTGCGCGTGGCGGCCGATTGCGATGTGGAGTTCACCTCCATCTTCGCCGACGCGGAGGATTGCACCGCCTATGTGGTGTCGCTCTACGGAGGCATCAGCGCCATCTACGAGGACCAGATGGGCGTTCGCGTGCAGCTCTCCTACCTGCGCCTCTGGCTGGAGGGGCCGGATCCCTTCGACGCGCCGGACCCGCTCAGTTCCTTCCGCACGCTCTGGAACCAGACGCAGCAGGATGTGGTGCGCGATGTGGCCCAGCTCCTCACCGGCCGGCGCAACCTTCCCTACGGAGGCGTGGCGTGGCTCAGCGCCGCGTGCGGGGACTTCGGCTACTCCGTCTGCGGATACCTGATCGGGAGCTTCGTGGATGCCGGCCGCACCGATCCCGGCAACTGGGATCTCATCGTCACGGCGCACGAACTGGGGCACAACATCGGCACGCTGCACACGCACGACTACGACATCGACGACTGCGCCTCGGGGCAGGTCCTGCGCGGCGGGATCATGAGCTACTGCCACACCGTCTCCGGCGCCACCGCCAACGTGGATCTCACCTTCCATCGGATCATCCGGCAGGCGATGGCGGAGTTCATGGCCGAGGCGCCGTGCCTGGGTCGGGACTGCGATGGCGACGGCGTGGAGGACGGCGAGGCGATCGCCACCGGAACCGTGGCCGACCTCAACCGGGACGGCGTTCCCGACGCCTGCCAGGATTGCGACGACGACGGCACGCTCGATCCCGACGAGATCGCCGCGGGCGCCGCGGATCTCGACGCCGACGGCGTGCCCGACGCCTGCCAACCCGACTGCAACGGCAACGGCGTGGTCGATCTCGCGGACATCCAGCAGGGCACGAGCGAGGACGCGTGGGCGAACGATGTCCCCGACGAGTGCGAGACCGACTGCAACGGCAACGGGCAGTCGGACTACACCGAGATCCTCGCGGACATGTCGCTCGATCGCGACCGCGACGGGCGCCTCGACGCCTGCCAGGATTGCGACGGCGACGGCACCCTCGACGCCGAGGTGCTCGGCGCGTCCCGCCACTGGTGGGTGGCCTCGAGCGCCGGGGGATCGCTGCGGGAGCTCCATCCGCGCAGCGGCGTGACGCTGCGCGCAAGCGCCGCCGCCTCCGGACCGGTGCGCGACCTGGCGCTCGCCGCCGACGGCACGATCCTCGGCACCGTGGCCGATGCGGTGGTCCGATGGGACGCGGAGAGCGCGCAGATCCTCGGCACCTTCGGATCCGGAGGACTCGGCGGCGCGGTGCTCAACGACGCCCAGGGGTTGCTGGTGGCCGTCGACGGTTCGATCCTGGTGGCGAACTACGGCGGCGCGAACATTCTTCGCTACTCCTCGGGCGGGGCGCCGCAGGGCGTCTTCGCGTCCCTCGCGTCGGGGCGGCCCGTGCGATTGGCGCGGCGCAGCGACGGGGTGATCGCCGTGAGCGCGTCCGACGGTCGCGTCTACGGCTTCGCCTGGCCCACGGGCGCGCCGGCGGGAACGCTCGCGGATCTCAACGCGCTGGGCGCGGCCCCGGATCCCACCGCGCTCCTCTATCTGCCTGACGGGGACCTGCTGGTGGCCAGCCGGGGATTCGACTCCATCGAGCGATTCGACGGCGCGACCGGGTCGTACCTGGGCCGCTTCGATGTCGGTCCGAGTCCGGGCAGCAGCATCGCCCTTCGGAATCCCATGGCGCTGCGGCTCATCGCCGGCGGGGCGGTGGTGCTGGCCACCGGCAACACCAGCGGCGCGCCGATCGTCGGCTTCGACGCCGAGAGTGGCTACCACCTGCGCACCTTCCGCGTCTATCCGGCCGATGCGCCGTCGCCCACGGGACTGCTGGTGATGCCCGAGTCGGCGCTCGACTGCAACGCCAACTTCGTTCCCGATTCCTGCGATGTCTCCAGCGGATGGAGCGAGGATCGCAACGGCGACGGAACGCCCGACGAGTGCCAGGGCGGGCCGTGGGCGCCCGAGGATCTCGACTTCGATGGGCAGGTGAACGGCGCCGACCTCGGCACGCTGCTGGGTTTCTGGGGTGCATGCGGCGCCCCGTGCCCCGCGGACTTCGACGGCAGCGGCGTGGTGGACGGCGACGATCTCGGCTCGCTCCTGGGCGCCTGGACCGGCTGAAGTCGGCGCGCCGGCGCACCGGTGCGGCTAGGCTGGCTTCCGAAAGGCGGAGCCGGGGCGCCGCCTCCCGCCTCGTCGTCGGCGCGGCTCCGCGACGCGGGCGCCCGTTCCGACGGCCGCAGCGAGGATCCCGCCATGTCCGCCTCCCGACGCTCGTTCATCCGGAAGTCCGCCATCGTGGCCCTGTCGGCGATCCCCGCGTCGGGCGCGGCGGCGTCGATCCTCGGCCGCTCGCCTTCGCCCGCGGCGCGCCGGCGGGCGGCGCGAGGGCCCAACGGCAAGCTCGCCGTCGCGTGCGTCGGCGTCGGCGGCATGGGCCAGAGCGATCTGCAGCAGGTGAGCGGCCACCCCGATGTGCAGATCGTGGGCCTCTGCGACATGAACCTGAACGTGCTCGGCAAGGCGGCGGAGCGATTCACCGACGCCGCCCGCTTCCAGGATTGGCGGGAGCTCTTCGCCAAGCTCGGGGACCGCGTGGACGCCATCACCTGTTCCACGCCCGATCACATGCATGCGTCGATCGCCATGACGGCGCTCAACCATGACAAGCACGTCTACTGCCAGAAGCCGCTGGCGCGCCTGGTGCACGAGAACCGGCAGCTGGCGAAGATTGCGGCGACCAAGCCGAAGATCGTGACCCAGATGGGCACGCAGCGATTCGCGCGCGCCGAGCGGCGCCAGGGGCTGGAACTCCTGGAGAAGGGCATCGTGGGCAAGGCGAAGGCGCTCTACGGATGGACCGACCGGCCCGCCGGCTGGTGGCCGTGCGGACAGCCGCGCCCCGCGGGCAACGATCCGGTCCCCGACTGGCTGGGCTGGAATTTCTTCCTCGGCGTGTCGCCGGAGCGCCCGTTCGTGAAGGATGCGTACACGCCCTTCAAGTGGCGCGGCTTCTACGACTTCGGCACCGGGGCGATCGGTGACATGGCCTGTCACATCATGGATGTTCCGTACATGGCCCTGGAGCTGACCGCGCCGCGCACCGTGCGCTGCGTGTCGCCGGACGCCACCGCCGACGAGTACCCCACGCAGGAGTCGATCCAGATGGTCTTCCCGGGGACGGCGAAGACCGTGGGCGACCTTCCCTTCGACTGGTACGACGGCGGCCGCAGGCCCGACTTCGCGGCGATCGGCCTGCCCGTCGACCTGAAGCTCCCGAACAACGACGGCGCGGCGATCGTGGTGGGCGAAGGCGGCACGCTGGTGCAGCCCTGCGACAGCGCTCCGCCCATGATCTTCCGCGACGGCAAGCAGGTGACGGTGGAGCTTCCGAAGGCGGAGACCACCAACCACTGGCACGACTGGGTGAATGCCTGTCTCGGCCGCGGCACGGCGCGGGCGCCGTTCCAGATCGCGGGCCGGCTCTGCGAGGTCCTCTCGCTCGGGGCGATCTCCAGCCGCTTCGACAAGAAGACGCTGGAGTACGACGCGGGGCGCGGCGCGATCACCAATGACACCGATGCCAACGGCTGGCTGAACCGCCCGTATCGGCAGGGCTGGGCCGTGGAGAACCTCTGACGCTCGAAGCGAGCGCGGGCTCAGCGCCCGCCGTCCGGCTCAGCGCCGCGCTCGCGTGGGCTCAGCGCCCGCGGCCCGGCTGCTGCGGGAGCGCCGGCGGGTTCTCGTAGAAGTCGCGCGCGCCCTCCGGCAGCACGGCCATGAAGCCGATGAACGGCGTGTCCGGCGTCATCTGCGCCTGCACCAGCACGATCGGCGTCGGCGCGTAGTAGCGGAAGATCCCGCCTTCGAACGGACCTTCGCCGCGCCAATCCCAGAACTCCCGCAGCGGGATGATGAGCGTCTGGCCCGCCAGCAGCTCGTTCACATGGGTGACATAGCGCTGGTTGAGCCAGAGATCGAAGTCCCGGTAGCTCCGCGCCGTGGCGTTCACCACCTCCATGTGCGTGCCGCCAGGGATCACCTGGACTCGCACCACGGACTCCTGCTTGAGCTCGCGCGGATAGGGGCGGGTGGCCCGCTCGGGATCGATGTTGACGGTGTTGCAGCCGGCGAGCACCGCCAGGAGCACTGCCGCCATGGAGGCGGGCGAGCCCGCCCCGCGGACAGGGGCCCACGCGGGTTGGAGTCGATCGGCCATGCGAAGGCCGCACTGTACCGCCTACGCTGCGGGTCATGAGCGTGCCGGTCACCCAGGACGCCATCCCGCCCCGAGCGCTGCCCAGGCCCGTCGCGTCGATCGCCGCCGGAACCCGGATCGACCCACGGATTCCTGCCATCGTGCCGGGGTTCGATGCGCCGTTCTTCCAGGCCGGACTGGCGGGCTATTCCGACGGCGCCATGCGGCTCCTGGCTCGGCGCCACGGTGCGCCGTTCTGCGTGACGGAGGCGCTCCTCGACCGCACGCTCATCAACGGGGGCAAGGGGCGCCGCAAGGAGGACCCCGACCTCATCGCCACCGAGTGCGGCATGGGGGAGATCGACGACAACCGCGCCGCGGCGCTGGACGACCACCCCATCGCCGGGCAGATCATGGGCACGCAGCCGCAGGAGATGGCGGCGGGGGCGCAGATCCTCCTGGGCATGGGGTACGAGGTGATCGATGTCAACCTCGCCTGCCCGGTGAAGAAGATCCGTCGCTCCAGCCGAGGCGGCCATTTCCTGGCGGTGCCCGACGAGGCGATCCGGGTTCTTCGGGCGGTCCGCGACGCCGTTCCCGAGCGGATCCCATGCACGGTGAAGCTCCGGCGCTCCTACGACGACACGCCGGAGATGGCGCGGGCGTTCGAACGCATCTTCGATGCCGCCTACGACCTGGGCTACGCGTGGACCACCGTGCACTGCCGAACGGTGGTGCAGCGCTACGAGGGCCCGGGACGCTGGGAGTTCCTGACGGATCTCACGGCGCGCCACCCGGATCGGATCATCTTCGGCTCCGGCGACGTGTGGAGCGTGGACGACATCTTCGCCATGATCGAGCTCTGCCGCGTGCAGGCGGTGAGCGTGGCCCGCGGCTGCATCGGGAACCCATGGATCTTCCGGCAGGCGCGAGAGCTCATGGCCGGCCGGGACGCGGTGCCGCCCACGCTGCGGGAACAGCGGCAGGTGCTCCTGGATCACTTCGATCTCGCCCGCGTGATTCACGGTGAGCGCTCCGCCGGACAGCGCATGCGCAAGTTCGGCATCCGCTTCGCGCGGCACCACCCGGACGAGGCGCTGGTGCGTGCCGCCTTCATCCGCTGCGAGACTCCGCAGGAGTGGCGGGAGGTGATCGATCACTGCTACGGCGCGGACGCTTCGGAGGGTCGGGCGACGGCTCGGCCGACTTCGACTTCGACGCGGACTTCGCAGGCGGCGTCGATGACCGCTTCGGCGGCGCCGTGCGCGGAGCGGTGAAGATCCAGGCCGCGCCTTCGCCCGGCGCGGGTGATGCCTCCGGATTCCCTCCGCGCCCCACGATCACCCGGCCCGCCGCCGTGGCGAGGGCCGCGCCGCAGCGATCGCCCGCGGCGAGATTCGGCACCACCAGCCGCTCCGCGGGACGGAAGCCGGACCCCCTTCGCGCGAAGAGATAGACGGCGCCCGAGTCTTCCCCATGTTCGTCGTCGCCCGTGGCACCGGCGAACATCGCCTCCGAGTCGATGGCCACGGAGATCCCCAGTCCGTCGCCGGACTGAAGCCAGGGCGCGGTGAGCACCGCGGCCAGGCGATTGGCGCCGCCGGAGCGCTCGAAGAGGAAGGCCGCACCCGTGGAGGAACCCGACCCCGGCGGCCGAGCCCGCGGCGCGCCGACGAGGACGCGATCTCCCTCCATGGCCACCGCGCAGCCGAACCACGACGGACCCGACCAGGGCGGCGCCAGCGACTCCTCGAAGACCCAGCCGTCCGCGAGTCGCCGGAAGAGGTGCACGGCGCCCGCCGAGGCGCCGGACTGCGGCTCGCCGAAGGCGCCGACGGCGATCCGGTCCCGCGACACCGCGATGGCGGAACCGAACCACCCCGAGACGGCCGGCGCGGGCGAGGTCAGCGTGCCGGCATGGACCCAGGACCCCTCGCGCAGCTCGAAGACCTCCACCACGCCGGCATCCACGGCCCTGCTCTCGGTGCCGTCATCGTTTCTGATCCGCAGGTCCGCGCGGGGCGCTCCGACCGCCAGCACGCGCCCGTCGACGGCCAGCGCGGTCCCGAAGTGTTCATCCACGCCGGCGCCGGGTCGGGCCAGCGTTGTCTCCAGCACCCAGCGAGGCCCGCGACGGACGAAGACATGCGCGCGGCCGGCCTCGAATCCGAGGGCGCCGTCCCGCGGGGCGCCCACCGTGAGCCGCTCCGCATCCATGGCGAGCGCGGCGCCGAAATCACAGGTGATGCAGCCGGAGGGATCCTTGAGGAGCTGCGCCAGCCGCCAGGTCTTGCGCACGAAGTCGAAGCAGTGGATGACGCCGGTATCGCTGCCGAGATCGTCGTCCCGCCGATTCCCCACGGCGCAGCGCTTGGCGGAGATGGCGACGGCGGGGCCGAGCTGCCCGGCGGGCGGGCCCGGATCCGGTGCCAGCTGCGATTCCAGCTCCCACGGCGCCGAGTCATCGGGCGGGGGCGGTGCGCCGGGGGACGCGCTTCCGAGGAGCGCCGCGGCGCCCGCCCCGATCAGCGCCGACATCCCCGCGACGCGGCGCATCGCGCCGCTGCGGGTCTTCCCACGCGTGCGGCGTCCGCCGCGACCCCCATCGTTCGAACCCGACATGAACGCACCTCCCGGAAACCTCGAGCCGCGTGGCACGGTACCCGCCGCGGCGTCGAACGGATCGGCGGCGCACCTTTCTTCGTGCGTCGGACCGATCTCGCCTCGCGTCGCACCCCCGTACCATGCCTGCCATGCACACGGAATTCATCGACTACTCCGACGGCGACACGACGCTCGAGGGCTATCTCGCGTACGACCCGTCGAAGTCGGGTCCCCGCCCCGTGGTGATCGTGTCGCACGCCTGGGACGGGCAGAACGATTTCGCGCGGGCGAAGGCCGAGCGGCTTGCCCGGCAGGGATACCTCGGCTTCGCGCTCGACATGTACGGCAAGGGGATCCGCGGCAACTCACCGGAGGAGAACGCGAAGCTCATGGAGCCGTTCGTGAAGGATCGGGCCCTGCTCCTGCGCCGCATCGCCGCCGCCGTGCACACCGCGAGGGAGATCGACAAGGCCGATCGCCATCGCATCGCCGCGATCGGCTTCTGCTTCGGCGGCATGTGCGTGCTCGACCTGGCCCGCGCCGGGCTCGACGGGGTCGTGGGCGTGGTGAGCCTGCACGGACTGCTCATGCCCACCACGGTGCGACCGGGGCCGCGTCCGATGAAAGCCCGCGTCCTCGCCTGCCACGGCTACAACGACCCCATGGCCCGCCCGGAGGCGGTGCTCGCGTTCGCGAAGGAGATGACCGACGCCGGCTGCGACTGGACCATGATGATGTTCGGCCATCGCGGGCACGCCTTCACCAACCCGATCGCCCAGTTCCCGCAGCAGGGCATGCAGTACTGCGAGCGCGCGGAGCATCGCAGCATGGCGGCGATGGACTCCTTCCTCGCCGAGTGCTTCGCGGACAAGCAGCTGAGGATCGGGGCGGTGCCGGCG
>CAZSVT010000038.1:0-17118 GCA_964610365.1 uncultured Isosphaeraceae bacterium
CCGCCGTCACCCATGCGCGCACCGCGGTGATCCCGGCCACGGTGGTCGGACCTCCGCCGCAGGAGGACTACTACCTCGGCAAGGCCACGGAGCGCATCTTCCTCCCGCTCCTGCGCACCCTGATCCACGATGTGGAGGACTACCACCTGCCGCTCTTCGGCTGCTTCCACAACGCCGCCTTCGTGGCCATCCGCAAGGCCTACCCCATGCAGGCGCGGCGCGTGATGCATTCCGTGTGGGGCGCGGGGCAGATGGCGTGGACGAAGATGATCGTCGTGGTCGACGCTGAGACCGAGGTGCACGACGAGCACGCCGTCTGGCGGCGCGTCTTCGAGCGCTGCCACTTCGCCCGCGACCTGGAGTGCGTGCACGGGCCGCTGGACATCCTCGACCACGCGGCGCCGTGGCTCGGCGCCGGAACGAAGATCGGCTTCGACGCCACCGGCGCCGGGCCTTCGGAAGCGCTGCACGGCGTGGCGCCCGGGGATCCGCGGCCTCCGACGCCGGCGGCGGTGGAGTCGCTGCGCCGGGAGCTCGAGTCATGGCGCGGGCGCGGCGAGCCGGCCCTGGTGGATCTGGGGATCCCCGACTTCGGGCTCGGGCGACTGCTCCTCCTCTCCATCCGCAAGGCGCGGGCCGGTGACGGAGGCCGCTGCATCGAGCGCCTCTGGGCGTGGCTGGACGCCCATGCCGCGAGCGACCCGCACCTGGCCGATTTCGCCGTCGTCCTCGACGCCGACGCGGACCCGGGCGATGCGGATGACGCCTTCTTCCTCCTCGCGGCCAACGCCGACCCGGGGCGCGATCGACACGCACGCGGCGTCCGCATCGCCTTCGACGCGACGCGGAAGCTCCCCGGCGACGAGCGCCTCGGTCTGCCCGTGCGCCCGTATCCGCAGCGACTCGTGATGGACGAGGCGACGAAGCGCGCGGTGGATGCGAAGGAACGGCCGTCGTGAGCGAACGCCGCGAGCCGACCTCCTTCAATGTCTGGCTCTTCCGCGGCGGCTTCACCGCGGTGCTGGCGGCGTACTACGGGATCTTCTTCGTGGCGGCGCGGGCGCTGCAGGGCCATGTCGGGTTCGACTGGCGATGGTCGCTGGGCGCGCTGGCGGCGACCACGGTGATGACGCTCTTCGTGATCCCGTTGGCCGTGGCCTCGCGGCTCCCCGAGAACTGGTCGCGCGACTACCTCCCGGCGATCCGGTGGAAGCGCGGACTCTGCCCCGAGTGCGGCTACCGGCTCGGGGAGGACGTTCCGGAGGTGGAGACCGCCACGCCGCACACGGCGCCCGCACCCTCCATCGCCCGGCACTGCCCGGAGTGCGGCGCCGTCCCGCAGGCGCGCCCCATCAGGGACCTGGCGTCGGCATCGCTCCGCACCTTCGCATGGATGGCGCTCGTGGGGCTCCTGGTCGGCGGCGCCGCGGGCGAGGCGTTCGTGCAGATCGACGAGTGGCGCTTCCGCGCCGAGGTGGAGCGGGCGATCCCCGGGGGCGCCACGCGGATGGAGCGCCGTCGGGAGTGGCCCGGCAGCTTCGCGCGCATCTCGTGGAGCCCGGAGCGCGGATTCGAGGCGCAGCAGTTCGGGACCGGGGCGAAGTAGACGGCGGACCACCGAGCGGCGCTGCTACGATCCGCGTCCCATGCCCCCGCGCACCGCGCCGGTCCTGGATCACCCCTCGCTGCCGCTCCTCAAGGCGGCGCTGCCGGACGCGAAGCTCCTGGCGGCCGAGTTCCGCGGCCAGACCACGGTGATCGTGCCGCGGGCGCGCCTGCACGATGCGGCGCGCTTCCTCCGGGACGATCCGCGCTGCGACTACAACTTCCTCTCCGACGTGGTGGGCGTGGACTACCTCGCCTATCCGGCGCCGCAGCCGGCGCGCTTCGCGGTGGTCTACCTGCTCACCAGCCACCAGTTCGACCGGCGCCTGCGCCTCAAGGTCTGCCTCGATCCGTCGCGCGACACGAGCGGCGTGGAGCCCGATCCCGAGCTGGTGGTCGACTCGGTGACCGATCTCTGGCCGGGCGCCGAGTGGATGGAGCGCGAGGTCTACGACATGTTCGGCATCCGCTTCCGCAACCACCCGGACCTGCGACGCATCCTGATGTGGAAGGACTTCCCGGCCCACCCGCTGCGGAAGGACTACCCCCTGCGCGGTCGCGGCGAGCGGGAGCACTACCAGCAGCTCGCCCGCGACTCGGCGTGAGCACGAACGGTCGGAGCGGAGCATGAAGAAGGTCCTGGTCCTCGGCGCGGGCATGGTGGGTTCGGTGATCGCCGCCGATCTCGCCGCCGATCGCGGAACGCGCGTCACCGTCGTGGATCGGTCCCCGCAGGCGCTGGAGCGCGCGAGGAGGCGGGCCGCGCCGGCGCGGCTCCGCACCGTCGAGGACGACGCCTCGAGCGCCGCCGTGATCCGGCGGCTCGCCGCGGAGGCCGACATCGTCCTCGGCGCCCTGCCGAGTCGCTTCGGATTCCAGACCCTGCGCACGCTCATCGACGCGGGCCGCTCCTGCGTGGACATCTCGTTCATGCCGGAGGATTTCCTGGAACTCCATGCGGCGGCGAGGCGTCGGGGCGTCACCATCGTGCCCGACTGCGGCGTCGCCCCCGGGATGAGCAACATGCTGGCCGGATGGGGCGCCTCGCAGCTCACGCGGCCCGCGCGGATCCGCATCATGGTGGGCGGCCTCCCGCGCGAGCGCCACTGGCCCTTCGAATACAAGGCCGCGTTCAGTCCGCACGATGTCATCGAGGAGTACACGCGGCCGTCGCGCATCGTCCGCGGAGGGCGCGTGGAGGTGCGCGAGGCCCTCTCGGAGGCGGAGCTGGTCAACCTGCCCGGCGCCGGCACGCTGGAGGCCTTCCTCACGGACGGACTGCGCAGCCTGGTCCGAACGCTGCGCGTTCCCGACATGGAGGAGAAGACGCTGCGGTATCCGGGGCACATCGAACTGATGCGCGTGATGCGCTCCATGGGCCTCTTCTCGGAGGAGGAGATGGAAGTGGCCGGTGCCCGGCTCCGTCCGCGCGACCTGACGGCGGCGCTCATGTTCCCCAAGTGGACCTACGAGCCGGGCGAGGCGGACCTCACGGTGATGCGCGTGGTGGTCGAAGGCGATCGTCGCGGAACGCCCACGCGCCTCGTCTGGGACCTCTTCGACGTCCTCGATCCGGAGCGCGGCTTCACGAGCATGGCCCGCACCACGGGGTTCCCGGCGACGGCGATGGCGCGGCTCATCCTCTCCGGGCGCTACCGCGAGCGCGGCGTGCTGGCTCCGGAGCAGGCGGCGCTCTCGCGCGGCGTGCTCACCTCGATCCTGCGGGACCTCGCGAAGCGCGGCGTTCGATACGAGGCGCGGGCGGAGCAGATCGCGGCGCCCTCGCGCCGCGTCGCCCGGCCAGGCCGGTCGCGGCGCAGGTAGGGATTCCGGCGTTCACTTCCACTGCCAGCGGTCCTGTTCCTCCAGGACGGCGCGGGGACCGAACGACTTCGAGTTGGAGTGCAGCCACGCCCTGGCGCGCGGGTCGTCGCGGAGGTAGGCATCCCAGAACGCGGCGGAGAGGGCCAGGATGACGCGGTGGTGATTCGGATTGCGGCGCAGTTCCTCACCCGGGAGCGCCGCGTCGCCGAAGGCCGAGTGCTGACCCTTCCAGAGCACCAGCTCGTACTTGTCTCCCGGCGGCAGCGCGGGGAACACCTTCAGCCGGCTCTCGACGGACTGGCTGCCGACCGGCGCCTCGTCGAGGGTCCCGGTCATGAGGAGCCACGGGATGCGCACGGACGAGAAGGTTCGACGGACGGCGCCGGCGCCGATGCCGGGGCCGCTGGGCGCGCTGGGGCTCATGATCACCGCCGCGTCGATGCGCGGATCGGGGGCCAGCGCCTCCATGAGCGCCGTCTGACCGCTGAGCGCCTGGGTGGTCATGGCGCCGAAGGAATGGCCCGACATGCCGACATGCTCGAGGTCGAGGCGGCCATGCAGCGGATGGCCCTCCAGCGCGTTCCATCGAGCCAACTGATCGATGACCGCGGGGACATCCTGCACGCGCAGATGGAGGTTCTGGCCGGTGGCGCCGCGCTTGAGGGCGTCCATGCGCTGGCCCAGCGGAACGCCGCGCCACAGGCCCTCGTCGCTTCCGGGGTGCTGCACGAAGACGGCCACGAATCCGCGCGACGCCCAGTGCTCGCCGAGGTACGGGTTGTTCCTGCAGGAGCCGCCGAGACCGTGGCTGAAGAGCACCACCGGCGCGGGCTCCGCCGTCGACGGCGCGGCGCCGGGCGCCGCGGCCGGCTCCGGGGGCAGGTAGATGCGCAGCGGGAGGTCACGCCGCCGGGCGCGATCGTTCACCACGGCATCGATGTGCCGGATCTCGCCCGGGCTCCGCGCCAGCGGGTCGTAGTCACGGGCGAGGATGACCTGGGCCAGGATCAGCAGCGTCGCGAGTGGAGCCATGCGATCTCCTTCCGCGATCCTAATTGGAAGAAGGCCCGCGCGGAGTTCCGCGCGGGCCTTCGAAGGATCCTCGACTGGAGAGGGTGGCTCAGTTCCGCCGCCGGCGGACGCCGACCAGGGTGCCGGCGCCGAGCAGGGCGAGCGCTCCCGGCGACGGGATGAGCGTCAGCATGTCCTGGGCGTAGCCGTCGTCGCCGTTGAAGTTGTTGAGCACGCGCACGTTGCCGATGCCCATGCCGAACCAGCTTCCGCCGACATCGACGGCGGCGTTCGCCAGCTGCACGAAGAAGTCGCCCTGCGAACCACCGACGGGCGCGGCGGCCTGTCCCTGGAAGTACCAGATCGCGTCCTGCAGTCCGCCCGCCGACGCCTGCCGGCCGGCCGGCGTGTAGTCGAATCCGGCGAGCGTGCCGTAGCGGAACTCGGTGTAGAGGAAGGCCACCTGGTCGGTGAGCGGAACGAATCCGCCGCTCGACACCGAGCCGGTGTTGATCACGAAGGACATCGTGCTCCCCGGGCTGAACTGCTCGTTCAGCTCCATGCAGAAGGTCTCGAACGTGGTGGCGCTCAGATCGGCCGGAAGGCCGACGAGCCCCGCCCAGCCGGTGAGCGTGGTGACCGTGAACTCACCTCCGCTCCCCGCCGAGTACGCGTTCTGCGTCACCTGGATCGTGTCCCCCAGCGCCGTCGAAACGAGCGCTGCCGCCGCCACCGCCGAAAGAATGCTCTTCACTGCCAACTCCTCGCGCACACAGAGGAAGGTCGAAAGGATCGCCGCGCGATCCAGACCCGCATCATGCGCGCGGCGCTTCTCGGTTCAAGGGGTCGAGGCGCGCTTCCGGATGATTCCCGACAGCGAGGCGCGCCGGCTGCCAGTAACGATGACCGATACAGCGCGGCGCCGACGACGACGGACTACGGATCGCGCGTTATGGCGTACATCACCATGTTCCGCGGACGCCCCGCCTTGATCGCGGCGTGGCGCAGCAGCCCCTCCCGGAGATATCCCGCCTTCTCCAGCACGCGGGCGGACGCGGCGTTTTCCTCGAAGGGCAGTGCGTAGACGCGCAGCAGTCCGAGATGGCGGAACGCATGCTCGGTCACCGCGCGCACGGCGGCGGAGGCGAGTCCGCGCCCCCAGAACGGCCGGCCCACCCAGTACCCGATCTCCGCCGAACAGCGCTCGATGTCCTCGTGCAACCTGAGACCGCAGCCGCCCACCGCCGCTCCGTCGCACTCGATGGCGAAGACCTGCGGGATCTCTCCGCTCGTCGACTTCTCGATCCACGCCCGCGCATGCTCGCGCGTGTAGGGATGCGGGAACGCGTCGCGGAGGTTCTTCGCAACCTCCCAGTCGTCGGCGAGCGTGGCCAGGGAATCGAGGTCGTCGGGGCGCCAGCGGCGCATCGGCGGACCGGGGAGGCGTTCGGCGGACCGGGGGGATTCCATGGTGCGATCATCCCTTCCCGTCATCGAGCCGGCTTCTCCGCCTCCACGAGCGAGCGCAGGAAGTCGCGGCTCCCGATCTCACGCCCGTCGGGGAAACGCACGAGGTAGGGCTCCCCGCTGACCGACGATCGGGATCCGCAGAGGTCGATGAACTCATCCACGGTGCGCACGCGGCCGACCGCCGCCGACCACTTGCGCCGCAGGTGATCGGCCGCCTCGGCCGAGGAGTACTCGGTGCCGTTGCGGATGAAGCGAATCTCCGCGGACGCCGCCACTCGTCCCAGGAGGCGCTCGATGGAGGCGGCGACGTCGGCGTTCGCCGTCTCGGTGCCCGCATCGGCGCCGGCCGATGACGCCGCCCGCCGGATCTCGAAGGCGACGAAGTCGCGACCGACCAGGTGATTTTCCAGCTCGGTGATGGTCAGCGAGTACGAGTCGCCGTCGAACGGGAAGTCCACGGATTCGCCCCGGCGCATGGATCGAGGCGCCGCCAGCGACTCGCCCGCCGTGGACTCCACCATCGTCACCACCGCGCCGCCCGTCACATCGCCGACGGTGACGACGATCTCCGGCCGACCCTCCGGCAGGTGGATCTCCGTGCGCTGCTCGATTCGCGCGGTGAGCACCTCGGGGAGACGGGCGGCTCTCGGCGAGGGCGCCGCGGGCGCGGGGGCGCCCCCCGTCGCGGGCATTCGCTCGCACGCGACGGCCACCAGCATGATCGAGGCGGGGATCGCGGCGCCGGCTCGCCACGCGGTCATCGCGGCCGGCACCCGACGACGCTTCGAACGGGGCGGCGCGATCATGGGGCCGCCGGAGCGCGCGGGCGTCGTCGTTCCGCGTCGACATGGGCCCGCACCTGGTCCATCGTGGCGCCGCCGAACCGTTCGAGGAATGCCCTGGCGATCTCGAAGGCCACCACGTTCTCCATCACCACGCTGGCGGCGGCCACGGCGCAGACATCGCTGCGCTCGTAGGCGCTCGGCTGCGCTTCGCCGGTGCGCAGGTCGACGCTGGGCATCCCCTTCCCGAGCGTGGCGATGGGTTTCATCGTGCCCTTCACCACCACCGGCATGCCGTTGGTCATGCCGCCTTCGAGGCCGCCGGCGTTGTTCCGCGGCCGCAGGTATCCGCCGTGCGGCTCGTCCGCGCGCGAGGCGTCGAAGGTGATCGGGTCGTGCACCTCGCTGCCCATCCGCGCCGCGCACTCCCGCCCCAGCCCGATCTCGACGCACTTGAACGCCTGGATGCCCATGACCGCCGCCGCGAGGCGCGCGTCGAGGCGCTCGAACCACTGCGTGCAGCCGCCGAGACCGGCGGGAGCGCCGAAGACATGCACCTCGCACCAGCCGCCCACCGTGTCCTTGGCGGCCTTCGCGGCGTGGATGCGCTCGATGAACGCGGCGCTCGACGCCGCGTCGGGCATGGCGATCTCGCTCGCGTCGCGCGCGGCGCGGTGATCGCGCCAGTTGTCCGGCGTCACGTGCACGGTCGAGAGCACGTCCAGCCCGCCGCGCACGAATCCGAAGGCCTCGATGCCGAAGTCGCGGAGGAAGAGGCGCGCCAGCGCGCCCGCCGCCACGCGCGCGGCGGTCTCGCGGGCGCTGGCCCGCTCCAGGGTGTCGCGGCAGTCGTCGGCATCGAACTTGAGGGCGCCGGCCAGGTCCGCGTGCCCCGGCCGCGGTCGATGGATGGGCGGCGTGCGCTCCAGGTCGTCCAGGCGGCTGTCCCGATTCTCCACCTGCATGAGGATGGGCGAACCCATCGTCCGTCCCAATCGGACGCCGGAGAGGAAGCGCACGCGATCCTGCTCCAGGCGCTGCCGGCCACCGCGACCGTAGCCGCCCTGGCGCCGCGAGAGCTCGGCGTCGATGAACGCGGAGTCCACCACGAGCCCGGCGGGCATCCCCTCCACGAGCGCGCTCATCGCCGGTCCATGCGACTCGCCGGCCGTTCGGTAGGAGAGCGTCACGCGGACATGCTAACGCTGCGCCGACGGGCGGCGCCGCCGGCGCTCGGCTCGCCGCGATGACGCCGCCGCCTCGGGCGCCGATCCGTAGACTCGCCGCCGCATGCTGCGTCTCCATGAACTCCGCAAGTGCTTCGGGCCGATCCGGGCGGTCGACGGCCTGTCGCTCGAGGTGGGACGCGGCGAGGTCTTCGGGCTGCTCGGCCCCAACGGCGCCGGCAAGAGCACCACCATCTCCATGGCCATCGGACTCCTCACCCCCGACGAGGGCACGGTGGAACTGGAAGGCGTGGGCTCGCCCCGCGATCCCGCGGTGCGCATGCACCTGGGCCTGGCGCCGCAGAGCCTGGCGCTCTACGACGACCTGACGGCGGAGGAGAACCTCGTCTTCTTCGGCCGGCTCTACGCCGTGCCGCAGCCGAAACTGCGGGCTCGGGAACTTCTCGAGCTCGTCGGACTCTCGAGCCGCGCCCGCGATCGCGTCAAGGGATTCTCCGGCGGCATGAAACGGCGGCTCAATCTCGCGGTGGCGCTCGTCCACCGCCCGAGCCTGGTGCTGCTCGACGAGCCGACCGCCGGCGTCGATCCGCAGAGCCGCGCCAGCATCCTGGAGCTGGTCCGCCGCCTCGCGAAGGAGGGCTCGACCATCGTCTACACCACCCACTCCATGGACGAGGCGCAGCGCATCTGCGACCGCGTGGCCATCGTGGATCACGGCAAGGTGCTCGCCCTCGGCACCGTGGATGAACTCCTCCGGCGCTACGGCGGCGAGGTCACCGTGGTGGTGGAGCGCGGCGAGGAGTCGGAGCGCATTCCCACCGCCGAGCCGCTGCCCGTCATCGGCCGGATCCTCGCCGCCGGCGACGCCACCGGGATCCGCGTGGAGCGCCCCGACCTGGAGGGCGTCTTCCTCTCGCTCACCGGAAGGAGGCTGCGCGACTGAGGACCCGTGCGGCGCCGCGGCGCCGCGTCCGCATCGCGCCCGCCCATGCGCGCCATGGCTGCCATCGCCCTGAAGGACCTGACCCTGGTGCTGCGCGATCGCACCGCGGCGTTCTTCATCTTCGTCTTCCCGATCTTCGTGGCGATGTTCTTCGGCGTCATCTTCAGCGGCGGCAATCGCAGCGGTTCGGGGAAGGTGCCGATCGCGGTGGTCACCCAGTCAAAAAACAATCGCGCCGCCACGCTCGTGAAGGACCTGCTGGCGGACCCCTCGCTCGAGACGACCTCCATCGCCACGCGCGCCGAGGGCGAATCCGGCGTGCGGCTCGGACGGTTCACGGCCTGCATCGTGATTCCCGAGTCCTTCGACGGCGGGCTCCTGTCGCTCTTCGCCGGCGGCGGACTGACGCTCGAACTCGTCACCGATCCCTCGCGGCGAGCGGAGGCGGGACTGCTGGAAGGCAAGTTGAACGAGCTGGCGTTCCGACAGCTCGGCTCGATCCTCCAGGATCCCTCCGCCCTGACCCGGATGACCGCCCTCGGTCGGACGGCGATCGTGGCGGCGCCGATGAGCGACGAGGAGCGCTCGGCGCTCGGCACGGTCTTCGGCGGACTCGATCGCTACAGCAAGGCGATGGAGGGCTCGCGCCGCGCCGGGGGCGGCGAGGGCGCGGGCGACGGAGCGACCGGCGCCGAGGGCGCCGCCGCGCCGTCGAGCGATTCCGGCTTCCAATGGCGCCCCGTTCGCGTCCAGGTCTCCACGGTGCTCGACGAGCGGAAGAACCCGAGCTCGAGCTACGAGATCAGCTTCGGGCAGGGCATGGTCTGGGGACTGATGAGCTGCGTCACGGGCTTCGGCGCCTCGCTGGCGGAGGAGCGGGCGCGCGGGACGCTGCTGCGGCTCCGCACGGCGCCGATCCGGCGCCGCCAGCTCCTGCTGGGGAAGGCGCTCGCCGCGTTCATCGCCTGCATGCTGGTGCAGGCGATGCTCGTCGGTCTCGGCCAGCTCCCCTTCTTCGGCGTGCAGATCACCAGCTGGCCGCTCCTTCTCCTGGCCACGGTGGTCACCGCGGTCGGATTCTGCGGGCTCATGATGCTGCTCGCGGGACTGTCGCGCAGCGAGGGCGGCGCCCAGGGGCTCGGCCGCGCCGCGGTGCTGGTGCTGGCGATGATCGGCGGCGGAACGATTCCGCTCTTCTTCATGCCGCCGTGGCTCCAGGCGATCAGCTCCATCTCGCCGTTCACCTGGGCCACGCGCCTGATCGACGGCTACACCTGGCGCGCCTTCACGCTCCAGGAAATGGCGCCGGCGCTCGGCGTGCTCATGGCCGTGGGCGTGATCGGCTTCTCCATCGGCACCGTCTGCATGCGCTGGCAGGAGGAGTGACGGCGCGCGCTCGATTCACGCCGCACGGAGGGGCGGCGCGTCGGCGGCACGCGCCGGCTCGCGCCACGCCCCGATGAGCCAGAGCACGCCGCCGAGGGCGATGAACGCGCCGACCATCGACATGGCCGTGGGCCAGCCGGCGGACTCCGCCACCGCGCCGGTGAGCGGCATGCTCGGCACATCGCCGAGCAGGTGAAGCACCAGGATCGCCAGGGCCATGCCGGTGGCGCGCTCCCCGGGTCCGAGCAGGTTCACGAGCTGCGAGTTGACCGGCCCGATGGACATGACGAGCAGCAGGCTGCCGATGCCGATGCAGATCCACACCGCCGCGTCGCCGCTCACCCACCCCGCGGCCGCCACGAAGGGCGCCGCGAGCAGCGTGGTGGCGCCCGCGACGAGCAGGTGCGCGCGCGGCGTGATGCGGAAGAGCCGATCGCCCATGAATCCGCCCGCGAGCGTGCCGACGAGCCCGGTGACCACGATGACCCCGCCGAAGCCGATCGACGCGGTATCCCGCGACATGCCGTGCACCTTCTCCAGGAAGGTGGGCGCCCACATGCCCAGCGCCCCGAATCCCGCCGTCTGCATCGCGTAGCCGAGGACCGCCAGCGCGTAGCGCGGTCGAAGGAGCATCTCCATCGACTGCCGCAGCCCGGGAGGTCGCGCGCCGTGGCCGTCGCCGCCCTCCTCCGCGCCGCCGCGCGTCGGTTCGCGGAGGAAGTAGATGAGGACGGCCACCACGATGCCCGGCAGCCCCACCACCATGAACGCGGCGCGCCAGCCGAGCGCTCCGCCCACGATGCCACCCACCACGAATCCGAGGGCCGCGCCGACCGGGATCGCCGCGTTGAAGACGGCCATGACCCGCGCACGGACCGACGGCTTGAACTCGTCGGCCAGCACCGCCGGGGCGATCGACGCGTAGGCGGCCTCGCCCACGCCGGTGAGGGCGCGGAAGGCGAGCAGCGATATCAACCCCACCGAGAGTCCGCACGCCGCCGTGAGCAGGCTCCACGCCACCACCGCGAAGGCCAGCAGGTGCAGGCGCGGCATCCGGTCCGCCAGCGCGCCGAAGACGGGCGCGGTCAGCGTGTAGACGATCATGAATGCGGCGCCGACGAAGCCGGCCTCCGCGTCGCTGATGCCGATGCCGCCCTCGTCCGGAGGCTTCTGGATGAGCGTGACGAGCGACGAGATCAGGTAGCGATCGATGTAGTTGAGGAGGTTGAGCGCCGCGAGCACGCCCAGGGCCATGAGCGCCGGCCGCCCGGCATCGCGGAGACGCGGCGTCGAGTGGCTCACGGCTCGCACTCCGGCTGCTCGAGCACCCGGGCGAAGAGTCCGGCAGGCGGCGGGCGCCCCGTCCACGCGGCGAACTGCGCCTCGGCCTGGAGGACGAACATCGCCGTCCCGTCGACCGTGGCGGCGCCCGCGGCCCGTGCCGCCCGCAGCAGCGGCGTCTCGCGCGGTCGATAGACGGCGTCCATCACCACCATGCCCGCGCGGAACGGGAAGGCCTCCGGCAGCGGCGACGCACCCTCGGCCGGTCCGCCTTCCATGCCCACGCTGGTGCAGTTCACCACCGCGTCGAAATCGCCCGCCGCGACGGCGTCGGAGAGCCGCCCGCCCACGGAGATCCGCGGCGCCCCCGCTTCGCCCCGCTCGGCGGCGTGCAGCGGCTCGGCGCCGAGCCCTCGCTCGGCACCGAGCTCCCGCGCGAGCGCCTCGGCGCGCTCCACCGAGCGATTGAAGACCACGACCTCCGCGCCGTGATCGAGCAGTCCCGCGGCGATCGCCCTCGCCGCGCCCCCGGCGCCGAGGAGCGCCGCCCGGCCGATCCGTCGATGCCCGGCGCCCAGGAGCGCCGCCAGCGCCGCCGGGGCGTCGGTGTTCACGGCTTCCAGCGCGGGGACGCCGTCGCGCCGGCGCACCACGAGCGTGTTCGCGCTGCCGCAGCGCCGGCTGATCGGACAGAGCGCGCCGCCCCGTTCGCGCACGAATCGCACCAGGTGCTCCTTGTGCGGGATCGTCACGCTGGCGCCGCGGAAGGAGAGCGGCTCGAAGTCGATCATCGCCCCCACCGTGGCCTTGAAGCTCTCCCAGCTTCCCTCGATGGGGAGCGGCAGGTGGATCGCGTCGATGCCGAGGGCGTCGAAGCCTGCGTTGTGCAGCACCGGCGAGCGCGAGTGTCCCACCGGCCAGCCGATGACCCCGAAGGTCTCGGTGGCGGGTCCGATGCGGCGGAAGCGCCAGCGCCGGAGCAGTTCACGCACGGTGGGCTGTCCCGCCGCAGTCTCGTCCATCGCCTCCGCGCGGGCGAAGGTGAGGAAGCCGCCGAACTTCGGCGCCAGCACGCGGCTCGGGAGCCCGAATTCGCCCATGCAGAGCGCCACCGTCGGCGTGCGACGCTCGAGGAGCAGCTCGAACGCCTCGAGATCGTCCCGGAGGGACCGCGCGCGCCACGCCAGCTTCGCCACCGCGCACGCCGGCTCGTCCACCATGCGCGCCAGGCGCGAAAGCAGGTCCGCCGGGCGTGATCCGAAGTCGTGGGCGCTCAGGATGAGCGAGGTCTTGAGATCGCGCGGCTGGCGATCGTGCTGCACCGCCAGCCTCGCCTTCTGCCGGAGATTGGCGCTGCGCTCGAACGCGGCGAGCTCCAGGTCGAGGTAGCGCGGCGCCGGATCACCGGCCCCCAGCGCTTCCAGGAACGCCACGCGCGCGTCGTCGGGGCCGCGCCACGCGCCGCCTTCGTCGGCGCTGCGCACCGTCACGATCGACGGCTTGGGCGACTCGGCGATCAGCCGTCGCACCAGGCGCAGCGCCGAGGCCGAATCGCCCGGCAGCAGCCGATCCGCGAGCCCGTCCACGCGCCATTCCACGAGATCCGCGCCGTCCCGTGCGGCGCGGACGGCCGCCTCGATCGCCGCGTCCACCTCCGCGGCGTCGTCGACCGGGATGGCGACGGCGATGAGCGTCACGCGGCGGATCGTATCGCCGTCCGCGGGCGGGCCCTCCGCCCCGGTACGCTCGGCGACGATGTCCGACGAGATCGTCGATCGCGCTCGCGAGTTCCTCCGCGGCCATCTCTCCGGTCGCATCCGCTTCGACGGGGATGCCTTGGCGATCAAGGTGGTGGTGGCGCCCGACGGGCGCCTCGTGGCGTCGGTGATGGTGGCCATGCTCTGCGCGCTCGAGACGGTGCTGGAGCTCCCCGACGACTCGGAGGAGAGCCTGCACCTGATGGTGACGATGGAGGCCTTCGACGAACAGGGCCCCGACGGCGCGCTCGCGGACCGTTGGCGCATCTACCACGGTGATCCACCGGACGTGCGCTGGGCCGCCATGCGCGTGGATGCGGCGCGCTTCCTGGGCCACTTCATCGACGGCGAGGCGCTCGAGGCGCCGAATCCGCTGGCGGCGGTGGAGCCCATGCTGCTCCGGCAGCTCAACCACGGCGATCGAGCGCTCCTGCGCCGCGCCTGCGCGGCGGCGAACCTCGCGTCGGAGTCGCCGGTGGCGGTGGGCATCGACGGCGGCGGCCTGGATGTCCGCCGGGCCTTCGAGGTCGTCCGGGTGCGATTCCCGGAGCCGTTGTCCGCGGCCGCCTTCGCCGCGCCGTCGGGCGATGGCGCCGAGGCCCTGCGCGTGGTGGAGCAGGCGCTCGCGGCGTCGTAGGATGGTTCCACTGCGGCGCCGATCGCATGCCGATCGACTCCGTCGCATCAGGGAGCGCCCCATGGCAGAGTCGAAGATGTCGGGAAGCCTCAATCACGCGATGATCGACGACGGCCAGGCCAAGGCCGCGCAGGAGGCCGCCAATCACTTCGGCGAGCCCGGGTTCACCGACATCACGAAGGTCTACATCGAGCAGCGGTACGAGGGCTACACGGAGGAGAACCAGGAGACCTGGCGCATCCTCTACGACCGGCAGATGGAGTTCCTCGCCGAGCGCGCCAGCGCCGTGTATCTCTCCGGCGCGCGCAACATCCGGCTGGTGCGGGACCACATCCCGTACCTCGAAGGTCCGAAGAGCATCAATACCTACCTCCGGCAGCTCACCGGATGGCAGAGCCGCGCCGTGCCGGGCTACATCCCCGCCAAGGCCTTCTTCGCGTGTCTCGCGCGCCGCGAGTTCCCCACCACCATCGTGATCCGGCCCAAGGAGTCCATCGACTACCTGCCCGAGCCGGACATCTTCCACGATGTCTTCGGCCATGTTCCGCTCCACGCGGATCCCGTCTTCGCCGACTTCCTCCAGACCTACGGCCAGGCGGCGCTCACCACGAACGATCCGATGCACACCGAGCGGCTGGCGCGGCTCTTCTGGTTCACGGTGGAGTTCGGTCTCATCCGCGAGGACGGCGCCCTCAAGCTCTACGGAAGCGGCCTCATCTCCAGCCCCGGCGAGAGCCGGCACGCGCTGGAGTCCACGGCGGTGGAGCGACGCCCCTTCGATCTCGATCGCGTCTGCGACACGGCCTTCGAGATCGACCACTACCAGCCGATCCTCTACGTGCTCGACAGCTTCCAGCAGCTCCGCGACGCGATGATGACCTATGCCGACCGGCTGCTCGACGAGCACGCCGCGGGCTGCTGCGGCGGTCGCTGCCGCGGGGCGACCGGCGTGCAGCTCGGCCAGTCCGCGGCTCGACGCTGACCGCAACCCGCGTCGCCGCGGGCCGTACGCTCTCCATCCCATGCCCCGAACACACCCGGCGCGCGGCGCCGCCCGCGCATCCCTCGCGCCCTCCATCGCCTCCGCCGAGTTCGCCTCCCGCCGTCGGCGGGTGCTCCAGGCGCTGAAGGGCGCCGTGGGGCTCGTCGTCGCCGGCGATGCCGACCCGCACCTCGACCATGCCTACCGCCCGCACGCCCACTTCGAGTACCTGAGCGGCGTCACGGGGGAGCCGGGGGCGATGATCCTCTTCGATCCCTCGCATCCGCAGCCGTCGAAGCGGATCGCGCTGCTCCTGAAGCCGCTCAATCCCGAGGTGGAGAAGTGGGACGGCTTCCGGCACGAGATCGGCTCGGCGCTGCGCGAGCGCACGGGCTTCGAGACGGTGCTGCGCACCACCATGCTGCCGCGGCTCCTGCTCGAAGCGGCCCGGCGCACGAAGCGCCTGGCCTGCCTCATGCCGCTCTCGGCGCACACCTCGCCCGTCTCGCCCGACCTGGAACTCTTCCGCCGCAGCGCCGAGCGCATCCCGGGCTGCGTCATCGAGGACCGCACGCCGACGATCGCCCTCATGCGCGCGGCCAAGAGCCCCGCGGAGGTCGCGTGCATCCGACGCGCCGGGGAGATCACGGCCGCGGGATTCGACGCGGTGCTCCGTTCGCTCCGCCCCGGCCAGAACGAGTTCGATGTGCAGCGGGTCATCGAGCAGGCCTACCGCGAGCACGGCGCCCGCACGCTCGCGTACCGCACCATCGCCGGCGGCGGATTCAACGCCACGGTGCTCCACTACCACGCCAACGACCAGCGCCTGGAGGACGGCGACTGCATCGTGATCGACTCGGCCGCCCGCTGGAACGGCTACGCCGCCGATGTGACGCGCACCTACCCGGTCAACGGCCGCTTCTCGAAGCGCCAGCGCCAGGTCTACGAGGTCGTCCTCGATTCCCAGCGCGCCGCGATCCGCGCCTGCCGCGCCGGGCGCACGCTGCTGGACATCGACGAAGCAGCCCGCGCCGTCATCCGCACGGCGGGCCTGGGCGACTTCTTCATCCACGGAATCGGCCATCACCTGGGCCTCGAGACGCACGATGTCTCGCCGGATGCGCCGCTCGCCGTCGGCGCCGTCGTCACCATCGAGCCGGGCGTCTACATCCCCCAGGAGCGGCTCGGCGTGCGCATCGAGGACGATGTGCTGGTGACGAAGGCCGGCGCCACCGTGCTCACGCCGTCGATCGTCAAGGACGCGGACGAGATCGAGCAGCGGATGAAGACGCGTTGATCTGGCTCGCCAGAGTGGCCCCCCGACCCTTGCTAGAGCGCAAGGGCTTCATGCACGGTCGCGGATCGGTCCCATGAATAGGCGGCTGCACCCATGAATGTGGCGTGCAGCCGCACGGACGTTGGACAGCTCCTCGCATCCCCCGGTGCTGCGGCTCGATGCCCGGATTTCAGCCCAAGCGCCGCCGCCGCCGCACTGCCGCTCCCGCGATCGTCAGGAGGCCGACGGTCCCGGGCGCAGGAGTTTCCGTTTCCACCATGGTGAACTCGCCGATCAAAGTGCCCTCCGTATTGAACAGCCCCCATTGATCGCCGGGTGGGGTCGGCTGGGAGTGCACTGTTCCGAGCACCACGCCGTCATTCCAGACCTTGACGGAACTCATGCTCCATTCCAGAGAGATCCCCGGCCATGGATTGACCCAGGCGAATGTGTATGCGAATGCTCCGTCTGGCGTGACGCCCGGACTGGACCATTGGATACCGAGGACTCCACCGAAGCCGCCGTACCCATACAGGACGCCTCCACCCGTCGTGTCTTCGGTGATTTGTCCCAATGAGAGCATGAAACCGGGAGGACCGCTCTGGAATTCAACCTCGAACTGGTCGAACTCTGGACCCCACTCATACGTCCAGGTCTGCTCGTAGATCGTGACTTCATTGCGTCGTGCCCACGCCGCCCGATCCATGCCGATGCCGAGGACGCACATTGCGAGCATCATCGCGCTGACTCGTGTCCCGAGGTTCATATTGAACTCCTCTCTCTTGATTCAATCGCACGGGCGATTGAACAAGCCTTTTCGGTGGTGGCGTTCCACTCACGCCAGCGTGGCGGCGGTACCACAGGATCGAAGCGACTGTAGCGCGTCGGTGCGCTGTTGATCGATCGCGCACGATCCTCATCGACACCGCGGATCACGGGTCGTTGATCAGCGATGGCGCAAGTCACCATCGGGCCAT